>JAFTGI010000130.1 GCA_017458195.1 Prevotella sp.
CTAGTACTTCGGGACCCAGGTGCCCACCTCGCGGATCCAGTCGAACGAGAATCCTATCTTGTCGAGCTGCTCGCGATAGCGGTTGATGTTCTTCTCGGTGGTGATGGCGGGGTGCTGTCCCGTCTGGATGGCATACTGCTCGGCGGGCAGTCCGTAGGCGTCGTAGCCCATGGGGTTGAGCACGTTGTAGCCGCGCAGCCGTTTGTATCTGGCATAGATGTCGCTGGCAATATAGCCGAGGGGATGGCCGACGTGCAGTCCTGCCCCTGAGGGGTAGGGGAACATGTTGAGCACGTAGAATTTCTTCTTATGCTCGTCCTCCACTACGCGATAGATGCCGCTGTCGACCCATCGCTTCTGCCATTTCTGTTCAATCTCTCTGAAGTTGTATTCCATATATTTGTTGATTTTTTGTTTCACTCTGACCTGCAAAGATAATCAGAATTCTTGGTTTGGCCAAATTTTTTCCCCAAAACTGCATTTTCGGAGCCCGTTTAAGTTATTTTGTACAATCAAACATGCAACAATTAAATAAAAATGACTAATTTTGCAGCGTAAATTTCTATTAACGTTTAAAACTTAAATTAATTATGACAAAAACATTACGTTTCTCGCTGCTCAGCATGCTGCTCATGCTTTGCGGCACAGTCATGGCCGACGAAGTGACAATCTCGGCATCCGACATTGAGAATGCTGCAACGGAGGCAACCACCGTTAGCGGCGTCACTTTCCTTGCAGATAAAGCTAATGGCTCAACTGCTCCTACATTCAATGCAAAGAATGGTGACTTCCGTGTCTATGCCAATGGCACGCTGACGATAACGTCTGAGACACCCATTACTAAGTTGGTCTTCAACATTTCTGCACAGGGTCTGAAGCGTCTGGCTCCCATCACTGCTTCTGTTGGTACAATAGCAGAGCAGGCATCAGGCGATGAGACCGTCACATGGACGGGTGCAGCCAAGGAAATCGTGCTGACAGTTGGTGACAAGGCCGACTTTGGTAGCGAGGGAAACAGTAAGGCTGGTCAGTTCGATTTTAGTAGTGTAGTGGTTACGCTCGACGGCACCGCTGTTGTTGAGCCCACCGATCCTACTGATCCTACCGAGCCCACTGAGCCCACTGAGCCGACCGAGCCGACTGAGCCCGTCGTGGAGCCTGTTGGTAATGATGTGACCTTCGACTTCAATGCTTCTGACTTTGCAGTTTCTTCAAACGACAGCCAGGATGGCGACATCACTGAGGACCTTGTGCTCACCGAAGGTGGTGTGACGATGACCATTACCCCCAGTGGTGGCAAAACCAACAACCGCTTCTGGGGTACAAGCAATGGCCCGCAGCTGCGCATGTACGGCGGCACCATGACTCTTGTGGCTCCTGAAAGTAATTCTATCGTGAAGGTTGTCATTAACAATGTTAAGTGGAACACAAGTAATACCTTCAACGGCAAGGCTGCTGAAAAGGGTGAGTGGACTGGCAATAGCAACGAGGTTGAGCTCGTCGTTGCCGCCAACACTCAGATAAACAAGGTTGTGGTGACGCTTGCCGAGGGCACCGCTCCCGTTGAGGAGACGATTGCTGCCCCGGTGATCAGCCCCAACGACGGCGACAATGTCTATGACGGCAGCGTCGAGGTGACCATCACGGCTGAGGAAGGCCTGCAGATTCAGTACAACGTGCGCTATGCTGAGGGCGACGCCGACGTGATCGACTACACCGGCCCGTTCACCATCACCAAGAGCTGCCGCGTCCGCGCTTGGACCGTGCTTGGCGAGAAGACCAGCAAGCAGGTCTATGTCGACTACACCATCAATGAGGGCGTCACTCCCGAACCCGAAGCCGTTGAGGCTACCTGCGCTGAGATCATCGCCGGCGAGGAGGGCACCATCTACCGCGTGAAGGGCACCTGCACGAAGATTACGAACACCACCTATGGCAACTGGATTCTCGAGGACGAGACCGGCGAGATAACAATCTACGGTACGCTCGACGCTGAGGGCAACACGAAGAACTTCGCAAGCCTTGGCATCGAGGTTGGCGACATCGTGACTGTCGAAGGCCCGAAGAAATTGTATGGAGAGACCGTCGAGCTGGTCGACGTCACTGTCATCAACATTGAGAAGGGCACCGTGACTCCTCCCGAGCCCGCTCAGGAAATCACCGTGGCTGAGGCTCTGGAGATCATCGAAGGTCTCGCTGACGGCAAGAGCACCACTGAGCTCTATCAGGTGAAGGGCTATGTGGTCGGCACGCCCGACTTCCAGCGTAATGCCTCGGGCGCCCTCTTTGGCAACGTCAATCTTACTATTGCCGACGAGAAGGGCGGCGAGGTAGTGTTCACCATCTTCCGTGGCAAGAGCTACGACGGTGAGGCCTTCACTGAGGAGACGCTCGACCTCTTTGCTGAGGGCGACGTGGTGGTCTTCGAGGGCAATCTGCAGCGCTATGTCAAGAACGATGTGATGACTCCCGAGCTGATCAACGGTAAGCTCATCAGCGTCAGCAAGGACGACACCACCGGCATTGCCAGCATCGAGACCGTCGACGGTCAGAAGGCTGTCTACAACCTCAACGGCCAGCGTGTCAGCCAGCCGCAGAAGGGCCTCTTCATCGTGGGTGGCAAGAAGGTGATTCTGAAGTAATTGTTCTTTCGATAAAAAATCGAAGGCTTGCAGAGTGCTCTGCAAGCCTTCGATTTTTTTTAGGAGGGCCTAGGAAATCCTAAAAAAATCAAGTCATGGCCAGGGCAACGCTGTAGATGACGATGCCGGCGGTGACGGAGACGTTGAGGGAATGCTTCGTGCCGTGCTGGGGAATCTCGAGACAGGCGTCGCTGCGGTCGATCACCTCCTGGGCCACGCCCTTCACCTCGTTGCCGAAGACGAGGGCATAACGGCGCCCTGGCTCGGGACGGAACTCATGAAGCATCGTGGAGCCCTCGGCCTGCTCGACGGCCAGGATGGTGTAGCCGCGACGGCGCAGGTCGTCGACGGCCTCTACGGCCGACGCCTCGTGGCGCCAGCTGACGCTTTCCTCGGCGCCGAGGGCGGTCTTGTGGATTTCGGGGTGGGGTGGGGCGCCGGTGATGCCGCAGAGCACCACCTCGCTGACGCGGAAGGCGTCGGCCGTGCGCAGGACGGAGCCCACATTGTGCATCGAGCGGACATCGTCGAGCACGACGGCAACAGGCAGTTTCTCGGCCTCGCGGAACTGCTCGACCGTGAGGCGTTTCATTTCTATCGTGCGCAGTTTTCTCATGTCCGACTATTGATCACCTTTTCAATCTTGTCAACAATAGTCTTGGGCGGGATGCCCGTCAGACAGCGGTAGTCGCCCCACTGGCAGGGCCGCTGGCCGTAGATGCTGCAGGGCCGGCAGTCGAGGTCGAGGCCGATGGCGTTGTCAGGATTCTGATGGAAGCCCATGAACCCGGCCAGCGGATGGGTGGCGCCCCAGATGCTGACCACGGGCACGCCGACGAGCGAAGCCATGTGCATGTTGGCCGAGTCCATCGAGAGCATCACGTCGAGATGGCTCATCAGCGTCAGTTCCTGATGCATCGTCTCCAGATGCCAGCCGGCATAGACGCACTGGGGCCACCGCTTGACCCACTGCGGAAAGACCTCGTCCTCCTGGCGGCCGCGGCCGAAGAAGAAGATGCGGCACTTCGGATAGCGGGCGATGAGCTGCCCGACGACCTGTTCCATCAGCTCCGTCGGATAGACCTTGCCCTCGTGGGCCGCGAAGGGAGCGATGCCGATCCACTGCTCCCACGAGCGCTTTTCGCCGATGATGCGGGGCAGCAGGTTGAGGTTGCCGCCCTCGGGTGGGAAGATGGAGCGGAAGTCGTCGAGATGATGTATGGGGAAGCCGAGGCGGCTGAAGACGTCGAGATAGTTCTGGAAGGGCGTCGGCAGCGGCTCCATCACCTTGTTGGTGCGGCTGACGAGCCGGCGGCGCTCCTGGCGGTGCTTGTCGATGTGCTCCACGCGGAAGCGGCCCAAGTTGAAGCGCATGCGCAGGTATTCGGAGCGCAGCACCGAGTGGAGGTCGGCCACGTGGGTCAGCTGCTTGGCCACCAGTCGCCGATAGAGGGCGTTGAGGCCTTTCACGCCGTGGTATTCCTGGCGAACGTCGGCCTCCATGAAGTTGACGTTGGGAGCCAGATCCTCGAAGAACGTGCGTGCAAAAGGCCGCGAGAGCACCGTGATGCGCACGTCAGGGTACTCCTGTGCCAGCGCCCACACCACCGGCACCGTCATGGCGACGTCGCCCAGGGCCGAAAACCTTATGACGAGGATATGCTCGTGTCTCACTCCGCCGAATATATAATTTTTACTTTTTTACCTTTTTACTTTTTTACCTTTTTATAAAGCACCGGATTGGTGGCGGGGTCGTTGTACATCTTCATCTGGCGGTAGACCTTCATGTACTTGCGGCCCTCCTGGATGTCCTCCAGCAGCTGGTCGATGGCCGTCGAGAGGTCCACCTGCTGCTCGCGCAGCACGTCGAGCTTCGCGCGGCAGCGGGCCACGTGCTCCTCCGAGGCGTCCTGGCGGTCGGCCTGCTCCTGCATGTGCCAGATTTTCAGGGCCAGGATCGACAGGCGGTCGACGGCCCATGCGGGGCTCTCCGTGTTGAGGCGGGCGTCCGGCAGAGGCTTGACGTCGCTGTAGAGGCGGCGGAAGTAGGTGTCGATCTCCTCGACGAGGTCGGTGCGGTCCTGGTTGGAGCGGTCGATGCGGCGCTTCAGTCCCACGGCGTCGGCCGGGTCGATGTGCGGGTCGCGTATGATGTCCTCCAGGTGCCACTGCACGGTGTCGATCCAGCATTTCAGGTAGAGCTGGTATTCTATGGAGTCGCGGTCGTAGGGGTTTCTGATGGGTGTGTCAACATGATCAGTCAGGTGATAGTCGCGTATCGCCTGCAGGAAAATCCGGTTTGCTTGTTCAGTAAAAGTCATTTTTTTGCGTAATGATTATGATTCAAACTGCAAATATATGGAAACTTTTCGAAACTGCCAACCTTTTTCCATATTTTTAAGAAATAACCCTCTCTTAACAGGGTGGTGTCAGGAATAGTTCCAGTTTTGTACATCGGCTATGTACGAATTGTACATCGGCCATGTACAAAACGTACACAGCCGATGTACTGAATTTTTTTCCCAATCTTGAGGTCACTTGACGACCTTCCGGCCGTTGACGATGTAGAGACCATGCTTCGGGGTCAGCACCCGCTGTCCGCTCAGGTTGTAGACGGCGGCGGCGCTGACGCTGGTGCGCACGGCGTCGCAGATGCCGGTGGCGGTCCACTGCGTCTCGTAGAGCACGGGATGGCCATCCACCTCAGCGCTGAGATACCACACGCCGGGGGCAGCCTCGGCGAGCAGTGCGTAGACGGTGCCGTTGGTGAAGTCCTCGATGGGCGATGAGGGCAGTGCGGGCCAGTTGGTGACGGGGTCGAAGCAGTTGGTGATCTGGATGTTGTTGCCGCGGGCGAACGACTCGCCGCCGCTGACGGCGCCCATGTTGTAGCAGTTGGTCGTGTTGGCGTCGTTGCCTAACCAGCCCGAGAGGCCGCCGGCGTCCCAGCCGCTGCTGATAGATCCGGCGTTGTAGCAGTTGAGGAGGTCGATGTGCAGGTCGCCCGAGGGGTTGCAGCCGACGATGCCGCCGGCGTTCTGGTTGATCGACTCCACGCTGCCTTCGTTGCCGAGGCGCTCCAGGGTGACGTTGCCGCTGCCGGTGGTCTCGCCGATGAAGGCTCCGACGAAATGGTCGCCATTGACCGAGCAGGTGTAGTCGATGGTGAAGCCCTTGATCTGTGCGCCGCCGGTCACCTTGTGGAAGAAGCCGACGCTCGTTTTATTGGGCAGGTCGATGTGCAGGTTGCTCACCACGTGGTTGTTGCCCTCGAAGGTGCCCTTGAAGGGGTTCACCGAGCCGATGCCGTCGAACGCAGAGCCCTTGAAGTCGATGTCGGCCGTCAGCTCAGCACCGATGCCGGCGTCGCCGAAGTTGACCATGGCAGCAAACCACTCTACGTCGGAGGCCGTGGCCAGCGGATAGAGACCGCCCTCGCCGAGGGCGATGTAGCTCTCGTCGGGAGCGCCGCAGAAGTCGCAGACGCCGTTGACGAAGTTGTGGTCGTCCTGCTGCGTGCCCAGGTTCTCGTTGCTGTAGCTGAGGCCCACCTCGTCGTTGGCTGTGCCGTCGCAGTAGAGCTGACCGTTGGCATAGACCTCGGCGCCTTCCTTATAGAAAGGCAGCGGGGCGTTGTCGGTGTCGATGAGCTGATACCATGAGGTGCCGCCGCTCACCGAGCCGTTCAGCAGGTAGCAGAGCTCGCCGCTGGCCAGCTGCTCCTCAGTGGCCTTGATTTCTTCAGCCTGCGAGGCGTTGCCGCAGTTGACGACGTAGGTGTTGCCGACGTTGCCGCAGTTGCGGGCCACGGAGACGGTGTTGCCGCTGAACTCGAAGGTGGCAGCGTTGACCACGCTGTTCTCCACGCGGACGTCGTTGCCGCCGTTGGCATAGCCCAGCAGACCGCCGTTGCCCTCGGCGTTGGGTGACTCGACGCTGCCGTAGAAGGCGCAGTTGCGGATGATGCCGTTGTCGTGCATGTAGGCTCCGATGCCGCCGATGGTGGCGTCGCCGCCCGAATTGCGGCGGAAGCTGACGTAGCTGACGCAGTTCTCGACGACGGTGGCGCCGCGCGAGCCGGCGAAGATGCCGCCCGAGCATGACTTTTCCTCGTTGCGGATGGTGCCGTCGGTGATGAGGTTGCGGATGGTGGCGTTCTTCAGGTAGCGGAACAGAGCGACGTTCTGCTGCTCGCAGCTGTAGCTGAGGTAGACGCTGTGGCCCTGACCGTCGAACGTGCCGGCGTAGGCTTCGCCTTCGTCGCCGTTGCCGATCATCTCGTTGTCGTACTCATAATAGTCGACATTGGCCGTCAGACGGGCGTTGAGGGCCTTGTCCTTGCCCTGGTTCACCTTGTTGGCAAACCAGTGGAGCTGCTGGCCGGTGGCAATCTCGTAGAAGCCGTCGACGGGCGTCATGTAGTCGGGATCCAGCGCATTGCAGACGGAGCAGAAGCCGTCGGCGAACGTGTGGGGATCGACGTTGCCGCCCTCCGTGTTCGAGAAGCTGAGCTCGGAGCCCTCCTTCTCGGTGATGCCGTCGCAGAGCAGGTCGCCGTTGGCATAGACCACATCAGTGCCGAAGGGCGTCGGGAAGGCCTCGGTGCCGATCTTCTGATACCAGACGACGTCGGTGCTCTTGTTGCCGTTGAGCTTGTAGCAGAGCTCGCCAGTGGCGATGGTGGCGGGGTCGACGATGTTGCCCTGACCGAAGGTGTCGTTGCCGGAGGCGTCGTAGCAGTTGGTGGCCGTGACGGCGCCGGGGTTGCGATAGAGGTTGTAGTTGCTCTCCAGGTTCTGGACGTTGCCGCAGTTCCAGCAATTGGTGAACGTGGTGCCGCTCTGGGTCCAGCCGGCGAAGGCGCCGCACTGGCCGTCCTGACCGCTGACGGCGCCCATGTTGGCGCAGTCGGCGACGGTGAGGCGGGTGCCGTCGTCGGTACAGCCCACAAGGCCGGCTGCATTGGCATTGTTGTTGCCCGTCGACCTAACGGTGGCCATGTTGATGACCTTCGACAGACGGACCTCGCCGCCGTCGCGTGCATAGCCGATGACGCCGCCAATCTTGGCATTGCCCTCAAACGAGCTGTTCAGGCCGATGAGCAGGTCGTGGATGTAGGCGCCGTCGCTGGCATAGCGGATGAACGCCACATTCTCGTTGGTGCCGAGGATGGTCATGCCGTCGAGGGTATGGCCGGCGCCGTCGAACTCGCCCTTGAACTTGTTGCGGTCGCACGACAGGGGGAAGAAGCCGTCGGCAGCGAAGTCGAGGTCGGCTGCCAGCCGGGCCTTCGAGGTGTTCTCGACGGAGGTGGTGTAGCCGGCATACCAGTAGTAGTCGGCCACAGTTGTGAGGACGTAGAAGTCGCCGTCCTTCTGGGGCTCAGCGAGCTTCTCGGCCTTGATCTTCAGCGTTGCGGTGTTGATGGTCACCTTGTAGATGCCTTCCTCGGCCACGCGATACTTGTAGTCGCCGTCGCCGCTGGTCGACAGGTCGGCCCACTCCTCAGTGAGCAGATAGTCCTGCTCGGGGGCCCAGTAGCCGTCCCATCCGCCGGCAGAGTTGGGAATCTTGAAGCGGCCGTCGTCGCCGTCGGCCACGGTGAGCTTGCCTGTCCAGATCCACTCGTCGGCTGCAATGTTCACCATTGCCACTGCCGAGCGCTCCCAGGCGCCCGAACTCCATCCGCTGGGCGTACAGCCGCCCACGAGATAGTGGTCTTCAGCGTTTGCCGTGAGGGCAAAAACGGAGAGAACCATGAATGCTAATAGCTTTTTCATAACGTTTTAATAATTTAGTTAATGGTGGATAATGATATTATTTCTTGATTTTCATCGTGGCTTCGCTGCCCTGCTGCCAGGCTGACAGCTGCACGCGGCCGTCGCGGACGCAGGCGATGCGCAGCCAGCGCTGGGGCTGGGCGCGGTGGCCTTCGGTCGGGTGCAGGCTGACGGTCAGCTGTCGCTTGGCTAATGAGGCCTCAAGGCGGCTTAGGCTGTAGTCGCCCTGACGATAGGCGTAGCCGTCGCCCTGGTCTTCGTAGAGCGTGCCGGTGGCGCGGCCGTCGGCGTCGAGGCTGACGAGCAGCGTCAGCGAGTCGGTGCGCAGCGTGGCGGTGCTTTGGGCCAGGTTGGCTAAGGGGATGATGCTGCCGGGGCGCTGGCGCAGCGTGGGCTGATAGGCGTCTTCCTGCTGGTGGGGCTGCAATGATATTGCAGCATACGGGACAACAGGCCAGGCTTCGGCTTGGGGCTGGGCTGCGTCAGGGGCCCAGCGGGGGATGATCATGAGGTCGGGGCCAAGCAGGAAGGCGCGGTCCTCGCGGCGAAGGCTCAGGTCCTTGGGGTCGGCCATGAACAGGGGGCGCATGACGGGCATGCCGTCGACGCTGGCCTCGCGGAAGAGGGTGTAGATGTAGGGCATCAGGCGGTAGCGGCGCTCAATGGCCGTGCGACAGGCCTGGAGCACCTCGGGCGTAAAGGCCCAGGGCTCCTGGTTGACCGAACCCTTGATGGAGTGGTTGCGCACGAAGGGGAAGTAGACGCCCATGGCCGTCCAGTGGGCCACGAGGTCGCCGTCGGCACTCTCGCAGAAGCCGCCGATGTCGGGGCCGTTGAAGGGCTGCCCCGAGAGTCCGAGCGTCAGCGTCATGGGCACGCTGAGCCGCAGCTGGTCCCACGACGAGAGGTTGTCGCCCGTCCACGTGGCGGCATAGCGGTGACCGCCGAGGAAGTTGCTTCGCGAGAGGATGAACGGCCGCTTCTGCGGGTTGGCCAGTAGCAGTCCGTCGCGGCTTGCTCTCACCATGTTGAGGCCGTAGACGTTGTGGAATCTTAAGTGAGAAGTGAGAAGTGAGAGGTGAGAAGTTTTATTAGTGTTGCTGATGGAGTTTTCGAAGTAATTATACTTCTCACTTCTCACTTCCAACTTCTCACTTCCATGTTTGTTCTCCACCGGCATGGTGCCGCCGGGACCGCCGAAGACGGAGGGCTCGTTCATGTCGTTCCAGACGCCGTCGATGCCGGTGGCCATGTAGTCTTTATATAAGGTGGCCCACCAGTGGCGCACCTCCGGGCGGGTGAAGTCGGGGAAGTGGCAGGGGCCGGGCCAAACGTTGCCCACGTAGGGCTGGCCGTCCTTGTCCTTCACCCAGTAGTCGCCCGCCGTGCCCTGGTCGTCGACGAAGTAGCCGGGCTCGACCTTCACGCCCGGGTCGATCATGTAGACGGCCTTGAAGTCGTGGGCGTGCAGATAGTCGTTGAGGCCCTTCGGGTCGGGGAACTCGCGGGGCGAGAAGGTGAAGATCTTGTACTGGTCCATGTAGTCGATGTCCATCCAGATGACGTCGCTGGGAATGCGGAGCAGGCGCAGCGTGTCGGCAATCTCGCGGACCCGTGCGTCGGGCTGATAGCTGAAGCGGCACTGCTGATAGCCCAGGGCCCAGAGCGGGGGCAGCTCCATGTGGCCGGTCAGGTCGGTGAGGGCGGCCATGAGGGCCTGCGGGCTTTCGCGCTCGATGATGACGACGCGGAAGGGCGGGCCGTCGCTGCTGAAGGTGACGGTGCTTTTTGAGGGCTGCGACGGTGTCGCAGCGTACGAGGAAGGACTTTCTTTTGAGGGCTGCGACGATGTCGCAGCGTACGAGGAAGGGGTGTCGGTGAGGGTGATGGTCTGGCGCCAGGTGTTGTCGGCTATGATGCCGAAGGCGGTGCCGTCCTCGCGGAGGCCCATGACCCAGGGGTGGCTCTGATAGAGATGCGTGCCGCCGTCGACGCCGTAGGCCGGCGTGTCGACGTTCCAGAGCTGGATGCTCCGCCCGTTGCGGCGCAGTGGGCCCGTCACCTCACCCGTGCCGTAGAGGTCGACGCCCGTGCCCACCTCGACGGTGGCCACGCTCCGCCCGTCAGCAACGGAAAAGACGGGGCGCAGCTGCCAGTCGGCCTTTAGGGGCAGGATGGCTGTCGGCTCATGCTCAAAGATGGGCGACGGCGCGTGCTGCGAGGCGTCGTAATGGTCGGGATAGAAGACGGCCGTCGAGCCATCGGCAGTCATCAGGGCTGTCTGGCCCATCGCCGCAAGGGCAATGACCAGACAGCCAACTAACCAACTTACTCTTTTTATAACCATTATTATTTAACTAAAACTTTCCTGACCGTGCCGTCCTGCTGGCGAACAATGTTCAGGCCGCGCTGCATCACGGCATGGCTGCGACCGCCCAAGTCATAGATTGATTGAACATTGAACATTGAATATTGAACATTGGCGATGCCGTTGGTATAAGTGTCGCCCGACTTGGTGACCACGCCGTGGGTGGCGTCGAGCACGGGATGCTCGTCCTCGCCGATGGTCTGGTAGAAGACGGTCTGGCCGGCGCCCTCGTTGAGCAGGAAGCAGAGGCGGCCGCTGGCGACGTCGTCGAACTCGACCGACTGCACCTGCTGGCTGCCCACCTCGTAGCAGTTGGTGAAGTTGGCGCCGCTGTTGTGGCGGGCGAAGGTGCGGATGCCGTCGACAGCCTCAGGGGCCACGGTTCCGGCGTTGTAGGTGTTGACCACCTCAAAGCGGTCGCCGAGCCATCCGCTGATGGCGCCGCACTCGCGCTGGCCGATGATGTCGCCCGTGTTGTAGCAGTTGACGATGCGGATATAGGCCGCGCTGAGGTCGTTGACGCCGAGGATGCCGGCGCCGTTGGCACCGCTGGCGCCGACGTTGACGAGCGCCTCGTTGCCGCAGTTCTCGATGGTGACCACGCCGCCGCCGGTAGTAGTGCCTACGATGCCGGCCGAATAGCCCGTGGTGTAGATTTCGCAAGTGTTGTCGACGACGACGTTGCGGATGGTGGCGCCGCGGACGAGTCCGAAGAGGCCCTTGTTGCCGTCCTCGACGTCGATCAGCATGTTCGAGATGCGATGGCCATGACCGTCGAAGGTGCCCTCGAAGGGACGCAGCACGTCGCGGTAGGTCGGGTTGCCTTCGTCGTCGGTCTCACCGGTGGCTTCATTGAAGCGGATGCCGATGCCCTCGTATTTGAAGCCCGAGAGGTCGATGTCGGCGTCAAGGTCGATGAGAATGTTGGCGCTGATGGAGCCGTTGTTGATGCCCTCGGCCACGGCCATGAGCTGCTGGCCGTTGCTGACGAGGCGTGCGCCGCAGACCGTGCAGACGCCGCTGGCATCATACTGATGGGCGTCGCGGAGCGTCTCGCTCTCGGTGTTGCTGTAGGTCAGCGTGCCCTTGGGCGTGCCGTCGCAGGAGAGTGAACCGTTGGCATAGACCACGGCGTGGCTCTCGAAGGGCACGGGATAGAGATCCTGGCCGAGCGTCTGGCGCCAGGGGTTGCCGTCGACAGCCTGGTTGATGGTATAGGCCAGTTCGCCCGACTTGACGGCCTGCTCGCTGACGATGGTGCAGCGGTCGTCGTAGAGCGTGACGATGTTGTCGGTATAGAATGTGTTGAGCACGGTGTTCACGTTGCGGGCAATGACGGTAGAATTGCCAGTCAGCTCGAGCAGGGTCGAGGCGACGTAGCAGTTCTCGATGATGGTCTCCACGTTGCCGTGAGCATAGCCGATGATGGCAGCCGAGCCCTCGCTGTAGGGGGCGTTCATGGTGCCGACGAAGCCGCAGTTGCGGAACGTGACGTTCTCGTGGCAGACGGCGAAGAAGCCGCCGTCGGTGGCATCGCCGGGATAGGAACCCGTGATGTTGACGGCCACGACGACATTCTCGATGAGCGAGGCGCCGCGGCTGACGAAGCCCAGACCGCCGATGAAGCGCTGCGTGCTCTCGATGGCGCCGTCGACCATGAGGTTGCGGATGGTGGCGTTGTTGATCACCTTGAAGAGCGCCACGCCGTCGTAAGAGACGTTGTAGTTGACCGTCACCTTATGTCCCTGGCCGTCGAACGTGCCCGAGAAGGCGCGTGCGTCGTCGCTCTCGCTGGCCGAGTAGGCGTCGCCGCCGATCATCACGTCGCGGGCGGTGTAGGTCGAGAAGTCGATGTCGGCCGTCAGCCGGGCGTTGAGCTTGTTGTTGCCGCTGTTCACCATCGTGGCCAGCCAGTTGAGCTCGACGGCCGATGCAATCTCGTAGTAGCCGTCGGCAGCGGGCGTCAGGAAGCTGACGTCGGGCGTGCCGCAGTTCTTGCAGACACCGTCGACAAACTCATGCGGGTCGCGGTTCGACTCGTTCGAGTTCGAGAAGGTCAGGTCGCCGCCCTTCGACGTGCCGTCGCAGTAGAGGTCGCCCACGGCATAGACCACGCCGTGCGACGAGAAGGGCACGGGGTGCATGTCGACGCCGACGGTCTGGAACCAGACGACGTCGTCCGACTGGTTGCCGTTGATCTGATAGCACACCG
Source organism: Prevotella sp. (assembly GCA_017458195.1). Lineage (GTDB taxonomy): Bacteria > Bacteroidota > Bacteroidia > Bacteroidales > Bacteroidaceae > Prevotella. The sequence continues at coordinate 13,003 of JAFTGI010000130.1, forward strand.
AGCCCCACATCAGGTCGTACTCATCCTCGCTGATGAGCGTGCCCTGATAGCCGTAGGAGTCGAAGTTGTTGAGGCCCTTGCCGTTGCCGTTGCGCCAGAGCGAGTTGGTGCCGTCCATGCCGATGACGAAGCCGGCGTTGTAGCAGTTGGTGATGGTCGAGCCCGAATCGCCGACCCATCCGCAGAGTGCAGCGCACTCGCGGTCGCCGGTGATGCCGCCCGTGTTGAAGCAGTTGCGCATGACGATGCCGCACTGGCTGCCCATGCTGACGCCGCAGATGCCGGCCGCGTTCTGGTTCTGTGCGCCGACGGAGGCCTCGTTGCCACAGTTCTCGAAGGTGACGGTGCCGCCGCCGTTGGTGCCGCCGGCGATGCCGCCGACGAAGGCCGAGCCGCTGATGATGCACGACCAGTCGATGATGACGTTCTTGATGTAGGCGCCGCCGTTGAGCACGCCGAAGAGTCCCACATACTCCTGCTCAGGCAGTTCGAGCATGAGGTTCATGATGTAGTGCTGCTGGCCGTCGAAGGTGCCGCGGAAGGGGCTCGACGTGGTGCCGATGGGCTGGAAGTTGTCGACGCCCGTCATGTCGATGTCGGCCGTCAGTACGGCGCTGACGCCGCCGTTGCCGCTGGCCACGAGGTTAGAGAAGGCTACGAGGTCCGTGGCATTGCCGATCTGATAGACATCGCCGACCTGGTCGAGGGCCGAGGCCCTGAGGCTGCCCGTCAGACATGCCATGACGGTGAGCAGCGCAGTGAGTAGATGCTGTTTCATATTCAATAGTTTTTTGTTGTTTGATGTTTAGTCGTTTTATGTAAGAAACGGGGCTTTTTAAAAGTAATATACCCCTATATTACCTTCGAGAAGTGCCGTTTTCCGATTTTCATTTCGTCAGCAGACGGGCCGTGATGGTCTCGTGGAACAGGTCGATCTCGATGCGGTAGCGGCCGTCCTGCGTGATGTCCCACTTGGTGTCGTCGCCACCCGTGCGCAGCTGGCCGACGTTGAGCGGGTCGTCGCCCTGGCGGTAGGGGTGGATCGACTTGGGCTGATAGCGGTCCTGACCCATGAACTTGAAGCTGCGGGGCTCCTCGACGTCGGGATGGTTGCGCAGCTCGCCCTCCCAGGTCCAGAGGCAGGGGTTCTCCCTGTCCTGCGTCATGAGCAGCATGCGGCCCTCGCAGTGCCAGCCGACCTCGGTGGCGCCGCCGGCGAGGAACAGCTCGCCCCAGGGCTGGAAGATCTCGCCCTGCAGTCGGCGGTCGGCCGTGCTGACGGTGAAGCGGTAGAGGTCGTTCTGGAAGGGAACCTGCCAGGCCGTCGGCTCGGTGCGTTCCTCGTAGGCGGTGCCGCGGTTGGCGATGAGCGCGTCGGGCAGGGTGGGGGCGAGGTAGCGGGTGGCCCCGGTGGTTTTCTTTGTGGTCTGGACATAGAGCTCGCCGGGGTTGAGCGCGCCGGCGTATTTGTAGGTCTGGCCGTCGGGCATGAGCTCGAGGGGCTGCACGCCGCTGGGGACGGCCGGGCCGCTGATCCAGAGGGCGGGGGCGGCCTTTGGGGCTGCTTTTGGGGCTGCAACGATGTTGCAGCATACGGGACAGAGAAGGGCTAAAAGGGTGATGATCTTTTTCATAATCGGGATTATTCGAGGGTGATGGTTGTGGTTTCGCTGAAGGGCGTTGAGCCGACGTAGACGGTGGCGGTGCGGCTGGCGGCGTCGTAGTTCCACTGGCCGTTCTGCAGGCGACGGCCGTTGAGGCTGACGGCCTGCGGGCGGTCGACGCTGAGGAACTCGACGGTCCAGGCGCGCTCCTTGGGCATGCCCGGGAACTGGCCCTGGCGGGCGTTGATGGTCAGCCGGTTGGCGCTGTGGGTGAAGGTTGTCAGGGTGCAGAGGCCGCGGCGGTAGCCCTCGGTGTCGTTCTCGTCCTCATAGAGCGTGCCCGTGCCGTTGGCGCCGGGGGCCACTTTCAGGATGAGGCGGTCGGGGCGCTCGTTCAGGTTGAGCATCGGCGGATTGCAGACCAGCACGGCGCCGGCGCGCATAAAATAGGGAATCTCGGGCTGCGCATAGCTGTCGGTCAGCACCTGTCCGCCCTCGCGCACCACGCCGCGGCAGACGTCGTACCAGCGGCCCTCGGGCAGCCACGTGCGGCGCTCGGCCCGGCCGTCGGCGCCCGACGGCTTCACGATGGGGGCCACGAGCAGGTCGTCGCCGAACATGTATTCGTCTTCGTAGAGATAGGCATTGTTGTCCTCAGGCCATTCATAATAGAGCGGACGGCAGATGGAGACGCCCGTGTCGTAGGCCTGGCGGCAGGCGGTGTAGATGTAGGGCATGAGGGCGTAGCGCAGGCGCACGGTCTCGAGCAGCAGGGGGAAGTTCTCGTACTTCCAGATGCGGCGCTCGATGCCCGGCCAGTTGGTGGCGTGGGTGCGGAAGATGGGGGTGAAGACGCCGTACTGCATCCAGCGCAGGTAGATCTCCGGGTCGTTGGGGCCCGTCTGCTGGTGGCCGCCGAGGTCGTGGCCCCAATAGCCGAAGCAGACGTTGGAGGCCGTGGCGGTGAAGTAGGGCTGCCAGGCCAGCGTGCCGTAGGTCGTGAACGAGTCGCCCGAGAAGCCGATGGGATAGCGGTGGGAGCCCAGTCCGCCCCAGCGGTGGAAGATGAGGGGCCGGTGGTCAGGGCGGTTCAGTCGCATATCGTTATAAAAGACATGGTTGCACCAGAATGTTTCGCCCAGCCCGTCGACATACTTCGACGTGAGGTTCTGCTGCCAGTCGATCCACCAGAAGTCGACACCTTGTTTTTCGCGGGCGCGCAGGATGCGGTTGAACATCGAGTGATAGAAGCGGCCGTCAGAGAGGTTCCAGGGCACCTCCTTCGTGTCCTCGGGCATGCCCATGTCGCGGCGCACCTCCTGGAAGTAGTCCTCGTCGTCGTCGACGCCGTCAGCCGGGTGCAGGTTGAGCGCCACCTTCAGGCCGCGCTGGTGCATATAGTCGATGAGGCCCTCGGGGTCGGGGATGATGCTCTTGTCCCAGGTCCAGCCGGTCCAGCCCTCGGTGTGCCAGTCCATGTCGAAGATCATGACGTCCATCGGAATCTGGTTGCGCTTCACGTCGTCGGCAATTTCCATGAACTCCTCAGCCGTGTAGCGCTGATACTTCGAGTACCAGTAACCCAGCACGTAGAGCGGCGGCATGGGCTGGCGGCCGGCCACCTTGATGAAATCGCCCAGACAGCGCTTATACTCATGGCCGTAGCCCAGGAAATACCAGTCGACGGCGTCCTTGTCGACGGGCTCGCTGACCCAGTCGATGCCGTCCTGCTGACCGTCGAAGGCAAACGTCGTGGAGCCGTCGCCGCGGCGGGCGCGGGGCGACTCGTCGATGACCGACCAGCCGGCGCGCGAAATCAAGCCGTTCTCCATCTCGCGCCGCTTGTTGTCGCCGATCTGGCCGTCCAGGGTGCGCGTCGTGCCCTTCAGGTTGAGCAGGTCGTCCTTGCCGGGATACCACACCACGGGGCGGCCGTTCATCGTGAAGCTGACGGAGAGCACCTCGTCGGAGGGCTTCGAGGCGTCAATGCGCCCACCTATCTTATATTTGAGCGTCAGGGCGTCGGTCGTGATGGTCAGCTGGCCGTCGCGCTGCTCCTGGGTGAACCGGGGGACGGGCAGTCGGCGGTTGACGATGGCAAACGTGGCGCGGTCCTCAAACTGCTGCCGTTCGCTCCACTGGATGCGGATCATCTGGGGCGTCAGCACCGTGAAGCGGGCCTGACCGCAGCTGACCACGGCCTGCGGGTCGGCCACGGGGTTGAGCGTTTCCGTCTGAGCCTGAGCCAGGTTCAGGGCGGCCACGAGGACGATGAGTGATGAAAAGAGTCGTTTCATATCGTTACTGGTGAAAAAATGGTTCTTAGCTGTTTGCAAAGGTCGGCATTTTCCCCCACATACGCATATATAATAAGGATTGTATAACCAATATAGCGGTTATACAATCCTTAAGCCTTTGTCCTACAGTGGATTATGATTTCCCCGGCAGGCCTTTTGTATTAACGGAATATTCGCCTCAGATCTCCATGATGAGGCGCTCAAACTGGTCGTTGTCGGCCGTCGAGCGGTTTTTGATGCGCGTCTTGTAGGTGTTCACCGTGTGGACGGAGTAGTCCAGGAACTTGGCGATGCGCTCCGAGTCGGTGATGCCCAGGCGGATGAGGGCGAAGATGCGCATCTCCGACGTCAGCGACTGCTCCGTGGGCGGCTGGCGGCGGTCCTTCTCCTCAAAGAGGGCGTTGAAGCGCTCGACGAAGTTGGGGAACAGCTTGAGGAAGGTCTGGTCGAAGGCTTCGTACATCGACTCGCGCTCGGCGTTGAGCGTCGATTGCTTCAGCGTCGACCGCAGGTCGTCGTACTGACGCGTGGCAATCTTGCGGTCGAGGGCGAGGAACAACTTCTCAAGTTTGGCCACGAACTCGGCGTTGGTGTAGAACGAGCGGCCGATGTAGGCATTCTTGATCTTGTCGGCCTCCTTCAGCTGCAGGTTGGCCTGGCGCAGCTCCTCCAGCTGGCCGGCGATGGTCTGGTGGGCCTCGGTCAGCTGCTGGTTCTTGCGGCGGATAAACCAGTAGCTGCCCAGGATGCCGAGCAGCAGGGCGATGGCCATGGCCGTGGCCGCAAAGAGCCAGTTGCGCTGCGAGCGGAGGGCGTCGTAGCGGTCCTGCTCGATGATGGGCAGGATGTCGTTGATCTCCACCTTGCGCAGGCGGGTGTTGTAGAAGTTGATGTCCTCGAGCGCCTGATGGACATAGCGGCTGGCGCGCTCGTGCTGACCATACTTGTCGACGAGGCGCGACAGGTGGTAGAGGGCCGTGATCTCGCGCGTGGCGCTCTCGTTGTCGGCCACGGCCGAGCGGGCGAAGTATTCGATGGCCTTCGGTTCGTTGTCCAGATAGACATAGGCCCAGGCCATCTCGGCCGCCGTGACGGCCACGAGGTGCTGGTCGGTGTCGATGGAGTCGTTAGAAAGCACATGGTTGAACGACTCCAGGGCCTGCTGATATTCGTGGCGGCGCATCTGCTCGGAGCCCTTGTTCGACCACCAGTTCATCGAGCCGACGGGCGTGATCTGCAGCAGTGAGTCGAGATAGGCGTTGCTGCGCGTGATGTACTGCGTATAGTAGGGCTCCTGACCGATATAGTCGGCCCGCGTGCGCCACAGCTGCGCCTCATGCTCGTAGTGGCGGCTCAGCAGCGGGCCCGTCAGCTCACGGCGGTCGATGCTGCGCAGCAGCTCGTCGGCCTCGCTGAGCAGACCGGCCGAGATGAGCGAGAAGGCCAGAGCGTGCTTCGCCTCGACGAGGCGGTCGTCGCGCTGCTGCTCGCGGGCGATGGCCAGACACTCCTCGCCGTAGTGGCGGGCGGAGTCGTAGCAGTAGCTCTTGTATTCGTCGTAGAGGGCGTAGTTCAGTTCATACGTGTCGCTGCCCGCCCGTTTCCGGGCCTCGTTGAGCTCGCGTCGCAGCAGGTCGATGCGGTCCGTGCGGGCCTTGTCGAACTCGGTGCGCCGGCTGAGGCTCCCGTCGAGCACGTCGAGCCAGCGGTCGGCATCGTCGCTGATGCTGGCGGCCGCAGCAGGTACGACCGTGAGTGCGGTCAGGATATAGAGTAGGAATCGTTTCATAATTGTCGTTCAGTTTGTATGCTTTGCACAATCAAAAGGCAAAGATAAGCATTTATTCCCGATTCCCCCAAATTTAAACAAACATTAACGTAATCCCGTGACGACTCAGCCCCCCAATCTGAGAAGGAAAGAAATTACCATAATTTTCGTAATTCATACAGCTAAGAGGCTTGTCTGGGGACTGTTTATTATGTGAATTACGAAAATTTCTTTCAGTTTCTCAGGGGGCAGAATAAGCTTCCCCCGTCAGAGGACAAAGGCCAGGCTGACCTCGCAGGCCAGCAGCGTGCTCTTCGGAGTGTCCGACAGGCGAAACAGATTCTCGTTCGTGGAGCCGCAGACGCTCACGTCAACCCTGTGGCTGCCAACATTGACGCTGGCGCCGATGCCCAGATAGCAGCCGAACATCAGTTCCGTGTCGAAATCACCCTTGTTGCAGAAAAACTCGTTGATCGTGACGCCGCCCTTGACGTGAGGACCGACGGGCGCATCGGGCAGGAAATGGTAAGTCGCACCGACACGCTCCTGCAGCTGGATGAAGCGCAGCTCATCATGACCCTGAGGATTGTGAATCGGACTCTTGGCCTCCTCAAAGTTGCCCGACTTGCTCCACTTGCTCACGAACACCATGCACTGCATGCTCAGCGACCGGGAGAAGCGCGGGAACAGACAGTCGACGCCGAGACCCAGCTCGGGGGTGCCGGCCCACGACCGATAGAAGGCTGACACCCGCTCGCGACGCCAGCCGGCCTCAGCGCGGAAGTGCACCTTCTGGCTCTCCGCCGCCTTATGGTCGTAGCGGAACTCCACGCAGTCGCCTGCACTCTGACAAAACTCGTTGTCATACTGGCGCACAATCTCGACCAGGCTCTCGGCACCGATATGGCTGTTCCACAGCCGCTGGCACGCCTTCTCGCTCTTTTCCAGCAGGCGCACCGCCGGGAGCAGGGCCTCGCGCTTCAGCTGCATGTTGTCGGCCACCGACCCCTCCGTCAGCTCATATTCCCTGACGACGGCCACCTGCCCCTGTTCGTCCACAAGATAGTACAGATACTGGTGATTGTCGGCCAGGCGGTAGAGGCTGACCCCGCCCTGCAGCAGATATTCGGCGAAGAACGTTTTGTCGACCCCACCGACGGGTAGCGTCCGCGTCACGTAGTAGGCCCCGTCGTTCAGCAGCCGGAAGCCCTTGATGTCGCCCGGCAGGAACGTGCGGAAGTCGCTCTCGCCCTGGGCGCGGAACAGGCACTCCCTGGAGCTCTGCTGTTCCGTGCGCAGGTCGATGGTCCCGGTCACGGTGTCGTTAGCATTTGTAATGATATATCCTGACTGAGGATTGACCTGTCCCTTCGCCTGCGTCAGCGCACAGAAAGATAAACAATATTCCTGAAAAATATATCAAAACGGGTATAATCTTTTAATGTCTTTAACAAAACTATACCCGAAAGGTTATAAAAACCCCTCAAAAGAGGATCAGGAGAGTCCCCCCCGATTCCTTTAGTTCTCTCGAGCTGTACGGTTGAAAGTTGAACGAAGGGCTGGATATAATTATTTCAAAGCCACTGAATACTATTTCAAAGCCATTGAACACTATTTCAAAGGCACTGAATACTATTTCAAAGGCTTTGAAATAATTTTATCTTTCGGATTAAGCAACGGATAGACACGGATTTCATACGGCGTAAAAACCCGTTCGGTCGGATTTACCGTTTGATCGGACTTTGCAATCCGGCCGCATAGGATATGAGCATTTGAAATGCGACAAAAGCTATTCATGATGCATAAATCCTTTCTATTTTATGTCTCAGCATTATAGAATCATGGATCAGGAGAGTCCCCCCGATCCCAGGTCGGGGCCGTAGTTATCTACAATTGTAAATCAAGGCTAATCTCTATAGTCTGCTTGTCCTTGATCGTCAGCATGTCTTCGTAGATAGGAAGATTCTGGGCCATTGCCCCTACGCCATGCTGCTGGACGCGCAGACGGTAGGTGCCGGCGGTGATGCCACGCAGACGAAAGTCGCAATCGGAGTGGCAAAAGCAGTTCAC
>JAFTGI010000012.1 GCA_017458195.1 Prevotella sp.
GCTCCATGTAGCGCTCGTAGTTCTGAGTCGACGACGAGGTCTCGTGGTGCATCATCAGCTTGACGCCGCGCGAGTGGGCATAGTCGTTCAGGGCCTTGAGGTCGAAGTCGGGATAAGGCGTCAGGAAGTCGAAGACGTCGCGCTTCCACATGTTGGCCCAGTCCTCCCAACCGACGTTCCAGCCCTCGACGAGCACCAGGTCGAGCCCGTTGTCGGCAGCGAAGTCGATGTAGCGGCGCACCTTCTCGTTGTTGGCGCCGTGGCGGCCGTTGGGCTTCAGACGGTTCCAGTCCACCTTGTCAATATAGACTGAGGGCAGCTCGTCGGTGTAGTTCCACGACGACTTGCCGACAATCATCTCCCACCAGACGCCGCAATACTTCGTCGGATGGATCCACGACGTGTCGTCGAGGGCACAGGGCTCATTGAGGTTGAGGATGAGGTTCGAGGAGAGCATGTCGCGGGCGTCGTCGCTGACCATGACCGTGCGCCAGGGCGACTGGCAGGGCGTCTGCATGCAGCCCTTCAGTCCGGTGGCGTCGGGCGTCAGGTGGCTGACGAAGGTGAAGGGCTTCGGCAGCGGATAGGCCGACGGCTTGGGGTCGGGCGTATAGACATTGGTGTTGCCTGCGAGCTTCGTCGTCAGGGCCTTAGTCTGGGCGTCGACCAACTCGAGGTGCATCGTGGCATAGTTGATGCAGGCAGCCTCGTGGATGTTGATGTAGAGCCCGTCCTGCGACTTCATCTGCAGCGAGGTCTGCACGCCCGTCGGCGAGAAGACGGCCACGGAGGAGTTGCCCCAGTTGACGGCCTGATTGTGGCGACCGCGGATCTCGCTGAGCAGCGACTCCTGCGTCTCCTGCTCCTGCGTGTCGTAGTCGCCGGGCAGCCACCAGGCCTTATGGTCGCCGGCCATGGCGAACTCGGAGCGCTCCTCTTGGATGAGGAAGTAGTTGAGCTCCTGCTGCTGCGGGAACTCATAGCGGAAGCCGATGCCGTCGTCGTAGACGCGGAAGCGGATGGCGACCTTGCGCTCATGGGGTATCAAGGCCATACCGCGTTCACCGGGTTCGGCGGTCACCTTGGGTTCTTCCCAGCGTTGCGATAATGTTGCAACATACTCAACATAGTGGTTGCGGATGTCGCGGGTCTCGCCCCAGACGGGCTGCCACGTCTCGTCGAACTCGCTGGTTGCCTCGTTGGCAATGACAAAGCCGTCCATGAGGTCGCGCTCGTTCATGCCGCGCGAGGCATGCTTGTCCTTGGCCAGTTCGAGTCCGAGGTGGGAGGGGAGCACGACGGCGCGTCCCTTATAGTTCATCTCATAGGTGGGTCGGCCGTTGTCGTCGATGTAGAATTTCAGTTCAACGTTGCCGTTGGGCGAAGTGACGGTGGCTGCGGCCATCGTGAGCGTGGCGAGCAGCATACCGATTAGCAGATTGATTCTCTTCATATATTAAAAAATAGGTATTGTTTCGGGTTGTGAGTGCAAAATTAAGCAAAATAGGTGAAACGGCAAAACGTTTGTCCTGTTTTCTTGTCGGGAAAACAGGACAAACGATTGCTTACTGCTCCATGACGATCATGGTCCAGTACTTCAGTGAGGGCAGAGTGAACTCGACCACGCCGTTCTTCTGCGTGAACGACAGATCGACGGGGGCACCGGCCAGGGCATCGGGCGTGGCGGCCCAGATGCGCTTCACGGGCGCCGACGTCTTGACACTCAGCGGCAGGGCCTTCAGCTCGACGGGGGCGGGCATCGTGCCGTCCATGTCGCGCCAGCTGAGGCTGTTGGCCTGACGATAGTTCAGCAGGTGGATCACCTCGCGCGTGGCCGTCCGGCGACTGTAGGCCGTCACGCGCTTCTGCTGCGGGGGCCACTGGTTGATGCTGACGGCCGCGTTCTGCGACGTGATGTCGGTGGTCGTCTCCTCCAGGCCTTCGCCGCGCAACAGGTTCTCATAGGCCACGAGGAAGTCGTAGTAGCGGGTGAGCTGCAGGCGCAGGTCGTCGTTCATCGCGAGGTTCGAGTTGGGGAAATACTCATGGCAGAGCATGTGGCCGTCGCCAAGCTCGAGGTGGGCGCCGCCGACGGCAAACATCGTGGCGTCGGTGAGCAGCACGCCCGGCGTATTGAACGTGCCGCGCTGGCCGGAGCGGTTGTAGTTCATGTAGGCGGCGAAGATAGTCTGCAACTTGTTCTGGCTATACTGCGAGTTGGCGCGGCGCACGGTCAGCAGGTCCTCAAAGCGGGCCTCCTGGTCCCAGAGCTCGTTGTAGAGGAAGTCCACCTTGTCGGTCTGTGCAATCTGCGAGGCGCCGAAGCTCGACACGGCGTTCATGACGAGCCGCTTCTGCGGGTGGCGCTGCTTCATGGCCGTGATGAACGAACCGAAGCCGCGCGGCAGGTTCAGGCGCTGACCGCTGTAGTCGTAGACCGTGCCGCGGTCGCCCACCTGGTCGATGTGGAAGCCGTCGAAGTCGAAGTTGGCATAGACGTCGTCGTTGCGGTCGGCCAGGTACTGCTGCCATTCGGCATTCTCGGGGTTGGTGAGCAGGATGTTGCTCTTCCAGGCGTTCGAGAGCACCAGCTGGTCGATGTCGCCGTGGCCCGTCTGCTTATACATGAGCCATTCGGAACGGACGCCGTCGGCCTGGTAGTCGCTGAGCGCGCCGTAGCAGAGGTTATAGAACATGCAGCGCATGCCGAGGCGGTGCTGCACGTCGATGTAGCGCTTGACCACGGCCGTGACGACGTCGCGGTTGGCGATGTCCTTATACGTCGCGAGGAGCTCCGAGCGCGTGCCGCCGAGGGGCCAGTGGTGCTTGTTGTGCCAGTCGTAGAACTGGATGCCGTTGATGTGGCAGCGCGAGAGGAAGGCCATCTCGTCGAGGATGACGTCGGCGGTCTTCGACTGGTCGTAGGTGGCCACGAAGCCATAGCGGGGGAAGCGCGTCCAGTCGCTCGACACGTCGATGCCGACGGTGCCGAGGATGGTCTCGGTGTCGCCGCTGCGGGTGAACACCTCGGCCAGGTAGCCGGTGTAGTCGGCCGACGGGGCCGTCCATGTCCACGTGGTGCCCTGCACGGCGGAGGTGTCGACCTCGTCGCCGGCGCGGCGGTAGCGCACAATGGCGCCCTCGGGCACGGTGCCGGCGGTGACGGTCAGCGTCACCTGTTCGCCAGGCTTATAACAGACCTTGTCGGTCGCGATGCTCAGCGTCAGCGAGGCCTTGCGCTCGGTCTGCACCGTCACCTCCTGCTCCCCACCCTTCTGCGGGTCGTCGCTGCTGCTGCCGTTCTCACTGCCGCCGCACGAGACGGCGAGCAGCGAGAAGGCTCCTAATAACAATAATGATGAAACTTTCTTCATACTTCTTCTATCTAATACTACCACGGATTACGCGGATTTTACGGATTTTTTCTTTGCTACGGATTATATCTTCTACCACGGATTACGCGGATTTTACGGATTTTATTTGAACCACGGAAAATCCGTTAAATCCGTTAAATCCGTGGTTCAAGAAATAATTCGTTTAATTCGTCAAATTCGTAGTTCAGTTCTTGAAAATCGAGACAGTTTCGTCGAGCTGGTTGAGCGTAATGGTGTACGTGCCGGCCGAGGGAATCTGCCACTTCTGGTCGAGGTCGCCGACGTTGACGTCGAGATACTGTGCCTTGAAGTCGGCGTCGCTCTTGTCGATGAACAGCATGCGCTCCACGTCGCCCGTCGGGGCCACGTCGTTGCCCTTCGCGTTCATGAACCACGCACCGTTCCAGTCGCTCTGGCGGTCGCACGAGAACTTCAGCTCGCCGCCGGTCAGGGCACCCGTCCACGTGAACGTCCAGGGGTCGTCGCCCTGGCGCATGGCCGTGGCATTGCCGAGGTCCCAGCCGTTGGGCGTGGCGTCGCCGACGAGGTAGATCATCTCGTAGGGCTGGAAGGGCCGCATCATCATGCGCTCGCGACCGCTGCGGATGTCGACGCAGATCTTGTAGGCCTGCTCCGTCTCGCTGTCCTGCAGGAACCACTTATTGTCGGGGTCGAAGCCCTTGATGAACTCCATCGACTGCTGCGTGTAGGGCGCATTGCCGCTGGTGGCTTTGTACATGTTCTCCCACGAGCCGTCGGCCGTGCCGAACTTGAACTCGCCACCCTCCGAGGACGTGAAGTAGTGGTTGTAGTGGAAGAGGAAGTCGTCGAGCGGGTCGCGCTGCATCTGGCGGAAGCCCCAGCCTGTGAACGAGCCGACGATGTAGAGCTGGTCGTAGGCCGGGGCCTCACCCTCCATGGCCACGATGCGCATCTCGCCCGTCAGCAGGTTGGCCGTCAGCTGATAGAAGTGGCTCTCGCTGATGATGAACTTCTCGTCGGGCTGGTCGTCGCCGGTGCGGAGCACGAGGCGGCCCTGACCGTCGTTGTTATAAGAGGGCAGGAACTGGCCCAGCGTGGTGATCATCTTCAGCTCGCCCTGGCGCAGGTTGCCCTGCCAGGTGAACAGGCCGTTGTCCTGGCGCTTCATCTCCGTGGCGTTGTCGGCGCTCCAGCCGTTGGGCGTGGCGTCGCCGATGAGATAGAGCGTCGTCGTGACGGGCTCGTAGGGCGTGGCCGAGAACGTGAGGGTCTCGCTCTGCACCTCGTCGAAGCCCTCGACGAAGGCCTCGATGCGGGCCTCGACGGTCATCTCGAGGCCGTCGGTGGCGCCGAGCTGCGTGCGCAGGATGTCGTTCAGCTGCTCCTGCGAGACGGTCCAGTCGTAGCGCTGCGTCTCGCGGTCGATGGCCACGTAGGGGGCGGCAAACTGCGTGCCGGCCTCGGCCAGCTCAAGGGTATAGCTGATGCGGTGGCCCGACTGGAAGTTGTGGCCGCTGGTCCACTGCAGCGTCAGGGCGTCGGCGGCGTGGTTGAGCTCGCTGAGCGTCGTGGCCTGTTGGTCGGCGGTCAGGGTGAGGGGCGTCGAGCCCTTGTCGAGCTCGGTGTAGTCATTGTCGGAGCAGCTGGTTAGGGCTGTGAGGGCTGTAAGGGCTGCAATAATATTGCAGCATACGAGACAGACTGTCAGGGTATGTTTTATGTTTTTGGTTGTCATAGCTATATTCTTTTATTTGTTCAACGATTAGTAACCAGGGTTCTGGGTCATCAGCGAGTTGGCGTCCATCTCGGTCTGCGGGATGGGGAACAGCAGACGGTCGTGGTTGACGCGCGTCTTGCCGATGCTGCGGAGGAAGTCGATGGCATACTGGCCGTCCTGGAGGCGGATCATGTCGAACCAGCGATGGCCCTCGAAGGCCAGCTCGATGCGGCGCTCGTGGATGATCTTCTCGCGCATGTCAGCCTGCGAGAGTCCGGCCACGCGGGGCAGTCCGGCGCGCTGGCGCACGGTGTTGAGCGGTGTGGCGGCGTCGTTGGTGCGGCCCAGCTCGTTGAGGGCCTCGGCCTTCATGAGGAGCACGTCGGCAAAGCGCCAGACGACGAAGTTCTGCGGACACGTGTTGTATTCGGGCGAGACGGCCTTCGTGACGAGGAACTTGCGCACGTTGTAGCCCGTGTTGGAATAGCTCGACTTATACTGCTTGCCGTCGAAGTCGGGGCAGCCGTCGTAGAAGATGGTCAGGTCCTTGCGCAGGTCACCCTCCTCATACTGCGAGACGAACTCCTCAGTGGGCTGGTTCCAGCCGTAGCTGCCGGCCACGAAGTCACTGTTGCGCGGGCCCATGAACGTGGAGAGCCAGCTCGACTGCGGGTTGTTGCCCCAGAAGTCGTACTCGGTGTTGCCGGAATACTGCACCTCGAAGATCGACTCAGGACCGTTGTTCAGGCGGGCGTCGAAGTTGTCCTCGTAGCGGCACTGGCTGAGGTCATAGCCGAGCTGCTCCACCTGCTCACACATCTCGAGGGCCTGGGCGTAGTCGCCGCGGGTCAGATAGATGTCGGCCAGCTGGGTCAGGGCGGCGTCGCGCGTGGCACGGCCCTTGTCCTGGTCGTCGTATTCAGCCTTGGCGGGCAGCAGGTCGGCGGCGCGACGACAGTCGTCGATGATCTGGGCATAGACCTCGTCGACCGATGAGCGGGCGATGTCGGCCGACTCGCCGGGGTTGTAGGGCTTCAGGCGCAGGGGCACGCCGCCGTAGAGGCGCACCAGCACATAATAATAATGTGAGCGGAGGAACAGTGCCTCGCCGAGGCAGCGGGCCTTGACGGTACCGGGTTCGTAGCCGGTCTGCTCGATGCCGTTGATAAGGATGTTGCACTGACCGATGCCCACCCAGGGCGAGCGCCACATATAGAGCGCCATGCCGTTGTCGCTGAGGGTGGTGAAGTTCGAGGCCTGGATGGTCTCCAGACCGTCGGTGCCGCCGCCGGCGCCCACGATGCTGTTGCCGGCCACGATGTCGAGCGTCCAGATGCGCTGGTTGTACATGTTCGACGACTGCAGTGTGCGGTAGCAGGCGTTGGCCATGGCCACGGCCACATTGTCAGTCACTTCGGTCTCAGGGTCGACGGTGTTCTTCGGGCTCTTGTCGAGGAAGTCGTCGGAGCAGGCGGTGAGGGCGCTGAGGGCTGCAACGATGTTGCAGCATACGAAACAGGCCGCAACGGTATTTTTGATGCTGTTGGTAATCATAATTATTAATTACTAATTGTTAATTAGAAATTGAAGTTAATCCCGATGTTAAACGTGCGCGAGATGGGATAGCGCGAGAGGTCGATGCCGTTGATAGCCACCTCGGGGTCGAAGCCGCTGTAGGAGGTGATGGTGGCCACGTTCTCGCAAGAGAGGGTCAGGCGAGCCTGCTCGATGGTGAGGGACTTCAGCCACTCCTGCGGGAAGTTGTAGCTGAGCGAAACGGTCTTCAGGCGCAGGTAGGAGCCGTTCTCGACGAAGCGGTCGCTGACGCGGTTGTTCTGGTTGGGATCGCCGAAGACGGCGCGCGGCATTGCGTTAGAGGTGCCCTCACCGTTCCAGCGTGCGAGCACGTCGGTCGACTGGTTATAGGCAGCTGCCATGCCCGTCAGGTCGATATTGTTGGCATTGAAAATCTTGTTGCCGGCCACGCCCTGCAGATAGACGCCCAGCTCGAAGCCCTTGTAGGTCAGGGTATTGTTGAGCGAGAAGAGGTGCGTCGGGTTGGGGTTGCCGATGACGGTGCGGTCGTTGTCGTTGATGACGCCGTTGTTGTCGAGGTCGCGGAAGCGGATGTCGCCCGGCTCGGCGCCCGGCTGGATGGCGTGGGCGCTGACCTCCTGCTGGTTCTGGAAGATGCCGTCGGTCACGTAGCCATAGAACACGTTAATGGGCAGATCGACGTCGAGCATCGTCACATAGGAGTTGTTAATCTGGTTGATATAATAGGGCACGTCGCTGTTCAGGTCCTTTATCTTATTCTTATTATAGGTATAGCTCAGGTCGGATTCCCAGCCGAGCTCACCCTGCAGGTTGACGGAGTGGGCGGTCAGCTCCAGACCGGTGTTGCGCACGCGGCCGGCGTTGGTATAGGTGGTGCTGGTGTCCTCGAAGCCCGACGTGATGGGGATGGAAGCCTTGACGAGCATGTCGCGCGTCGTCTTGATATAGGCGTCGAGCGAGAGGGTCAGGCGGCGCGAAAGCAGCACAGCGTCGAAGCCGATGTTGGCCTGGGCCACCTCCTCCCAGTGGATGCTGGGGTTCGAGAGGGTCGACGAGACGAGGGCCGACTGCTCAGTGCCGTCGAGGCCGAGGGGATAGACGCTCGTGTCGTAGCTGGCCAGATAGCTGTAGTTGCTGACGCTGGCCTGCGAACCGGTGACGCCGTAGCCCACGCGCAGCTTGAGGTCGCTGAGCACGACGTTCTTCGGGAAGAAGCTCTCCTCGCTGATGCGCCAGGCGGCCGACACAGAGGGGAACGTGCCCCAGCGATGGTCGCGGCCGAAGCGGCTGGAACCGTCGCGGCGCAGCGTGGCCGTCAGCAGGTAGCGGTTCTGATAGTCATAGTTGACGCGGGCCATATAGCTGAACAGCGACCAGTCGGTCTGGTTGCCGCCGATGGCATACATCTTCTCGCCGTTGTCCATCTCGTGCACGTTCTCGAAGGCAAAGATGTTCTTCTGGGCGTTCATATAGTCGAAGTCGTTCCACTGGGCCGACGTACCGGCCATGAGGCTCAGGTGGTGCTTCTGCTGGAAGGTATAATCAAAAAGGAAGTAGTTGTCCCAAAGGTAGGTGAACGACTTGTTGTCGCTCTTCCAGCGCGAGGCTTCCTCGGTGGCTATGGGCTTCCAGGCGTAGGCCGGGGTGAAGTTGTCGGCATACCAGAACTTGGCGTCGAGACCGAAGGTGCTGCGGAACTTGAGCCACTTGGTCAGCGACAGCTCGGCGGTCAGGTTGCCGAGGAAGTTGTAGCCGTCGGTGCGCTGCTTGTCGGTCTGGGTGGGGCCGATGGGGTTGCGCGTAGAGCCGTACCAGTTGCTGTTGCCCTCGGGACCGGTCCACTCGCCGTTCTGGTCCTTCACGTCGTAGATGGGCAGGGCGCGGAAGGCCGATCCCAAGTCGTAGCTGCCCTGGCGCTTGCGGTCGGCCGAGACGGTGATGTTATTGGAGACCTTCAGCCATTTCAGCACCTCGGCGTCGGCATTCTCCTGGAACGTGAAGCGGCGATAGTCGACGCTGCGCACCGTACCGGTCTGATTGAGCAGACCGCCCGAGACGTAGTAGTGCGACTTGTCATAGCCGCCGCTGTAGCTGACGGTGTAGTTCTGCACATAACCCGTGCGCAGCAGCTCGTCCACCCAGTCGGTGCCGCCCGTGACGGTCGTGGGGTCGGCCCAGAGCGGATTGGCGTTGTAGCCGGCGTTGTTCATCATGTCGTTGCTCAGTGCAGCATACTGGCTGGCATTGAGGAACGAGGGCACGTTAGTGACATTCTGGACCGACAGGTTGGCGGCGAAGGCGAGGGTCGACTTGCCCTCCTTGCCCTTCTTCGTGGTAATCATGACCACGCCGTTGGCACCGCGCGAACCGTAGATAGCCGTGGCTGAAGCATCCTTCAGCACGTCGAGGCGCTCCACGTCGGCCATATTGAGACTGTTCAGGCCCAGGTCGGTGGGCACGCCGTCGATGACGACCAGCGGGTCGCAGTTGTTGATGGAGCCGAGGCCGCGGATCTTGATCGACACGTTGTCGCCGGGCTTGCCGGCATCAATGACCTGCAGACCGGACACCTTGCCCTGCAGGGCCTGGCCGATGTTGGTCACGGGGGCCTCCATGTCCTTCTGCGACAGTGAGCCCACGGCGCCCGTCAGGTCGCTCTTGCGCATCGTACCGTAACCGATGACGACCACCTCGTTCAGGGTCTGCGTGTCGTCGGCCATCGTGATGGTGAGTTCGTTCTGCCCGTTCACGGCCACGTTCTGCGGCGTGAAACCGATGTAGCTGACGGTCAGCGTGGCGTTCGTCGGCACCTCAAGAGTGAAGTTGCCATCGAAGTCGGTCACCGTGCCCGTGCCCGTACCTTGTTGTTTGACGGTGGCGCCGATAACGGCTTCGCCCGTCTGGTCTTTCACGACACCATGCACTTTGATGGACTGAGCCATCAGACTCGCCGAGCCCAGCACAGCGAGGAGCGACAGCGTGAGTCGCTTGCATAACTGCTTTGTCTGTTTTCGCATATTCATTTTGATTTGGTTAATAAATTGATTTCGACGGCAAAGGTACGGCATTTTTGCTTTCGTTGTATCGCGCAGTAAGGCCATAGTAAACTTGCTGGAAAAGTTGCTGTTTGTAGTTAGCTAATTATCAGGATATTATAAAAGATATTAAAATTGGGTTAGTAAATAAAGATAATACAGGGAAAATCCCTATCTTTGCAGGAAATAACGGATAAGCCAATGAAATATCGACTATTTCTGCTCCTTGCCATAGTCAGCACAGCGTGGACCAAGGCGACGGCTGGGAGTGCTCCCCTACTCGACCAGCTCGACAGTCTGCTCAGTCAGCGCTCGGTCATCATGGAAGAAAAGCAGAACAAGATTGACCGGCTGAAGCGAATGAGCATAGCCGACGAAAGCAGCGACATGCGCCTGCAGCTTTACTATGACCTCTATCAGGAGTACTACGTCTTCAAGTTCGACTCGGCCATGGTCTATGCACGCAAGGGACTGGAACTGGCACGACAGACGGGCAGCAGCTACTACACGACGCTCTACACGCTGAAACAGACGGAGCTGCTGGCCATCGGCGGACTCTACAGCGAGGCGGCCAAAACGCTGTCGGCTATCGACACGACCCACATCGATGGGCGCCTGCGGTTCGACCTCTATGTCACCTGCTTCAACCTCTACGCCTACTGGAGCGACTATTGCGACGACCCGCACTTTGCACCCGTCTACCGTCAGCAAGCCAACGGCTATCTGCGGCAGGCCATGGACTATGCCGACGCCAGCAGTCCCAGCTATCATTATTTCATGGGAGAATACGCCACCTTCGTCAGCAATGACCAGCAGGAGGCGCGCAGCAACTACGAGAAGGCGCTGAGCCAACTGCCACGCTACTCACGCCACTACGCCATGGCGTGCTTCGCCCTTGCCGGCAACTACCGCAACGAGGGCGATGAACGTGCCTACGAAGACTATCTGACGCGGGCAGCCATGAGCGACGTGGAGAGCTCGACGATGGAGAACATGGCCCTGCAGACGCTGGCGGTGCAGCTGTTCCAGAAGGGTTCCGAGCATCTGGAGCGGGCGGAGCGCTACATCAACATCTCGATGCAGGACGCACAGTTCTACAACAACCGCCTACGCATCCTCGAGATTGCGAAGTCGCTGCCCACCATCGTCAACACCTATCAGGCCCACGTAAAACAGCAGAACCGCTCGCTGCGCCGTGCCCTCGGTTTCATCTCGCTGCTCGTCGTGGCCATGCTGGCCGCCGTGCTGTTCATCTTCCGCCAAAACAAGCTGCTGACGCGCCGCCGCCATGAGCTGTCGGATGCCAACACGCAGCTGTCGGCCCTCAACGGCCGGCTGAAGGACGCCAACGGACAGCTGTCGACGCTCAACACGCGACTGTCGGACACCAACAGCCGTCGCGAGGGCCTGGCCCGCATCTACATCGAGCTGTGCGCCAAATATATCGACAAGCTCGGGAAGTATCAGACGCTGGTGAAGCGCAAGATCCGGGCCAACCAGGTGCAGGAGTTGCTGACGACCATCTCGTCGACACGCATCTCCGAGGAGGACGCTCAGACATTCCTCATCCGCTTCGACAAGGCTTTCCTGGAACTCTATCCCTCATTTATCGACGAGTTCAACGGTCTGCTGCAGCCTGAGCACCGCATACAACAAAAGCAGCCCGGCGGGATGACCACCGAGCTGCGCACGTTTGCACTCATTCGTCTTGGGGTGAAAAACACTACCGATATTGCGGGTCTGCTGTTCCTTTCCCCGCAGACCATCTATAACTGCCGCTCAGCCGTCAAGGGCCGCGCCATCGTCAAGGACGACTTTGACCAACAGGTCAGCCGCCTCTGCGCAGTCATATAACTACGAATTAGTCTTTTAAACCACGGATTAGTCTTTTAAACCACGGATTACGCGGATTAAACGGATTTTATTCACTACTATGGAGAATCCGCTAAATCCGCGTAATCCGTGGTAGGAAGTAGTAGGCAATAAATCCGTTTAATCCGCGTAATCCGTGGTAGGAAGTAGTAAGCAATAAATCCGTTAATCCGCGTAATCCGTGGTAGGAAGTAGTAAGCAATAAATCCGTTAAATCCGCGTAATCCGTGGTAGTAACAGAGCCTATCGACCGCTCTGGCTGACAAGCAGCGAGATTTCGCGGTTGAGGGTGTCGGCCTGCATGAGCTGCTCGATGGTGAGGTGCATGCGGTAGCGCCAGTAGAGACGCGGATTGGCCGGGATGTTGATGCGCTCGGCATTGGCATCAGGCAGGCGTAGCTGTTCGTCGATGGAGAGCCAGTCCTGCAGCGAGAGCAGACAGAGCATCGAGGGCGACCAGAGATGGCGTGCCACGATCTCCTTGGCCAGCCAGCCGGGCAGCGGATGAGGAGCAGGTCCCTCATGGTGCATCTCTTGATTGAAATAGTCCTGGGCGCGGTCCCAATCCTCGTCCCACCACTGCCGGAGTGTCGACATGTCGTGGGTCGAGATGGTGGCCACCGAGCGGTAGGGATTGCGGTCGAGGCGGCCGAAGCGCACGCTCGGGTCCTTCGGCATCGACTGAATCTCGAGCGACAGGATGCGCAGCTCGTTCATCACCCAGGGCACGCAGTCGGGCACCATGCCAAGGTCCTCAGCACAGCAGAGCATGCGCGTGGCCTGCGTCAGCCGCGGCAACTTCTTCATCGCCTCGTCATACCAGAACTGGTTGTTGCGGCGATAGAAATAGTCATTATAGAGCTCCCAGAAGCGCTGCTGCTCGTCCCACGACAGCTGATGGAAGGCCTCCATCTTCGTGGCATTGATGCGCGGATGCCAGCGGTCCTTCTGCTTATGGTCCTCAAGATAGAACTCAGGACGGAAGGGCACATGCCAGCGGCCCTCAATCTCGTCGCGGGTCATGGGAATGGAAGGCTGGAACTGGCCATAGAGGCCGCTCTTCTCGGGCACGGGAATCTCCCAGATGCGGAAGAAGCCGAGCACGTGGTCGATGCGGTAGGCATCGAAATACTCCTGCATCTTGCGGAAGCGGCGCACCCACCACTGGCAGCCGTCCTCGAGCATCACGTCCCAGTTGTAGGTCGGGAAGCCCCAGTTCTGGCCGTCCTCGGAGAAGGCATCAGGCGGAGCACCAGCCTGGCCGTTCAGGTTGAAGTAGCGCGGCTCGACCTTGGCCTCCACGCCGTCGCGGGAAATGCCGATGGGGATGTCGCCCTTCAGGATGACGCCATGACGGCGGGCATGCTCATGGGCACCGTGCATCTGGGTGTCGAGGACATACTGCACGAACATCCAGAACTGAGAAGTATGATTACCTTCGACGTCAAGCTTTTTGTCACGCTCTACACAGAAGTCGGCGTAGGGCTCAAGCCAACCGCGGTTCTGGTCAACAAACTGCTTATAAGCCTTGGTGCGGGCGATGCGGGCACCCTCCTGCTTGAAGATAGCCTGCAGGTATGCAATCTTGGCCTCATTGACGCGCTCATAGTCTATCTGGGGCAGGACATTCAGTTCCTGGCGGAGCGACTCAAACCTTGTCCGGGCATCCACGTCCTTCAGGGCCGGCAGCTGGCGCAGGTCGACAAACTGCGGATGCAGCGCGTAGATGCAGATGGCATTGTAGGGATAGCTGTCCTGCCACGTATGCGTAAAGGTGGTGTCGTTGATAGGCAGCACCTGCAGGATGCGCTGACCGGTCTTGACGCACCAGTCGACCATCATCTTCAGGTCGCCGAAATCACCCACGCCGAAGCTGCCCTCACTGCGGAGCGAGAACACGGGAACCACCGTGCCGGCGCCCTTCCACTGAGGCATGCCGAACCAGGCGGGCTGCATCTCGACGACGACCACACGACTCTCGGCCGTCGGCTCGGGCATCTGCAAATGGCGGTTGTCACCCTCCTCCCACAGCACGGACGCGGGTTTGGAGTCGTCGATGACCACAAACTTAAAGTCCACATCGTGGGGAAGTCGGTCGGCCTCAAGGCTGACGGCCCACTCGTTGGGTTGCTGCTCAGCCATGGGCAGCGCCTTCGCCGTGTCCCAGCAGCCGAGATAGACTGGTGCGCCGACAATGGCGAGCCGCTGCTGGCTGTGCAACTGAGTTGCACGCACCTTCAGCGTCAGCAGGCGCGACGTCGGCGTCAGCAGGATCGGCGCCAGCGACCCCTCGTTCAGGCGCCGGCTGGCAACACACTCGGTGAAGGCCGATGAATAGAGATAGGAGTCAGCGGGAATGTCGATCCAGCGGTCGTTGACAATGATTGTGCTGACGGGGTTCACTATGAGATGGTGGGGCACGACGGTCCACTCCGTACGCACCACCCGGTCGTCGCGGCACACACTGTAGTAGTAGTCAAGGATCCCGTCGGCAGGCTGCTTCAGGGCGAGTTCAAGCGTCCATCGCTGTCCGTCGACGGTCGTCATGGCATGACGTTCTGGCTTTTCCCCGGTAATGTTGAGGACTAACAGTTCGCCGTAAACCGTTCGGTAATCAAGGTTAAATAGTAATTTCATATTGCGGTGTCTTAACTTTTCTGCTTCAAAAGTACTACTTTTTCTTACCCTTTGCAACAGAACAAAGAAAGAAAGCGACGACAAAAGGATGCAAACGTTTGCATCGATAATAACGAAAAAAGCGAGCCACCGGTGGGCTCGCTTTTATTATAAGGTTTTGTGCGCTTGGATCAGAAGCGGATCTTCTTCACCTCGCCGTTGGCCATCTTGACAACGTTGATGCCCTTCTGAGGAGCAGCAACACGCTGACCGCCGACGGTGAAGTACTCAGCACCTGCGACAGAAGCCTTGGCGGCGTCGATGCCAGTGGCAACGGCGTTGCTCACCGAAATCTTAATCTCGTCGTCGAGAGCATAGCCGCGGGCACCAACCTTCGTGCCAACGAGGAACTTGTCAATCAGGATTTCAGCCGACTCGGGCATGTCAGCAGCAGCCTTCACGTTGAAGCTGAACACGACGCCCTCCTCAGGCAGCAGCTCGTTGGTCATCGACGACAGGGTGAAGTAGTAGATGCCCTGGTCAGCCTGACCCTCACCAATCCACATGTTGAAGATGCCAGCCAGATCCTCGGGCAGGTCGAACAGCAGTCCGTCCTCGTTCTCGACAATCTGCAGGCACTCCGGCAGGTTGACATAGCACTCCATGGAAGCCAGCGAAGCAGTGTTGCTGATGCTGACCTCGACGGTGAACGTCTCGCCCGGGTTAACCTTCTGCTCAGCATTTTCGGTGTAGAACATCACGTCGCCATCGAGACGGTAAGCCACGGTGACCTTCGACTCGGTGTCCTCCTGATAGATCTCAGGATAGCCGGTAGCCTGCTTGGTGATGACCACGTCGGTCAGCTTGATCGTCGAGTCAACGAGCTTCTCGTTGGCCTTCACGGTGAACGTAGCCACGGCTGAGGTGCCCTCGATGTTCTTAACCTTTGCCTTACTCGTAGAAAGAAGCATCATACGATAGGCACCAAGGTCGGAGCGATAGATGCCCTGAAGCGAATGGTACTTCGTCAGACGCTCAGTAGCCGTGAAATAGTCACCATCCTCGTTGACCACCATTTCCAGACCCTCGGGGAGCTGGATGTTGAGCACGATGCTAAGGATGTTGGGGTCATCAGCATTGTCGAGGTTAATACCCACGACAGCCTCTTCGCCAGCAGCGAGCGTGATATCATCGAGATAGACCTTCGTCTCGGCATTAGCTGCGACAGCTCCCATGAAGAGAAGCAGCAGGGCAGCCAGTTTTGAAGTAATTGTCTTCATAGAAAAATCTTTCTGTTTGTTGATTCGTTGGATTTTCTTGTTTTAGGGAGTGTGCGCGGCGCGGGGGCCACGCACACATTCCTTTCACATATCGTCAGAAGTGGATACTTACTTCACCACAACCTTCTTGGTCTGACCATCGTTGCCCTTGATGATGTTGATGCCCTTCTTGACGGCATTCATCACGCGGCCACCCATGTTGTAGACCTTATCCATCAGGCTGTCGCTCTCAACAGCGTTGATGCCAGTTGCCTCGGCAGCGCCGACGGTGAACTGAGTGAGCTGAGCGTTGGTCTCAGCGAAGAACACGTTCTGGAACTCAATCTGATCCAGCGAACCGGCACCTTCGATGTCGATGTAGACCACAGCGCCGTTGTTGCCGGCGAGCTCTGCATTATGGTCGTTGGCGACCACGATGCGGGTCATGCCGTCGAACTCACCAGTGTAGATGGCGTGGTTCTCAGCGCGCTGGCCAGCGGTCTTGGCGACGATGTTCATGCCCTCGGGCAGGATGACATCCATCTGCATGCCAGTGTAGGCACGACCGTTGGTGAGGTTCAGGGCCAGACGGACGGTGCCGTCGGCATTCTGAGCGGCCTCAACGTAGACCTTCTCCTCAACATTCTGAGCGGCGCGGGCCTTGAGCACACCATCCACGTTGCCATAGAGCACGAGGTTGGCCACAGCCGTAGCGTCGGCAATGTTGATGGTGCCGTCGCCGTTGACATCAGCCTCAACGAAGCCGTCCTCACCGGGTTCGGGCTTTTCTTTAGCGGTGATGATGTCGAGCACGGTGTAGTAGTCAGCCATCGTAATGCGACCGTCGTGGTTGGCATCACCGGCCTTGTTGGTGTTGACCTTCGTCTTGAGAGCGTCGATGCGCTCAATCAGCTCGGCCACCTTAGCCTTGATGTCGCTGACGAGCTCGGCAGCGTTGCCGTTCGTCTTAGCGGTGCTGTTGTCCTTATTGAGGCTCTCAATCGATTTGCCGATTTCCGTAATCTCATCCTGGATTTCTTTCCAGACCGAACCTGCGTAGTCCTTCTCAGAGAGGCTGGTGCGCACCTCGTCGAGGGCGTCGGCAGCGGTCTTGATGGAAGCCTCCGACTCAGCAAAAGCAGCGTTGTTGACGAGCTCAGCCACATTGTCCTTAATGGCCTTCACTTCGTCGCTCAACTGGCTTTCAGCGGTCAGCTTGCCGTCCGTGTGATCCTTCTCAACCTTCGTGCGCTCGGTGCTGATCTTCTTATCGTAGCCGTTGAGCGTAGCGTCCTTGTTGAAGGTATCGTAGTCAGCGACGGTCTCGCGAGCGTCCTCGACGGCCTTCGACAGTTCGTCGAGCTCAGCAATCAGGCGATCGTAAGCGTCGTTGTTGGCGTCGAATGCCTTCTGGGCGTCCTTGACTTCGTTGACGAGGTCCTCGACTTCCTTGGCCACCTCAGCAATCTCCTTCTCGATCTTCTCCTTATAGAAGTCAGCATTGTCGAGGTCGTTGACGGTCTCGTCAAGATCCTTGACAGCCTCGGTGACTTCGTCGATCTCGTCCTTGAACTGCTCCTTGACCTCGTCGCTGATGCCCTCGAGTTCAGCCAGCTTGTCGAACAGGTCGGCAACCTTGTTGTTCAGGTCTTCCTGAGCAGCTTCGTCGGCACCCTCTTTGAGCTTGGAGTTGAGCTCGGCCAGAGCCTTCTCAGCAGCCTTGACGGCCTCGCGGTCCTCGTCGGTGTTAGCGGCCGTAGCCTTGTTGGCCTCGGCACGAGCCTGCTCGATGAGAGCACGCATCTCGGCAGCCTCCTCAGCCTTGTCGGGATTCGACGAAGCGAAGCGGTTGTACTCTTCCTGCAGCTCCTCGAGTTTGCCCTTGATGATGTCGCGCTCCTCGCGGATAGACTCAGTGACCTTGCTGTCGATTTCCGTGACGAGGTCTTCCTTGTCAGCAAGTTCCATGTCGGCAATCTTGTCGCGGATAGCCTCGAGGTCAGCGATATCGTCGTCGCCGTCGAGGAATTCCTTCAGATCCTCAATAGCCTCGTCGATCTTCTTGTTGAGCTCGTCCTTGGCGTCGGCCAGATCCTTGGCGTCCTTCTGAGCCTTCTCGTAGTCCTCAACAATCTTGTTGGCACCAGTGGTGAACTCCTCAAGGTACTTCAGGATCTGGGCACGTGCACCGGGCAGCGTCTCCTTCTTGTAGCGCTGGTTCTCCAGGTTCTCAGCCTTCTTGACGGTATTGTCATAGAGGGTGTTGAGCTCATCGAGAGCCTCGCCGGTAAGCTTAGCCTTAGCCTCCTCGTAGAGGTCCTTGGCAGCCTGTACGCGCGGATCAATATCCTTCTTGGCAGCCTCGTTCTTGTCTTTCTTCAGCATGTTGTCGATGTCAGCCAGCTCAGTCAGCTTGTCGCCAAGCTGGTTAATCTCGGCAGCGGTAGAACCACCCACGAGATCATCGCACTCGTCGATCAGGGTCTCAACGTCGCTGAAGGCACCCTCCTTGGCTTCCTCGCTGTAGTCTTCGATGACCTTCTTAGCATCATCAAGCTTCTTCTCGAAGTCGGCCTTCAGGTCTGCCCAGTACTTCTCGACGATAGCCTTCACGTCATTGTGCAGGTCGTCGACCTTACCGTTGATCTCGGCGGTCAGCTCGTTGGCCTTAATCTCGAATTCCGACGAGAGCTTGTTGGGGCTCACGATTTCGGCGAAGGCCTTGCCCTCAGCCAGCTTCAGATCCTCAATCTGCTGACGATAGGTATCCTTATTGTCGGCAACGTTTCCGAACTCGTCGATCATGTAGAACATGTCGTGGTATTCCAGAACGACCTCCTCAATCTGCTTGAGCAGATCCTCGTTCTTCACCGTGCGATAGGAGTCGATTTCCTCGACGGCCTTCTTGTAAGCCTCGTTGAGGGCAGCAAGAGCCGACTGGAAGGCATCGTCCATGGCCTTGTTCTCCTTGGCGATTTCCTCGTCGTAGCCTTCGGTGATGTTGTTCAGCTTGTTGATGAGCTCATTGATCTTAGCCTGCAGCTCGTCGACCTTGGCGTTCGACTGGCCTTCCTCCTGCGAGAGCATGCCGTTCTCGTAAGCCTCGTTAAGGTCCTTAGCGAGCTGGTTAATCTCGGTCTGGATGTCGTCGAGTTTCTCGAGCCATGCTTCCTTCGTCTCCGACTCAGGATTGCCGTTGATCTCGGTGAACTTCTCGTTCCAGAGATCCTGAACGTCATACTTACCGTAGCTGACAACCTCGCCGCTCTCGTCGTCAACACCATTGAGCAGCTTGTCGTAGTTTTCGACGTTGCTCTTGACATCACCGATGAGCTTGTCGAGGTTGACGGTGACGTCGTCGATGTTCTGCTTGGCGTTGTCGTATTCGTCCTTATCGAAATCGAACGGATCGAGCAGCTTGATGCTCTCGCCAGCGGAATCGAGCAGACCCTTGTTGTCGGCAACCTTACCCTTGAAGAAGTCAACGGCGCCGAGGTAGGGCTTGTCGGCCTCCTCAATCTCACCGTCGAAGTCGGCGATGCGAGCATTCAGCTCGTCGAGAGCCTTCTGCAGCTCGTTGATCAGGTCGAGGTTAGCCTGAGCCTGGTCAGCAGCACCGGCGATGCTGTCAATCTTGTTCCAGATGTCAGTGATCTTACCCTTCTCAACTTCCTCGTTATCAGCGAGTTCTTCCTTATCATAGAGGTCATTGATCTCTTTCTCGAGAGCCTCGATGTCGCCCCTAGTGTCGGTCATATCCTGAGCGAAGTGCTCGGTGATGGCGCTGTCGTACTTCTCGGGATCATTGAGATCCTTATTCACCTCGTTGTAGTGCTCCTTCAGTTCGTCGAGCGACAGGTTGGCCAGAGCCTCGTTGTTCTTCTGAACCTTCTCCTTAGCGTCCTTGACAGCCTGGAGCAGGTCGTCAATCTGTCCGCCGAGTTCAATCAGGGCATTGTTAATCAACGTCAGCTCCGAGAAGGCCCTCATGTCGTTCGTTTCCAGATTCTTCTCACGGGGCTCGTACTCCTTGAAATAATTGAACTTGTCGTAGAGCGTGGCATCCTTGGCGTCCGAGGCAGTAGCCTCGTTGTTCTCACCCAAGGCAGCGATGATATCGCCGAGTTGCTTCTTCAGGTCTTCATAGGAAGCACCCAGAGCGTCCTTTGCATTAGGATCGTTCAGTTCCTCACCAGCTTCGGCGAGTTTCTTTTCGAACACTTCTAAGCGATCCAGAATCTCATTGGACAGGGCGATACGTCCCTCGTGATACTGGTCGGCATCATACTGAGCCTGGTCTGCCTTAGCCTTGTCGATGAGCTCGTCGATAGCCTCCTCGAGGTTGTCGAGGGCGGTCTTGCCGTCAGTGGCGTCGGGAGCATTGTATCCGGCCATGTCGTCATAGTGCTGCTTGCCTTCCTCCTTGAGGATGTTGGCGATATCGTCCTTGGCACCCTGCAGGTCGCCGGCCAGCTTGTCGGCATCGGTCTGATAGTCGGTCTTGTCGATGGTCAGACCGTCGATGACGCCCTGGAGCTCAGCCATCTTGTCGTCGAGCTGAGCCAGCTTGGCCTCAACCTCGTTGTAGTTGTCGAGGGCAGCATCCGACTGAGCGTCGAACTCTTCGATAGCAGCGCGGAGCTCTCTGTCGTTGTAGCTGGCGAGGAACTCAGCGGCCTTGCCTTTCTCGTTAGCCTCCTCGGCTGCTTTCTCAAGGTCGTCGATCTGATCCTGCAGGTCTTTGATGAGGTTGGTGTAGCGACCAGGCACCTCCACCTTGTCGACCTCGTAGAGCTTGGCGTTGTCATCCTCGTCATAGAGTTCGTTGACAGCCTTGTCGAGCATGCTCTGCAGGTCTTCAATCTTAGCGACGACTTCGTCGTTGGCAGCCTTATTCTCGTCGGCGGCCTTCTGAGCAGCCTCAACCTTGCCTACGAGTGCGTCGATAGCCTCCTGAATCTTGCCAGCCTTCTCCTCGACGCTGTAGTTCTTGTCGGTCTCAGGATCTGTGATGGCATTCTTAATCTCCTCATTGAGGGCGTCGATGTCGTCCTGGATGGCCTGCTTGTCGGCCTCGAGGTCAGCCTTGTTGATGAACTCATCCTTCAGCTCGACGGCGTCGAGGTTCTCCTGCAGCTTGGCAGCAGCGTCGATGGCGTCCTTCAGGGCGTTCACCTTGTCCACGATAGCCTTGGGATTGAGCTCGCTGAGCACGTTGAGCAGCGAGTCCTTCTTCACGACTGCGCCAGTCTCGTCAGCCACATACTCCTGGTTGGCATAGAACTCCTCGTTCTTGTCGTTGACCTTGACAACCTCCTGCGAGCCGTTGGCCAGCTCCTTCTGAGCTTCCTTCAGCAGGTCGGCGTAAGCCTCGGGGGCGTCGTCAGCGAGCAGGTCCTTCTGCAGCTGGTCGGTCACCTTGTTGTATTCAGCCTTGGTCTCCTCGACCTTCTGCTTCACCTCCTGGTATGCGTCATAGTTGGTGTTGACGGCGTTGATCTCGTCAACCACGTTCTGAATCTCCTTAAGGATGTCGTCCTTGCTGGGATCGGGCTCAAACTCGGTAGCCGTGCCGTCCTCGAAAGCCTTGTCGGCAGCCTCCTTGAAGTCATTGACGAGCTTCTCGACAGCATTGATGTCCTTATCGATGTCGCTCTTGATCTCCTCGTCGGGGTCGTTGACGGTCATACCCTTCAGCTCGTCGAGGGCATCCTTCAGCTCCTGGGCATCAGCCTGGTTGGCATCATTGGCCACGATGTTGTCGCTCTGTGCCTTCAGGGCGTTGAAAGCGGCGCGGGCCTTTTCAAGGATTTCGTTCAGCTTGATGATGTACTCATTCTCATTGTCAGGCTTTGAGATGGCCAGATACTCCTCGTCTGTGCACTCGTCCTTTTCTCTAATGGGATCGAGGTCCTGGTCGATGGCACCGACCTCCACCTTCGAGTCCTTGAGCAGCTGCTCGAGAGCGGCCAGCTGATCTGCATCCACGCGGGAATCGAAATCGGAAAGCTGATTGAGCATGTCCTCCAGTTCGAGCACGCCTGCATTAAGCTTGTTGTGGATGCCGTTGAGGACATCCTTAAAGTCTGACTTGTCGGCCTGCACCTGATAAACATCCTGCACAGCGGCAGCGGTCATTTCACCTTGCACCTGGGTTCCCTGTGCGGGAAGGGCCACGGCTGCTGCATTAGCGTTAGCGGCGGGCACTGCTGACAGGGCAAGTAAAGAGTAAACTACTTTTTTAGCCATACTTTTTGATTGGTTTAAATTAATGATTATGTTCTTATTTATATTTATGTACACACGCTAAGTCGCACGTGGATGCACCAAAACCACGTAGCGAGCGGACGTTTTTTCTGCGCAAAAGTAGGGGAAAATGCTGAAACGACAATCCTATAATAATTCATTTTTCGCGAAACTATAGGGTTTCTTCGTGAAATTTTTCTTTACTCATGCCTGAGTTGCTTATTTTGGTTAAAGCAGGCACTACTTTCATAGGGTCATGTCGTCAATAATTTCGCGCAGGACGAGCTTTGGCAGGTGGATGGTCTCGGTCTTGCCCTGATCGTCGGCCAGGCAGAGCTGTTCGCGGACGGTGTTGGCTGAAAAGATGCGCCGCGTATTGACGACATACTTGCGCCCCATGCGCCGCATGAACGAGTCGGCACCGAGTGTGCCGATGATGAGCTCCTCGATGCGGCCAAGGCTGAAAGGCACCATGAAGTGGACGCCCGACGTGTAGTGGACATGGGCATAGTGGTCATCGGCCTTGATGTAGAGCGTACGTTCAAGGTCGATAAAGAAGACTTCGTCGCGCGACTTCAGACACAGTCGTGCCGACGACTGGGATAGTTTGGTGTCAGTAATCATTATTCAGCCACAAAGTTACGAATTTATTTTGGATTGGGAAAGAAATTGCGGGAAATTTATCAAAAATTCTGTTCTGACAAGGCTAATTTTGTAAACAAAATTCGCAATCAACTTTAAACAATTTACAAACGACTGATTTTCAGGTAAATAAAAATTCGGACAGAAAGAAGCGGCGCTTCTCGAAGCAAGAAGCGGCCCTTTTTGAGTCGAGAAGCGGCCCTTTTCGGGTGAAAAAGGGCCGCTTCTTTGCTCCAGAAAAATGATTTGTAAATAAAATTCAGAATCTCACAACAAGCGACATCGCCTGCGGAGCGACGATGATTTCAGTCTTACGCGCGCGTACGAACCTTTTATTAATGTAATAGGTCAGTTCGGTGGCGGCCGTGCCGATGGCGGCACCCGCGAGGACGTCGTGCACGTAGTGGCGGTCGCGGCGCACGCGGTCGGCGGCCGTCAGGGTGGCCAGGGCATAGCCGCCGATGCTGACCCACGGCGACAGATGGCCATACTCATGGCGCAGGGCCGCAGCGCCGGCGAAGGCCATCGTGGCGTGGCCGGAGGGGAAGGCGCGATGGTCGCTATGGTCGGGCCGCCGCTCGTCGACAACGTGCTTCAGCCCGTAGGTCGCGGCGGCGGCGAGCACATAGCCCGCGCCGGCCGTCATCGCCAGCTCGCCCCAGGAGGCCGCCCGTCCCTCGGTGCCGCAGGCTCTCAGCACGACGACGGACGCCATCGGCACGTGCTGCACGATGTCGTCAAGCGCATCGGAGTGCGCCTGCTGCGCCGTCAGGCGGACGGGCAACACGATCAAGACCATGATCATCAATGATTTCATCTTAAACGCTTTTCTGCGGAATTCCGGTATTTCGGTATTCCGGTATTCCGAGCTTCGGTATTTCGATATTCCGGAATTCCGGGATTCCGCTGGTTCGGGATTTCGGAATTTCGGGATTCCGCTGGGGCGGGATTTCGGGATTTCCGCCGGGGGCTCATTTGATGTCTCTCGTTCCCATGCAGCGCGGATAGTCGCTGCAGCTCCAGAATTCCTTGCCGGAGTTGATGCCCTTCTTTGCCACGCGCTTGATCATCGGCTTGCCGCACTGCGGACAGGCGGGGGCTTCGGCCTCCACACTCTTCTGCGTGCGATAGGACAAACGCTCGGCGGTGAGGGCCTCGGTGAAGCCCCCTTCCGCTTTGAACGTGTCGAACTGACGCTCAATCTGTCGGCCTAACATCAGGACCAGACGGTTGCAGAGCACCAGCAGACAGTTGGCCTCCACGAGCGAGTTGCCGCTGTTGAGCCACGTGTCGAATTTATGTTTCTGTGCAAGAATGTGCCTTGAACTCTGATAGAGCACGTCGTCCTTATAGTCGGGACGGTCGAGGCGGAGGTTATAGACCGAGGCATAGTCGGCCGACTTGGTCGACCAGGGCAGGCTCTCATGCCGGAGCAGCCAGTTCAGGTAGTCGTTGGCGAGTTCGGCGAGGGTAGCGCGGGCCACGTCGGTCAGTTTCATCTCCGTCTCCTTCGATGTGGAATGACGCGAGTTCCCTTCGGCTATGTTGGCAGGGGCGGAGCGTGCTGCCATCGTCATCTGGTCGAACATCCGTCCGCAGGGGTCGTTGGTGTGGTTCAGGTGGCGCATGCAGAAGTCCTGCGTGGCCAGCTGGATGACGTTTGCCAGCACCCAGGTGTCAAGCCAGTAGAAGCCGAATCGTCTTATTTCCATTTTTTCTTCTTTTTTCCGGCGGAATACCGGGATTCCGGAATTCCGGTATTCCGCCGTTCGGGATTTCGTTATTCGGGATTTCGTTATGCCGGAATTTCGTTGTTGCGGGAGGAGCGGACCTTGATGGCCCCGACGGCCAGCGCTCCGCAGACAAACAGCACGCCGGCAACAAGCATCATCGACGTCTGCGAACCGCCGACGACATGCATGATGGGCTTGCCCAGCACGGCAGCCACAATCTGCGGCAGACAGATGGTGCAGTTGAACAGCCCCAGATAGGTGCCCATGTGGCCGTAGCCCTGCAGGGCATTGGTGACGATGGTGAAGGGCATGGCAAGCATGGCAGCCCAGCCGGCACCGATGAGCAGGAAGGGCACAATCTGCAGGTACTTGTCGGGACAGAAGGGAATGAGCAGGAAGCCCAGGCCGCCAAGCACGAGACTGACAGAATAGGCCATCTTCACATTGCGGAAGCGGGGCAGCATCGTAGCCCAGAAGACGGAGCCCATGGCCTGGATGGCATAGAGAACGCCGGTCCAATTGCCGGCCTCCTGATAAGCCTCAGTGGAGGCATCGGCCGTGCCCCAGACGGTGAGCGACACGGCGTCGACGACGTAGGTCCACATGTAGAGCATGCCTGCCCAACAGAAGAACTGCACCAGACCGACCTTCCAGAACGTCGAGGGGGCGTTCTTGAGCAGGGCGAGCCAGCTGGCCGACTGCTCCTTGGGCGGCTCCGGATTATATTCGCGATATTCCTTCGGCGGCCACTCGCGCACCTTCACCACGGTGTAGATGACACAGAGAATGAGGATGGCGGCGCCCACATAGAACGACCAGACCACCGACTGCGGCACGACGCCCTCGGGGGCCACATTGCTCAGGCCGATGGCCGTGAAGATGAAGGGGAACAGGAAGCCCACCACACTGCCGGCGTTGCAGAGGAACGACTGGATGCTGTAGGCCTTGGCCTTCTGCTCCTCGTTGACCATGTCGCCGACAAGCATCTTGAACGGCTGCATGGCCATGTTGATCGACGTGTCGAGCAACATGAGCATCAGCAGACCGAACATCATGACGGCTGAGAGGCCAAGCCCCAGTGAGCCGCTGTTGGGCAGCAGGCACATGACAGCCACGGCCACGGCGGCACCGATGAAGAGGTAGGGAATGCGGCGCCCGAAGCGGGTCCAGGTGCGGTCGCTGAGGGTGCCCACGATGGGCTGCACGATCATGCCCATGAGGGGGGGCAGGATCCAGAAGTAGCTCAGGTTGTGGGGGTCGGCTCCGAGGGTACGGAAGATGCGCGACACATTGCCACTCTGGAGTGCATAGGCGATTTGCACTACGAAGAATCAGAAGCTGAGGTTCCAGAGCTTACAAAACGATATGTTCGGTTTCTGTTTCATGGTTCTTTTTATTTTGTTCTCTTGTTGTTATTTTCTCGGAATTCCGGTATTTCGGTATTTCGGTATTCCGCCGGCGGAATTTCGGATTTTCGGAATTTCGGTATTCCGGTATTCCGCCGGGGCCGGCTCATCGCGTGGTCCCGCGGATGATGAGGCGGGTGCGGACGATGCGGCGCTCGGCATGAGTGATGGGGATGGTGCCCTCGACGTGACCGATGAGGATGTTGGCGGCCTCCTCCCCTACCCTGACGCCACGCTGCTCGACCGTGGTGAGCATCGGGTCGCACGAGACGGCTCGGTCGCCGTTGGTGAAACCGCAGATGCTGATGTCCTCGGGCACACGCAGACCCATGCGCTTCACGGTGTAGAGAATGCCGATGGCCGTGTCGTCGTTGACGGCAAAGAAGGCGTCGGGATGCGGATCAAGGTCGAACATGTCGGGGGTGATGAGCTCCGCGTCCTGACGGTTATCACAGTGGCGCGTGAGGCGCTCATCGAAGGGCAGGCCGTGCTTCAGCAGGGCGTCCTTATAGCCGTTGTAGCGGTTTTTCGAGATCTCCAGGTTCATCTGCGAGCCGTAGAAGGCGATATGCCGGCAGCCCGTCTCGATGAGGTGCGTCACGGCATTGTAAGCCCCCATGTAGTCGTCGACGACGACGCGGCTGGCATTGACACCGGTGCAGATGCGGTCGTAGAAGACGAGCGGCACGCCCTGGTCGATGAGCCGCTGGAAGTGGTCGTACTGCAGCGTGTCCTTGGCCTGCGAGACGATGATGCCGCAGACCTTGTTCTCGTAGAACGACTGGCAGAGGCGCACCTCGCGCTCATAACGCTCGCCGCTCTGCGCCACCATGATGCGATAGCCGCGGCTGGAGGCCTCCTCCTCGATGCCCTTGAGGATGGTCGAGAAATAATAGTGCACCAGCTCGGGGACGATGACGCCGATGACGCGCATGGGCTGCACCCGCGAGTGGCGCAGCGACTCGGCCAGCACGTTGGGCGTGAAGTTGTGCTCGCGGGCATACTGCTGGATGAGCCGGCGGCGCTCCTCGGAGATGCGCGGCGAATCCTTCAGCGCCCGCGACACCGTGGCCACCGAGATGCCCAGCTCGCGGGCAATGTCCTTCATCGTCAAGACTGTGTTCTCTTTCATAACCTTTGCAAAGATAAAATAAACTTACGACATGCGTGCGCTAAACCTTATTTATTAGGCCGCTACGGACGTGCAAACGTTTGCGCGTATCTGTATAACGAATTTAAACAAAAAAAAGTGTAAAGTACTTGAAATAATTCTACCTTTGCAACGTAATTGCCAAATCAGCTAAAAACAGAACAGATTAACATACTAATAACTAACTCTAATTAAATGTAATGATGAAGCAAGTAAACATTAAGTTTCCGCTCAGGATGCTCGCCCTCATGATGGGCCTGTTCCTAAGCATGGGCGCCTTTGCACAGATCAGTGTCAAAGGTCATGTGAAAGATGCTACTGGCGAAGACGTCATCGGCGCTACCGTGCGCGTGCTGGGCACCCAGACGGCCACGGTGACCGACTTTGACGGTAACTTCACAGTGCAGGCCAACCAAGGCCAGGACATCCAGGTGACCTACATGGGCTATCAGCCCGCCACGGTCAAGGCCGCTCCCCGCGTCGAAGTGACGCTGCAGGACGACCAGACGGTGCTGCAGGACATCGTGATCATCGGCTACGGTACGGTGAAGAAGAGCGACGCCACCGGTTCGGTGCAGTCGATCGAAGCCGACCAGCTGGGCAAGGGTTTTGCCACGTCGCCTGCCGACCTGCTGCAGGGTAAGTCGGCCGGTGTGACCATCACCAGCAACAGCGGTCAGCCCGGTGCAGGCTCCACGATCCGCATCCGTGGCGGTTCGTCGCTGTCGGCCTCTAACGATCCTCTGATCGTCATCGACGGTCTGCCCATCAGCGGCACAGGCATCTCGGGCTCGAGCGACGTGCTCTCGACCATCAACCCCAACGACATCGAGTCGTTCTCCATCCTGAAGGACGCTTCGGCCACGGCCATCTACGGTTCGCGCGCTTCTAACGGTGTGATCGTCATCACCACGAAGAAGGGTGCCACGGGCAAGCCCAAGGTGACGCTCGACATGAACACGTCGCTGCAGCAGGTGCGCGAGACGGTCGACGTGCTCGACGCCTACGGCCTGCAGAAGCTGTTCCTGAAATACTACGGTGACAATGCCGACGCCGTGGCCGCTCTGGGTCCCGTCGACGCTAACGGCAACCCCATCTACAACACCGACTGGCAGGACGCCATCTACCGCACGGCTCTCTCGACCGAGACCAACGCCAGCGTCTCCGGCGGCATTCAGAACAAGGCCAAGACCTTCAAGATGCCCTATCGCGTGTCGGCCGGCTGGCTCGACCAGGAAGGTATCCTCCGCACCAGCGACATGGAGCGCGGAACCGTCGGCCTGAACCTGACCCCGACACTGCTCAACGACCGCCTTACCATCAACCTGAACGGCAAGGGCGTCTTTACGCACAACCGCTTCTCGGACAACGGCGCCATCGGCGCTGCCGTGAAGTATGACCCCATGCTGCCCCCCTACACAAACCGCGGCATCGTCTTCGACCACACGGCCTACAAGGTGACCGACTTCACCCGCTGGGAGACCAACGGTGCCTCCAACACCATGTCGGTGCTGAACCCGCTGGCACAGCTGGCACAGCAGCAGAAGAACGCCTACGTGCGCCGCTTCGTCGGCAACGCCCAGTTCGACTACAAGTTCAAGTATGTTCCCGGCCTGCGCGCCAACCTGAACCTCGGTCTGGATATCTCGACCTCGAACGGCTACAACGAATCCGACTACCAGAGTGAAATCTCCTATCACGACAAGACACAGAACGGTGCCGGCCTGTGGGAAAAGTACACCCAGCTGCGCCGCGACCAGACCTTGGAGGCCTATCTGGACTACGCCAAGGAGCTGAAGGCCATCCAGAGCCGCATCGACGTGATGGCCGGTTACTCATGGCAGCACTTCTTCAACAAGACCACTGACTATAAGGAGTCGAATGACGGCAACCACACCCAGTTCGCCACCACGCCGCTGTTCAAGACTGAGAGCTACCTCGTCTCGTTCTTCGGCCGACTGAACTACACGCTCATGGACCGCTACCTGCTGACGGCCACCATCCGCCGCGACGGTACCTCGCGCTTCCAGAACAACAAGTGGGGTACGTTCCCCTCAGTGGCTCTGGCATGGCGCATCAGCGAGGAGGGCTTCCTGAAGAACCAGAACACGCTGTCGAACCTGAAGCTGCGTCTGGGCTGGGGTATCACCGGTCAGCAGAACATCGGCCAGGGCGACTATCCCTCGATTGCCACTTACCACACCAACCAGGGTGGTTCGTACTATATGTTCGGCAACAACGTCATCGTGCCCATCACGCCGAAGGGCTATGCCGGACAGCTGAAGTGGGAGGAGACCACGACTTACAACATCGGTCTGGACTTCGGATTCCTGAAGAACCGCATCAACGGTAGCATCGACGTCTACAAGCGCACGACGAAGGACCTGCTCAACGAGGTGCCCCTGGTGACGGGTACGAACCTGACCGACATGTTGCTCATCAACGTCGGCGACCTTGAGAACAAGGGTGTCGAGCTGGCACTGAACGTCGTTCCCGTGCAGTCGAAGGACTGGCGCTGGGAGGTCGGCTTCAACGTGGCCTTCAACAAGAATGAGATTACGAGACTGACTGCCTTCGAGGATCCTGGCTACCAGGGCGTGAAGGCCGGCTACATCTCCGGTGGCGTGGACAACTACGTGCAGAAGCAGATGACGGGCCACTCAATCAACAACTTCTGGGTCTACCAGCAGGTTTACGACCAGAACGGCCGTCCCCTGAACGGTGTCTTTGTCGACCGCAATGCCGACGGCACCATCGACGACAACGACCGCTACTTCTACACGCACCCCGATCCCGACGTGACCTTCGGTCTGAACACCGAGCTCAACTGGAAGCGCTGGACGCTGTCGGCCTCGGCCCGTGCCAACCTGAACAACTACGTCTACAACAACGTGGCCTCGGACGGCGAACTGCTCAGCGACATGTGGACCAACAGCTTCGTCTCGAACCGCGTGGAGACCGCTCCCTTCTCAGCTGTGGTACAGTCGAACCAGCACTACGTGAGCGACTACTACGTGCGCAACGCCTCGTTCCTGAAACTCGACAAGGTGACCCTGGCCTACGAACTGTGCGACTGGGCCCGCGTGCACTTCACTGCACAGAACTTGCTGACCATCACCAACTACGACGGACTGGATCCTGAAGTCTATGGCGGCATCGACAACAACATGTATCCGCGTCCCCGCACCTATCTGCTGGGCGTCAGTCTGAACTTTTAAATAGCACATCAACATTATGAAACAGAATATATTGAAAAACGGTATTTTCTCGGTCGCCATGGCTTCTGCCTTTGCCTTCACGGCCTGCACCGGCGACCTGGACGTGACACCTATCGACCCCAACCTCGATACGCCTGAGAACGTCCTGACCAGCATTGAGACCTATAACCAGCTGCTGGCAAAGTGCTATTCGGCACTGTCGGTCAGCTCGCCCGACGGCGAAAGCGGCACCCCTGACATCAAGTCGATCGACGGCGGTTTCGGTCAGTATCTCCGCGCCCTGTTCAACCTGCAGGAGCTGCCCACCGACGAGGCCGTGATGAACTGGAACGACGGCACCATCAAGGACCTGCACGGTCTGAGCTGGGCCACCAACGACGGTTTCGTGACCGCTGCCTATGGCCGTATTTTCTATCAGATCGGTCTGTGCAACGAAGTCATGCGCCGCATCGATGCCTCTGCATTCGCCAGCGACGCCAAGATGCAGCAGTATCGCGCCGAGGCCCGCTGCCTGCGCGGTCTGAGCTACTATCACGCTATCGACATGTTCGGCAATGTGCCTTTCCTCGACGAGAATTCGGAGGTGGGCGGCAGCTCTCCCTCGCAGATCAGCCGCACCGACCTCTTCGCCTGGCTTACGCAAGACCTGGAGGAGACGGCCGACCAGCTGCCCGCTGACCCCGAGAAGTATCGCGCCGGCAAGGGTCTGGCCTACATGCTGCTGGCCAAGCTCTACCTGAATGCCGAAGTCTACACCGGCACTGCCAACTACGCCAAGTGCGCCGAGTACTGCGGAAAGATCATCGACCTGGGCTACACGCTTGAGTCGTCGGGCGACTTCTTCAAGATGTTCTGTGCCGACAACGACCAGCTGCTGGGCAAGGGCCACGAGCTTATCTTCAGTGTCTATCAGGACCACCTGAACACCCAGGCTTATGGCGGCACATCCTATATCATCAACGGCGCCTGCGGCGGTCAGGCCGACTATGCAGCCGACTTCGGTCTGGGCGGCAGCGGCTGGGCCGGCATCCGCGTGAGCGAGGAAGTGTACTGGAAGTTCCAGAGCTATGACATCCGCAACCGCTTCTACCTGACCAACGCCGAGGCTACTGAAGTCATCACCGACCTGGGCGACTTCGAGAAGGGCGGCATGTCGCAGCTGAAGTTCACCAACCTGAAGGCCAACGGCACCATCCTTTCCGATGCCAACTCGTTCGCCGACACCGACTTCCCCATGTTCCGTCTGGGCGATGTCTATCTGATGCTGGCTGAGTGCCAGGTCGTCGGTGGCGCCAACGTCAGCGTCAACGGCCACGACGGTCTGTGGTTCTTCAATCAGATTCGTTCACGTGCCGGCCTGAACACGCTCAGCTCGGTCACGAAGCGCGACATCATCGACGAGCGCAACCGCGAACTGCTCTGGGAGTGCCATCGCCGCAGCGACCTTGTGCGCTTTGGCCTGTTAACTTCCGAGTCAGAGCTCTGGGCCTTCAAGGGCATGAACAGCAACATCGGCACGCCTCACGGTGTCGACAGCCACTTCAACCTCTATCCCATTCCCTCGAGCGACCTCATGGCCAACTCGAACCTGAAGCAGAATGCAGGATATTAATATTGAATACGTTAAATCTATAACAGAACGATTGAATATGAAAACAATATATTTCAAGAGTGGTTTGCTCTTCGCTGCCGTTGCCATGCTGTTTGCTGCCTGCGACTCTGACCGCGACGACAACCCGATACTCGACACGGACAACATGCCTTCGCAGTTCGTGCTCAACACGCCGGCATACGCCACACAACTCACGGACCTGGCCACCAGCAGCACCGTCAACTTCAGCTGGAGCCAGCCTGCCTACGGCTTTGCTGCACCCACGACCTACACGTTCCAGATCTCGAC
Source organism: Prevotella sp. (assembly GCA_017458195.1). Taxonomy (GTDB): domain Bacteria; phylum Bacteroidota; class Bacteroidia; order Bacteroidales; family Bacteroidaceae; genus Prevotella. The sequence continues at coordinate 31,708 of JAFTGI010000012.1, forward strand.
CGACGACACATGGAACGACGCCGTGCTTAACGAGAATGGCGACGTGATCACGCCTGCCACCTACCTGGACCTTGCCGGTTCGTTCACGACCGTCACCGGCGGCGTGAATGCCAATGCCATCAACAACGCCATCCTGGAACTCAAGGGTTGGGATGAAGACTCCACGCTGCCCGCCAACATGGACATCTACATGCGTTGCAAGGCTATGCTGGCCGACACTTCCGTGCCTTCGCTCTATTCGAACTCAGTCAAGCTGCTGGTCGTGCCCTCCAAGCCCTCGTCGTCGTTCGACGAGTTTGTCTATGCCATTGGCGACGACAGCAGCTGGTCCACCGTCCACAAGCTGCGCAGCGCCCTCGACGAAAACGGCATGTTCAACGGCGAGTACCGCGGTTTCGGTTTCCTGAACACCGAGTTCAAGTTCCGCAGCCATGAGGACAGCTGGGACGCTCCCGACTGGGGCTTCCTCGAGGACGGCAAGCTCGAGGCACAGGCCGGCAACATCGCCGTTCCTGCTCCCGGATTCTACATGATAGAGATGAGCCTTGTCGACCTGAGCTTCAAGATCACCGCCGTCAACAGCATCAGCATCGTGGGCTCCGGCGCCGGTGGCTGGGAGAATGACCTCGACCTGACCTACGACGAGGCTTCAGGCGCCTGGAAGGGCACGGTGAACCTTGAGGACGGTGAGATCAAGTTCCGCATGAACCACGACTGGACCATCAACTGGGGTGGCGAGGCCGACGGCCTGACTCAGGACGGTGCCAACATCGAAGTGACTGCCGGTACCTACAGCGTCGAGCTCTATGTCACCTACGAGGGCGACTCCAAGGTTAAGCTCAGCAAATAAGTTGTGTAATATAATTAAATGGAAAAGAATATGAAAAAGATATTTTTTGCAGCATTTGCTATCCTGTCTTCGTTCGCACTCACATCGTGCGACGAAGACTACAACGAGGGTCTGATGCCTCCAATGTCGTCGCCCGCCGAGACGCCTCAGACGGTGGCCTTCGGTAATGGCGCCGTGACCACTGTGAGCACGATTGACCTGGCAGCAGTAGAGAAAGACCTCGTGAAGGTCTGCAACATCACGGCTCCCACCGTCAGCGATCCTGAAGCCACATTCGTCGGCTACACGCTGACCATTGGCGAAAACGTGCTTGAGATCACCCCCGAGGGTGAGGTCTCCACCGAGGAGATCACGGCCATCGTCCTGGACTACTACGGCAAGCGTCCCGTAGAGCGCGAGATTGATGGCGTCGTGCGCTGCTACTATGCCAAGGACGGCCAGAACATCGTGACCGTCTCTGACCCCTTCAAGATCAAACTGATTCCTGAGGCTCCTCAGATTTCGGACAACTACTACATCGTGGGCGGTCCCAACAGCGACTGGGCAGCCTCAGCCAGTGCCCGCAGCATCAAGTTCAGCCACAGCGACGCCGACGTCTACGAGGATCCCATCTTCACCGTCATCTTCGATGCTGCTGAGGGCGACACCTGGTTTGCCATCGGCGACGATGCTGCTTGCGACGCCATCGGCAATGGCGACTGGAGCAAGCTGCTTGGCGTCGTGGGCGGTCAGAGCGACGCCACCGAAGGCAGGCTCGACTTCCGTTACAACATGGGTGCCGACAACTCGTTCTGCGTGCCCGCCGGTACAGCCAAGAAGATCAAGGTGACCATCGACATGATGGAGTACAGCTTCAACGTTGAGACTATCAACGTGGCCGACAACTACTACCTGGTGGGTGGTCTGCTCGACTGGGGTGCCTCAGCCGCCTCGAAGGAGCAGAAGTTCAGCCACAGCAGCGCCAGTGTGGCCGAAGATCCCGTGTTCACCTACGTGCTTGAGAGCAATGGCAGCGAAATATGGTTTGCCATCGGCGACGACGAGGCTTGCGACGCCATTGCCAACGACAACGACTGGTCGAAGCTCTACGGCACCACTTCCGGTAACGGCAACAACGGCGAAAGCGGTTCGCTCTCACGCCGCACTTCGCTCAGTGACGACGGCTCATTCAAGGTCGACGGCACGGCTAAGTACTACCGCATCCAGATTAACATGTCCGAGCTGACCTACACCATCACAGCGCTTGACTTTGCCCAGTATATCTACGAGGCAGGCGTCAACAATGGGTGGGGCGGCACTCAGCAGCCTCTCTACTGCGGAGACGGAAGCGGCCTCTACACAGGCTTCTTCTATGCCAAGGAAGACAGCTGGACCGACGGTCTCGGTGCCTTCAAGTTCCGCGGTGATCCCGACAACTGGGACAATGGCAACTGGGGTTCGGGAACGTACAACGACGAGGGTGGCACGCTGGTTGATACCGACGCCGACAACCTCTTTGCACAGCCTGGCTTCTATCGTGCCGACGTGAATCTGGCCGACATGACCTACACGCTGACTCCCATCCACAGCGTCTTTGTGGTCGGCAGTGCCGTCAACAACGACTGGGACACCGGCGTCGAGATGACCTACAACTTCGAAAAGCTCTGCTGGGAAGTTGACACCGAGCTGGGCGAAGGCGTCATCAAGTTCAAGGGCAACGGCACCTGGGACACGCAGGACGGCAACTGGGGCGGCACGCTCGAGGACATCATCAACGGTTCGAACGACAACATCCCCGTCAGCGTTACCGGCAAGGTGCACATCGAGTTCTATCCGCTTTGCGAAACGAAAGCTTACGCTACGGTCACGGCCCGCTAAGCTGACGACAGTTTATTCCACACAGGTTTCTTAGCCTGCAACAAGGAGGTGTGTCATAATTGACATGCCTCCTTTTTTTGTTTTTTAAAACCCGCCACAGGGAGGACCGCAGTGTAAACGATTGCACATCGCTTTATGCCCTTTCGTGAAGCGACTTGCGCCTTGATTGGCGATTTTGTTGTAACTTCGCCGACATAAATTACCAAACCAACCAAGAAATGAAAAAACTACTACTGACCCTCGGCGCCGCCGCCATCGTGCTGAGCGCCTGCGAACCCAAGAAGCAGACTGTAGCCGACACGTTCCAGCTGCCGGCCGTGGCTGACATCGCCATGTATCAGGTCAACCCCCGCGTCTTTGCACCAGAGAACTCACTCCGCGCCGTGGCCGCCCGCATCGACTCCATCCGCGAGCTGGGCGTCAACGTGATGTGGGTGATGCCCATCTACCCCATCGGCATCGAGAAGGGCAAGAACTCGCCCTACTGCATCAGCGACTACACGGCCGTGGCCCCCGAGTTCGGCACCATCGACGACTTCAAGTATCTGGCCCAGACCTGCCATGAGCACGGCATGGCCATCATCCTCGACTGGGTGGCCAATCATACGGCATGGGATCACCCCTGGGTCAGCGAGCACCCCGACTGGTACACCCACGACGAGACGACCGACACCATCATCCACCCGCGGCCCTGGGACTGGCTCGACGTGGCCGACCTGAACTACGACAACCGCGACATGCGCCGCGCCATGACCGACGCCATGAAGTTCTGGATCACTGAGGTGGGCATCGACGGCTTCCGCTGCGACGTGGCCGACGGCGTGCCAGCCGACTTCTGGCGCGATGCCATCCGCGAACTGCGCGAGGCTGCCCAGCCCCGCCAGATCGTGATGCTGGCCGAGGGCAAGAATGTCGACAACTTCACCGTCGGCGGCTTCGACATGAACTACGGCTGGGACTTCAAGGACTCCATCGTCCACGTCTTCCGCGACGGCCGTCCGGCCTCCGACCTGATCAAGGCCGACAGCGCTGAATACGCCGAGCTGCCCGCCGGCAAGGTGAAGATGCGCTTCACCACCAACCACGACCATGCCACTGAGGCTGCCCCCGTGGTGGAGTTCATCAGCGAGCGCGGCTCGATGGCTGCCTACGTGGCCACCATCTTCCTCCACGGCGGCGCCCTCATCTACGGCTCACAAGAAGTGGGCTACCCCCACCCCATCAACTTCTTCCACTACGTGCCCGTCGACTGGTCGGCCAACTCGCCGCTCTATGAGGAATACGAAGACCTAATTGAGCTTTACAACGAGCACCCCGCCCTGCGCAAGGGCGAGCTCGAGGCCTGGCCGGCCCAGGACGTGCTGGTGTTCCAGAAGTCGCTGGGCGCTGAGCGCATCCTCGTCGTCGTCAATGTGCGCAATGCCGAAGCCGAGGCCGACGTGCCTGCCACATGGCAGGGACTGAAGGTGGAGGACGAGACGACCGACCGCAAGATGACGCTCGGACCGTCACTGAGCCTGAAGCCCTTCGAATATCTGATCCTTTCCATTGAAGACTAACAAAAACCAAGAATACCGACAATGAAGAAATTATTCCTTTTCCCGATGATGCTCGGCGGAGCCCTGCTCCTCAGCATGTCAGCGACGTCGTGCGGCGACGATGAGCCCGATGAGCCCGAGGTGATTGTTCCCGTCGAGCCCGAACCCGAGCCCGAACCCGAGCCGGAGCCAGAGCCCGAGCCGGAACCTGATGTGAACAACGTCGGCTGGCCCGCGGAGTATGGCGGCGTCATGCTTCAGGCCTTCTATTGGGACGGCTATGCCGATGCCCAGTGGAGCACCCTGGAGAGCCAGGTCGACAACCTCGCCACCACGTTCGACCTCGTCTGGATTCCCCAGAGCGGCAACTGCGGCGGCCAGTCGATGGGCTACGACGACCTCTACTGGTTCACTAACTACAACAGCTCGTTCGGAACGGCCGACGAACTGCGGTCGATGATCCGGACGTTCAAGGCCAAGGGCATCGGAACGATTGCCGACGTGGTGATCAACCACCGCCGCAACGTCTCCAGCTGGGTTGACTTCCCCGCCGAGACCTATAACGGCGTGACCTACCAGCTGACAGCCAACGACATCTGCTCCGACGACGAGGCTGCCAAAAATGGCAATCAGGTGGGCCCGAACAAGGACACCGGCGAGGGCTGGGATGGCATGCGCGACCTCGACCACAAGAGCGAGAACGTGCAGGCGAACGTGAAGGCCTACCTGAAGATGCTGCTCGAGGACCTGGGCTACGCCGGCTTCCGCTACGACATGGTGAAGGGCTACGGCGGCGAGTTCACCAAACTGTACAACAACGACGCCCGCCCGCAGTTCTCCGTGGGTGAATACTGGGACGGCAACGCCACGGCAGTCAAGAACTGGATCAATGCCACAGAGAAGACCAGCGCCGCCTTCGACTTCCCCTTCCGCTATACGGTGCGCAATGCCCTCAGGGGCAGTTCCAACGACGGCAACGCCAACAACTGGAAGGGGGATCCCGACTACCGTCTGCTCGGCACGGGCAGCGTCATGTCGGATGCCAGCTACAGCCAGTATGCCGTGACCTTCGTCGAGAATCACGACACGGAATACCGCTCGTCGTCGGCACAGCAGGATCCCATCCGCCGCGACACCCTGGCCGCCAACGCCTTCCTGCTGGCCATGCCGGGCACGCCCTGCGTCTTCATGAAGCACTGGCAGGCCTACAAGCAGGAGATTGCCAACATGGTGGCTGTGCGCAAGGCCGTGGGCATCACCAACATGAGCCGGACGATGACCGTGGTCTCGCAGAAGGACCACTTTGTCGTACAGGTGGACGGCAGCGACACGAAAAAGCTGCTCTGCGTCGTCGGCACCAAGGCTGCCGACTATGTGCCCGATGCAGCCTGGAAGAAGGTAATCAGCGGCTATCACTACGTCTACTACGTGCTGAACATCGAGCCAAGTGCCATCACGCTGCCCACCCTCAAGGAGGAACAGCAGCCGACTGAGGGCGAGTACGCCGGCGTGCCGTCGTTCTGCACGGTCAATGCCGGCGAGATCTGCGCCTTCTTCGAGGCTCCCACGTCGTGGGGCAGCCAGATCTACACCTGGGCATGGATGAACGGCGGCGAAGGTCAGGACTATGTCGGCACGTCGTGGCCCGGCCCGGAGGCTACGCTCTTAGGCAAGGCCGACAACGGCAACCGCGTGTACAAGTGGACATCGTCCAAGACCACCGCTCCCGACAACATCATCTTCAGCGGCGGCGGCCAGCAGACCAGCGACATGAAATTCGAGAACGGCGGCTACTACTACGCCAAGGATGGTCTGAAAGACATCGTTAAACCGTAATAAGCCAACCAACATGAAAAGACTACTGACAATGCTCATGGTCCTCGTCGCAATGACGGCCGCGGCCAAGCAGAACATCTACAAGCTCACGGTCGTCGACGCCGACGGCCAGAGCGTCAGCATGAAGCAGTTCAAGGGCAAGGTGCTGCTCATCGTCAACACCGCCACGAAGTGCGGCTTCACGCCCCAGTACAAGGAGCTGCAGGCCCTCTACGAGCGCCACCACGGCTGCGGCCTCGAGATTCTCGACTTCCCCTGCAACCAGTTCGGTCAGCAGGCGCCCGGCACGATCGGCGAGATCCGCCAGTTCTGCACCGAGCAGTTCGAGACCACCTTCCCCCTGTTCGACAAGGTCGACGTCAACGGCCCCGACGCCTCGCCGCTGTTCACTCTGCTCAAGCAGGCACAGCCCTTCCAGGGCTTCGACCTCAACGACCGCACCGGCAAGATGATGGACCAGATGCTGCGCCGCCAGGATGCTGACTACGACAAGAAGAGCGACGTGAAGTGGAACTTCACCAAGTTCCTCGTCGACCAGAAAGGCCGCGTCGTCCGCCGCTTCGAGCCCACCGAGAGCATCGACAGCGTCGAGGCTGCCGTCAAGCAGCTCCTCGGCATGTGATCGGGAGCTGAGAACGGCAACTTCCCGACCCGAACAAAAGCGGGTGAAAAATAGAAAAACGGCACTTCTTGAAGGTAATATACCCCTATATTACTTTTAAGAAGTGCCGTTTTCGCGTTGGAAGACATCTGGAGGAGGCATCGTGAACGACCGCTCCACATGTTTCCTGACGCTGCTGCCAGTTGTCATAATCGACATTTCTGCCGAACGAAAATGACCATTTAACGTTTTTTTATTAAATAATGGCGCCCCGTTCGCGCCGTTTTGCCTATCTTTGTGGTCAAACTTAGTTCATCAACCATAAAAAATTTAACGTTATGGCATATCAGGAGACAAAGACTGTGGGCTACGGATCGCGTGTCGGTAGCTCGTTTAGGGGAATCGGAAGCGGATTCCTGCTGTTCGTGGCCGGCACCGCCCTGCTGTGGTGGAACGAGGGCCGCGTGGTGAAGACCGACAAGATGCTCAACGAGGCCGAAGCGAAGACCGAGGAGCTGACCACCATCGACCGCATCGACCCCGAGATGGACGGTCGGCTGGTGTACGCCACCGGCCTGGCCACGACCGAGGATTCGCTCTCAGACCCCACCTACGGCATAGGTGCCAAGGCCATCAGGCTGACACGCCAGGTGGAATACTATCAGGTGCAGGAGAGCGCCCATCAGGAGTCGAAGGACAAGCTGGGCGGCAAGGAGGAGATCACGACGACCTACAGCTACAGCGAGGGCTGGTGGCCCACGCCGGTGCAGTCGTCGCAGTTTCACGACCCAGCCTACCAGAAGAAGAACTTCGTGCTGACGACGGCCGACAATGCCGTGTGGCAGGCTGAGAACGTGGCCTTCGGTGCCTTCCAGCTGAGCCAGACCCAGGTAGGCAGCATCCGCGGCGACGAGCCTGTCGACCTGAGCCTTCTGCTCGACTCGGCCCTGCTCGTCAGGCTTAACAAGGAGGCGCAGCAGGTGATCCAGCGGCAGTATGGCGGCAAGAGCGACTCGATGAAGCTGGTCCACGTCGCCCAGAACCAGCTCTACTTCGGTTTCAGTCCGTCGAGCCCCGCCGTGGGCGACGTGCGCATCACGTTCACCAAGACGATGCCCGCCAAGGTGACCATCATCGCCCGTCAGACGGGCAACACGTTCACCAGATTCAAGGCCAAGAACGGCAAGACCTTCCAGACGCTCGTCATGGGCACGCGTGCCGCCGACGAGATCTACGAGGGAGCCCACAGCTCCAACCACACCCTGATGTGGATCCTCCGCCTGCTGGGCATCATGCTGATTATCAGCGGTCTGAAGGGCATCTTCGCCTTCATCGAGACCATCCTGAAGGTCATTCCCTTCGTGGCCAACATCATCGGCTGGGGCGTCGGCGTGGTGTGCACGGTCATCGGCCTGGCCTGGTCGCTCATCATCATCGCCATCGCATGGCTGTTCTACAGGCCGCTCATCGGCATTGCCCTGCTGGCCGTGGCCGGCGCACTCATCTGGGTGTTTGCCCTCAAGGGCAAGGACAAGCTCAAGGAGATGGCGGCAAAGTATAATCAACCGAAGGTGGCACCGGAGCCTTCACAAATGCCTGCCAACGTATGAAGAAGTCAATAGTTTCAGCAGTAGTGCTGTGCTTGTTTGCCCTGCTGGGCGCCGAGGCACAGGAAGTGAGGAACGGATCGAAGTGGTGGGACGGCTCGGTGCTCTACACCGCCACGGTCAACGCCTATGGCACGGTCGTCATGAACGGCATCGGCCAGCATGAGGGTGGCTTCAGGTTCAAGCTCTCGAAGACCCTCGACCGCCCGGGCGAATATGTCCTGGCGGCCGACGCGCCCGACGCCATACTGCCCGTGCGCGGCGAGCTGGGCTGGCGCGTCAGCTACGTCCGCCAGGAGGGCATGAACTTCCTGGCCGTGCGAAGGCCCAACGGCGACGTCTGCCATACGCTGGTGCTGACGCCCGACAACCTGACAAACTGCCTGGCGCAGGAGAAGTTTGCCGAGGAGGAGCAGGCCATCAGCGACGTCATCACCGGCATGTTGCTCAACACGACCTACCTGAGCCAGTTTCCCAAGGCCCAGCTGCGGCTGATGCGCAACGAGATCCTGGCGCGCCACGGCTACAGATTCCAGTCTGAGGACCTTCGCGACCACTTTGAGACGCAGCCCTGGTATCACCCCGTGGCCGACAACAACAGCATCCGCCTGAACATCATCGAGCAGACCAACGTGCAGCTCATCAAGAGCGAGGAGAGCGTGCCCGACGAGGAGCGCGGCTACATGCCTAAGGCTGAGGACTTCCCCGGCGGGCTGGCCGACGACGGCCGTGGCCCTGACGACACTGAGGACACGCAGGGCACGGTCGTTCAGTATGACGGCGACCAGTATATCCGCGTGACGACGGCCGAACAGTTCCTCCATTCCATCATCTCGGGCATCAACATCCTGGTGGCCCGTGACACGGAGATCAACCTCTCGTCGGTTCTCGACGACAAGGACTGGTGGAACCGCCAGAACTACTACTTCAAGTGGCGCCGCGAGAGGGCTACTGACGTGGGCAAGGCGCAGGCCATCATCAGCGAGGAAGTGTTCGACGGACGGCAGCTGACCATCTGCAACTATAAGCAGATCGTCATCCGCGGCGAAGGCAATTCGCACATCGTCGTGCAGCCTCGCCATGCCTTCTGCCTGAACTTCGTCAACTGCGAGCAGATTGAGATCCGCAACCTCATCATCGGCCATACGGTCGGCGGCAGTTGTGAGGGCGGCGTCATCGGCGTGGACGGCGGCTGGCGCATCAGCATCCACGACTGCGACCTCTACGGCTGCGGCACCTACGGCGTGCAACTGCAGAACACGCGCGACTTCTCGATGTACGCGTCGAACATCCACGACTGCACCTACGGCATCATGACGCTCCAGAACGTGGAGTTCGCCAAGTTCGAGCGCTGCGACTTCTTCCGCAACCGCGAGTTCGCGCTCGTCGAGAGCAGAGGCTCTAACGTGACGTTCTTCGACTGCCGCTTCTATGCCAACAATGCCAATTCACCGCTGTTCCTTTTCGACCGCGACTTCTTCCTCGCGGGCTGCGAGATCTACCACCCCACGGAGTACCTCGGCGACATCGACCTGGCTGACCAGTCGGGCAAGAAAAACTGGTTCTCGGAGAATCCCCTCGACACGAACATCAAGCCTCGCGGCATAGGGCCTGACCAGAAGAAGTAATGGCTACGACTACCACGGATTACGCGGATTAAACGGATTTATTGTCGTGACGACTACGAATTATACGAATTAAACGAATTTATTCTTTTATGAAGAAAATATTAGTTCTCGCTGCGGCTGCCTTCTTGATGGTGGGCTGCGGCAATAAGCAGAAAGAGAATGGAGTGGCAGCTGAAAACGCTGTCAATGAGGACGTTGCGACCGAACAGGTCGCCGAAGGGGACTGCTGCGACGACGACGCTGAGGAGAGTGGGCCCACCGGCATTCCCTTCATCAGGAGCAACTGGGCCGACGGCTTCGAGTATGGCGGTGGCAGGCTGAGGGTGGAACTGACTGACATCAAGGACAATGTCAACCGCTTCGCTGCGGCTTTCTGCCGCGCCTATCCTTATACTCAGACTAACAAGCAGTTGCGCAACTATTTCCTGGAGCTGGATGAATTCGACAAAGAGCTGTTCCGCGTCGAGAGCAAGCCACGCGACGGCTACGTTCGCTGCCTGATGGCCACCGAGACGGAATCGCAGACCCAGGTGTGCTACTGGAACCGCAAGAACGGCCACAAGCTCATCGCCGTCTACATGGAGGACAACCACGAGAATGACTCAGAGAGCGACCGGCTCGTCGTCTTCTACGACTACGACCCGGCCACCGACCTGCTGACGCCCGTGCCCACCCTGAACAGCATGATTGAAGAACGCGTGAAAGGCTACGACAAGTATTCGGTCTGGCTGCCCCAGACGGGCAAGAACATCGAAGTGCTCGGCTATGCCATCGACCGGGAGAACGACTTTGCCGACGTGGAGACGCTGACGCTCATCTGGGACGGCATGACCTTCAACTGGGAGACGACCGACAACCCGCTGTCGGACTATGCCGAATAAACAACAAGAAAAACGCTCATGAAAAGAATCGTCATTTCTGTCTGCCTCCTGGCCCTCACGGCCCTTCAGACCATGGCCGACGACTACACCCGCTATTGCTTCAAGGGGAAGATGGGCGGCAAGGTCTCCGTGGAGATTGCCTTCCAGAAGTTTTCGGACGCCCGCAACGACATCGTGGCCGGCTATATCTACTATCCCAAGGCCAAAGACCCAGCCCCGATCCTGATTGTCGGCAACCAGCTGGAAGGCAGCTATTACCACTTCAATGAATATCAGCCCGACGGCACCATCACCGGCTGGATCAATCTCAGCATCAGCAACGAGAATGCGCCCGGCGGCCCCATCATCGACGATGGCCAATGGATCAACCCTAAGACCAATGCCACCTTCTCGCTGACGCCGCTGCAGTCGCCCTTCAACATGGCGGGCACCCAGAAGCACAGGCCCGACTGGTGGCAGGACGACCCGCTGGAATACGAGGAGCCTGACTGCATCGGCAGCGAATACGGCTATCAGCAGTGGAACCAGAACTACCAGTCGATGATGGGCGGCAACGTGACCTTCACTGCCGCCGGCAAGGACAAGCTGCACTTCGAGGTGAGCAACTGTCCGGGCAACATCGCCGAGGGCAGCAGCGAAGCCAACAGGCCAGCCGTGCTCAACGGTCCGCAGTTCATCTATTCCAGGGTCAACGAGTGCGGCTACGGCTTCAAGGCCACCTTCTTCAAGAAGTTTGTCGTGCTGGAATCCGTGACGGAATACGAAACCTTCGGCTGCTTCGGCATGGGCACCACCTTCGAGGGCATCTATATCAAGCAGGCGGATGCGCAGGCCGGGCTGTCGCTCAGCGCGATTCAGGAGAGGTGGCAGACGAAGGTGATCGACGACGTGCCGACAGGAGGCCTCGCCATCATGCTCACGCGCTTTGACATGACATGGCCGACAGCGGCCGTGGGCGACGCGTGCCAGGTGATGGAACTGGGCGTGGCGAAGAAGGTGCTCGACGACGACGATGAATATACCGTTGAAGTCGATGCCAAGAACGGCTTTGTCGAGTCATACAACGCGGGCAGCGACCGCCAGACGATGCAGGCCTGCGTGTGGCGGCGCACCAATGGTCATCGGCTCTTTGCCGTGGTCATCAGCCAGCCCGTCGACCCGGAGATTGAGTTCATCTGCTTCTACGACTACGACCCACAGCGCCAGGTGCTCACTCCCGATCCGGGCGTGCTGGGCGACTGGCTGGCCCGCACAGCCCGGGGCAACTTTAGCTTCAGGTTGCCTAAAGAGGGCAAGGATCTGCTCATCTTCGACAATCTGGAGCAGACGACGTTCCGCTTCAGGTGGGACGGCATGAAATTCGGTCAGGGTGAGGTCAAACCATAAAAGAAAAGATCATGAGAAAAGCTTTAACAGCGATTGCCCTGCTGATTGGACTGGTTGTGCAGGCACAGGACAATCAACTGGCACAGATCAGGAAGCAATACGCCGAGGCCAAGCAGAGCATAGAAAACCGGCAGAAGGCCGACCTGCCGCCCAATGACATGGTTGTGAACAGCAACTACATGGCCCCGGGGGCCGGTCCCGTCAACGACGTCACTCATTATTTCTATAGCGGCAATTACGAAGAGAACATCGAGACGTACATCTATACGCCCTTCTTCATCACCCACAAGTATAATGTCGGTGCTAAGAGCTATTACGAGGAATTTCTCTTTGACGGAGACAGTCTGGTGTTCTATTTCTGCAGAAGCGACAACGACGAGACGCGCTACTACTGGGGCAAGAACGGATTCTTCCATGAGATAGTGAAAGGCGACCGAAACATGGATGACGCCTTTGCCGTCCGCTTGGCCTATGACCTCAAGGACGCTTTCGACAAGCTGATGAACCGCAATTACTGACCCGCCGTCGGTTTTTATCGCATCACCGCACTCCGTACCACGAACCACGCATGCATGGCGAACGTGGTGAACAGGCCATAGTGACGACGCATCACCGTGAAACGCTCGCGCAGCGATTCGCGGTGATGCTTCGTTGTGGCCCCCTCGTCCAGATAGTTGGCCACGACGAGGCCGGCGTTCGCCAGGGGCAGCCCCATGCGGTCGGCCTCGCGCATCACGCGGATGCACCAGTCGACGTCGGCCGAATAGCGGTACTGCGTGTCATACTGCAGGTTCTTGGCAATGTCGGTGCGGGCATAGAAGGCCTGGTGGCAGACGAGCATGCCCTGACGGAACGAGCGCCACGTGAGGCGTGCGGGCGCCTGCAAACGGCGATGGCGAAGGAAACGGCCCTCGTCGTCGACGATGTCGGTCTGACCGTAGAGCACGGCGGGCAGTTCGTCGCTGGGCAGTTCGTTCAGGTGGCAGCGATGGGCCATCTGCTCCAGCGTGTCGGCAGCGGGGAAGAAGTCGCCCGCATTCATGTAGACAATATAGTCGCCCGAGGCCTGCGTCAGGCCCTTGTTCATGGCGTCGTAGATGCCCTCGTCAGGCTCCGACTGCACGATGACCTTATGGCCGGAGCCCGACTCGTCGGAGCGGCGCTTGTAGGCATCGACGAGCCGGAGTGTGGCGTCGGTCGAGGCCCCGTCGATGATGAGGTGCTCGACGCCCTCATAGGTCTGGGCGAGCACGCTGTCGAGCGTCCGCCCAACGACGGCCTCGGCATTAAAGGTGATGGTGACAACCGTGAATCGCGTCATAGCATGAAGTGTTTAGTGGCCAGGGCCTCCTGATAAAGTTCACTGTAGCGCAGCGAGACGCTCGACTGCGAATAGTTGAGGGTCACCTTGCGCAGGGCCTCGCCGCGCAGGGCGTTGCGGTCGGCCTCGGTGAGCACCCATCCGATGCCCTTGGCCAGGTCGGATGCGTTGCGGAATTCGGCCACGTAGCCGTTCTTCAGATGGTCAATCATCTCCGGTATGCCGCCCACGCGGAAGCCCACGCAGGGCACACCGCAGGCCAGCGACTCCATGATTGTGTTCGGCAGGTTATCCTCGAGCGAGGGCGTCACGAACACGTCAGCCGCATTGTAGACGGCCACGATCTGGCGCTCGTCGCTCAGATAGCCCAGCGAATGGGTGGTCAAGGGCAACTGTGCGGCCACGTCGTCGGCATGACTGCCCAGGATGGCGATGCGCGTGTCGGCCTGCAGTTCGGGATGCTGTTCGACAAGCTTTCGGATGGCCTCGACGAAATAGCTGATGCCCTTGCGCTCGTCGGTCACTTTCTGCGAGACGAACAGGATGATGCGCCCCTCAGTGGGCAAGCCCGTCTGCCGACGCGCCTCGGCCTGGTCCTGAGGATGATAGATGCGGGTGTTGATAGGATTGGGAATGCTCGTGATGTGCTGACCGTGCAGCAGGGCGCTCTTCTTGGCCTCGCCCTCCAGCCAGCGGCTGCAGGCCACGAAATAGATGCTGCCAGCCGACAGCATGTTCTGCTTGCGCCGCCAGACGACGGTCGACAGGTCGTGGTCGCTCCCCCGCCCCGGCAGCAGCGGGCACTGCTGGCAGTGGGCCATATAGCGGCGACAGCCACGGGCATAATGGCACAGCGCCGTGGCCGGCCACAGGTCGTGCATCGTCCACACGACGGGCTTGCCCGACTTCAGGATCTTCCTGATGCCGCCAAGCGAGAGCATGCCCTGGTTGATCCAGTGCAGATGGATCACGTCGGCCTCGCGGAACTCCCGCAGGCGGGTGATGTCGCAGCCCGAATTAGCCAGGTCAATCTCGAACACACGGCTGTAATTAAAGTGCATGCGCACATAGATGACCAGCCGCTCCCAAAGGAAATGCCAGCGGCGCAGCCAGCGGTGCGGCAGTCCGACGACGGTGATCTCGTCAGTCTGCTTGTCGCGAACCAGCATCGTGGCCTTCACGGCATTGTTGTTCAGCGCCTCCACCAGCCGTCCCGCAGCCACTGCAGCCCCGCCGGTGCGCTCGCTTGTGTTTACGATGAGTACTTTCATATCTGAACTGCAAAGATAATCATTTTAAATGAGAAATAAGAAATGAGAAATGAGAAATGTGAATGAAGAAATGAAGAAATGAGGGGAGAACGGTGTTGTTTGCGCACACAAGCGGTTGATTTACGTCAAGAAGAATGCATTTTCGTACAGAAATGAGGTCGGAAATATTGCGTAGTTCGGATTTTCGTCGTACCTTTGCAACGTCAAAAGGTTAATAGATTGTTTTAGGTTAGTAGTAATATTTATAGTTTTAGGTTTTTAGTTATTGGTAAAAAAGAAAGTTTTCAACTGTAGGATAACAGGAGGCAGCTGCGAAGCTCCCTTAAAACTTTCAAATTTTTGGCCCATCGAGACCGAAAATTTCTTTTAAGAGAAAAAGGATTTTTAGTTAAACATAGGCTTGTTCCGCTGTAGCTCGCGAGAGTTGCAGCGGACTTTTTTTGGTGATATCCGAAAAATGTTGTAACTTTGCAGCATGACTGCAACAAGACTACTCACGGCCGCCCTGCTCACTGTCGCACTGGCGACCCGGGCGGACGCCCAACAGGCCGACGGCCCGCGCCCGTCGGAGGCCCAGCTGCAATGGCAGGCCATGGAGACGAATGCCTTCGTGCATTTCGGCCCAAACACGTTTATGGACAAGGAATGGGGCTACGGCGATGCCGACCCGCAGGTGTTCGCCCCTACCCGACTGGACGTCGACCAATGGATGCGGACGTTCAAGGCGGCGGGCATGCGGGGGGTCATCCTGACCTGCAAGCATCACGACGGTTTCTGCCTCTGGCCCACGAAATGGACTGACTACAGCATCAGCCGGTCGCCCTGGCGCGGCGGACGGGGCGACCTGGTGCGCGAGGTGAGCGACGCCGCCCGTCGCCACGGGCTCAAGTTCGGCATCTATCTCTCGCCCTGGGACCGCCATCAGGCCTCCTATGGCTCGCCCGAATACGTCGACTATTACTACCGCCAGATGGAGGAGCTGCTGACGGGCTACGGCGAAATCTTCGAGGTGTGGCTCGACGGCGCCAACGGCGGCGACGGCTACTACGGCGGGGCCCGCGAGACGCGCCACATCGACCGCCGCACCTACTATAACTTCGACCGCATCTACGAGCTCATCCACCGCCTGCAGCCCCAGGCCATCATCTTCAGCGACGGCGGACCGGGATGCCGATGGGTGGGCAATGAGCGGGGCCAGGCCGCAACGACCTGCTGGTCGACGCTCCGCGGCCGCGAGGTCTATCCCGGCTACAACCACCCCGAGGAGCTGCCCCAGGGCCATGAGGACGGCGACCAGTGGACGCCCGCCGAGTGCGACCTGTCCATCCGCCCGGGCTGGTTCTATCATGAGAGCGAGGACTCGCTGGTGAAGTCGCCGCAGGAGCTGGCCGAGATCTACTACCAGAGCGTCGGCCGCAATGCACTGATGCTGCTCAACTTCCCCGTCAACCGCGAGGGACGCGTCCATCCCGTCGACTCAGCCAACGCCGTCGGCATGCGCCGCATCATCGACAGCGAAGTGGGTCTGTGCATGGAGCACAGCGTCCCTGTGAAGCTCTCAAAGGACCGCTCCGCTGTGGTCAAGATGCCCCAGCGCCAGCGCCTCAGCCGCCTGGTGCTGCAGGAGGACATCCGCGAGGGTCAGCGCATCCGGGCTTTCAGCGTGGAATATAGGGATAAGAAAAAGTGGCTTCCCCTGCCCTTAGACGAAGAAACCACCACGATTGGCTATAAGCGCATCCTGCGCTTCCCGGAGATTGAAACCGACCGCCTCCGCATCCGCATCACCGACAGCCGCGACGAACCGCGTCTCCTCAGCGTTTCTTTTCAATGAGGACGGTGGCGTAGGCAGCCATGCCCTCCTGGCGACCGACGACGCCGAGGCGCTCGGTGGTCGTCGCCTTGATGGAGATCTGGTCGGGGTCGCAGCCGATGACGTCGGCCATCGTGCGCTGCATCTCGGGGATGTGCGGGTTCATCTTAGGCCGTTCGGCACAGATGGTCGCGTCAATATTTCCGAGGACATAGCCCTTGGACGCAATAAGCTCGATGGTCTTGCGCAGGATAATCTTGCTGTCCATGCCGAGCGTCTCGTCCGAGGTATCAGGGAAATGATAGCCGATATCCCGCATATTAGCTGCTCCGAGCAGGGCGTCGCAGATGGCATGAATCAGTACGTCGGCGTCGCTGTGGCCAAGCAAGCCCACCCCCACCCCCTCCCCAAGGGAGGGGAGAGTGAATGGAATCTTTATGCCGCCAATCCAAAGGTCACGTCCTTCCGCAATTTGATGGACGTCGTATCCAAATCCTACGCGAATATTCATAAGCAAGTCTATAAAAACTCCCCTCCCTTGGGGAGGGGTTGGGGGTGGGCATTATTTCCTGAACAGATCCTTAATGCCATCCATGTCGAACGACAGGGTGAAGCGGAGGGTCTGGTCGAGGGGGTTCGACTGGGCCGTGGAAATGACGTAGCCCACGTCGAGCGAGAAGACGCTCATGCGGAAGCCGCCGCCGACGGTGAAGTACTTACGGTTGCCCTTCGACTCCGACTCGTGGTGATAGCCGGCGCGGAGCGAGAACTGGTCGTGATAGACATACTCGGCACCGACGCTCCACTGGATTTCCTCCATCTCCTCCTTGAAGCCGCCGGGGGCGTCGGAGAAGCTCTGGAACATACCCTTGATGCTCGACACGTCGCTGTACTCGCGGCGCACGCGGTCCTGATAGTCAGAGTTCGACTCGTCGACATCCTGCAGGGGCACTGTGGGCACGAGCAGCTTGTTGGCGTCGGCCGAGATGGAGAAGCGGTTGTACTCGTCGACGGGAATCATGAGCGAGGCACCCAGACGCAGGTTGGCCGGGATGAACTGGCTCTCCTCGTCGCCGTAGTAGGAAATCTTCGAACCCATGTTCTGGAGCGTCAGACCCAGACCGAGCTGGCACTCGCGGTTGCCCATCATCACATAGTTATTATAATACATGGCGATGTCGGCAGCGAAGGCCGAGGCCGGCTTGGAATCCTCCGAATAGTCATAGCGCAGGTCGCTGTAGATCCAGCGCAGTCCGACACCGAGCGAGAACGTCTCGCTCAGCATGCGCGAGTAAGCCACGTCGAGCGACATCTCGTAGGGGTTGACCGTCATGTCGCTGTCGTCGGCCGTGAAGACCTCGCCGAGCGAGAAATAGCGGAGCGAGCCGCTGAGTGCACCATAGTCGCCCACACGGTAGTAGCCGGCCAGATAGGCCAGGTCGATGTCGTTGACCAGCTGGCGCAGCCATGGCGTATAGTTGAGCGCCACGCCGGCGCGGCTGATACAGAAGGGATACTTGGCCAGGTTCCATGCCTGCGAGTTGACGTCAGGGTCGGTGGCGGCACCGACGTCGCCCATACCAGCCGAGCGTGCGTCGGGAGCGATGGTCTGCGAAATGACGGCATGCTCAACGGGGTTGAAGGTCGTCAGTTTGTCGTCGGCCTTGGCCGGGCTCAGGGCCAGCGCCCATGCGGCGGCTGCCAAGACAATGCTATGTCTGTTCATTGTTTGTTTCATACGTTCTTTATTAACGGCGAAAGGCTGCAGTTTATTGTCTGCCGATCACCTTTTTCTTCACTGCGCCATCGGCCGAGCGGTAGAGATAGACCCCTCGGCTTTGCTGACGGCGCACGCTCTGTCCCTTCATGTTGTAGACTTCGCGCTCGCCGGCCGTGGGCGTGGTGATGGTGTTGATGCCCGACGATTCCGGCTGCAGGCTTGAACCGTCGCCGACGACGAAGGAGAGGCGGGCCACCGACGAATTGTTGAGCACATCCCACGCGCGATAGAGCAGCACGTGCTCGCCGGGCGTCAGCGCCGGAATCTGATAGCCGACGCTGCCACGGCGATAGTCGCCGAAGACATATTCGAAATAGGAGTTCAGGTTGTAGGTCATGGCGGCCTTGCCGTCGATGATCAGTTCCATGTTGTGGCCAATGCCCGATCCGGAGACGTTGATGCCGTCGGGGTCGTAAACCTCTGCGTAGAAGTAGGGCGACTCGCTCACCATGTCGCCATCCTGGAACAGCGCGTTGTTCAGATAGCAATAAATCTCGGGGCCGCCCTCGGTTGCCAGGGGCTCGTCGCCGCTGCCCATCGAGAAATTGCCGAAGCTGCCATGGGCCATGAGCGACTTGTCATCGTTGACGGCGTAGACATACATCAAGGCGCTGTCGTCGCTGTAGGTGATGTCCTTCGGCACGGCGAAGGTAAACTTAAACTGGCCGTCGGTCACGCTGTCGGCACCGTTGTAGAGAACAGTCGGGCGCTGCCACCAGCTGAAGGGGGACCACTTGTTCGCTTCGGCTGTCTCGCCGTTGTTGTTGAGGCCGGTGACGTATTCCTCGACGTCGCAGACCGTGAGCATGGCCTTGCCCGAGAAGCCGGGCTGGTCGTCGACGTGTCCCTCGACGGTGACGATTTCGCCGGCCTTGAAGCGCTGTGTCCCGAGGCTGACGTCAAGACCGTTGACGCGGTCGATGGTGAGGGGCATCGTGGGGGTGTTCAGGCGCAGAGCCGGGTCACCCAAGAGCGTGTACTGGCGGTGGTTGGGCTTGTTGGTTTCGAGCGTGCCGTTGGTGCGCTTCTCGTAGTAATAGGAAATCTTGGCCTGCCGCAGGGCTTCGCCGATGGGATAGCTGACGGGGTAAGTCTTCTGCAGACCGAGCAGATTGCGCATGAACAGCTTGTTGAGCACGCGGTTGAGCTGGGCATAGACCGTATGGACGGTGCTGACGACGGCGATGGCTCCGCCGTGCTTGTTGAACAGGGCGGTCTCGCCGATGTTGAGCCCTTGCGTGTTGTAGGGCATGATGTCGCAGGCAGCCAGGAACCACAGGGGCAGTCCGCCCGGCGTCTCGGTGGCAAAGTCCTCACGGGTGAGCACCCACTCGTGCGACAGACCGGCAGCATTGCCATGGCCAGTGTAGTTCATGATGAGGGCGCCGTCGTGCATCTGGCTGAGGCAGAGCTGGCGCGCTGCGGGAACCGAACGGCCGTTGGAGGAGGCCTCCGCGGGATAGCCGTCCCAGTAGATCTTGTTCAGTCTGAAGGGGGTGGCCCCGATTTTCAGCGAGTCGAGCACCGCCTCGGCATCCTGCATGTGGAGGTTGGCGTTGCCGTCGTCGGCCATGAAGCAGACCGTGTTCTGCCAATCGCCGGCATCCTCGTTCAGACGGTAGCGGATGGTCTTGTCAACCACGGTCTGGGCTTCCTCGACGGTGCGGGCCGGCAGTCGGCCAACGGCAGCATCACTGAGGTTGTTGATCATGTCGCCGCCCTCGTTGTCGTCGAGCATGCAGAAATAGTCGTCCGAACAGTAGCTCTCAGTCTCGCTCATCGAGTTTTCCGACTCGTAGCTCAGCAGGAAATCGTCGGGCGAATAGTTCTTCCAGTCGCTGAGCACCATGCGGTTGTCCCATGCGCAGTCGCCAAAGAGGATCAGGTAGCGGGGCTCATCCTCCTCGCGCTCGGCCCGGTCGTAGAGCATCTTCATGTAGCGGCGGTAGGCGTTGGCATCAGGCGTGCCGCTCGAGAACTCATTGTAGAGCTCGTCAGCCACGACGATGTTGACGCGCATGCCGTCGTATTCGCGGTGCAGCTGGGCCAGCCGCTCGGCCTCGCCCAGGAAGATGCGGTTCGTGGGCACGATGATGACGAGGTCGGCCTGCTCATGGGCGTGCAGATCCTGATTGGCCACCCCCCCGACCACTTCGGGCTGTGGCAGCGGCGACGTGGCCAGGTCGGCCAGCGGGCGCGGCTCAAGGCATCGCAGCGAGATATAGTCGAGGCGCATGTTGTGGCCCCAGATTTCGCGCAGGGTCACGGTGGTGGTGTCGGTCAGGATGTTGTCGACACGGAAGGTCCACGTGTCGACCACGGCCTTGCTGTAGCGGTTGGTGTCGACCTTGTTGACGCCCGGCTGTCCGCCCTTGGGACGGGTGGTGACGTTGTCGATGAGGATATGGCCCACCTCCTCGCCGTTGACGAGCACCTGCATGTCGCTGTAGTAGTCGTAGCTCATGACGACGGTCAGCAGGCCCGACTTGCCCACGGCGGGCAGCTGATAGCTGCGCTCGGTGTCCGTGACGAAGAGTTCTGCGTCGAAGAGGTTCCGGCCGCCCTGGAACCAGCTGTAGTTGTCGACCTCGTAGAGCTGATGATAGTCGTTGGGCAGCGGATAGTAGGTCTCGACGAAGCGCAGCGAATCGTAGACCACAGCCTCGTCGTCGTTCTCGCTGAGGAAGTAGTAGCCGTAGTCGGAATAGTTGTTACGCTCGCGCACTTCAGAGATCTCGTTGGCCCAGTTCACCGGTCCGACGCCATAGAAGATGCGCCGCCCGCCGATGATGGCCGTGGGCAACTGCTTCAGGTCGTCGTTGTCGGCAACATAGGAGGCCGACAGCCTTTCGGGCTGGCGTGCACCGCCGTAGCCGTAGATCTTCACTTGCGAGGGGTCGTCGAAACCGGCCTGCTGCAACAGGCTGTCGGTCAGCTCGTAGAATCCTGACTCGGGAATGCGGATCTTCACCCAATGGCCATCGGCAAGGGCCGAGTGCCTGACGTAGCGCTGGTCAGCGCTGATGGCGTGCTTAGGCCCTGCCTCGTAGTGCGGGCCGGCGGCCACGAGGTTGACGAACTCATGTGCTGAAGCTTGCTTAAGACCTGCCATGACGAGCAGCAGGAGCATCGTGAAACGGATTCTGGTCATATCGTTTTCTGTTTATGTTCTTTAGTTTTTATTCAGGATTATCAGTTTGCGGGCCTGCGAGGCCTTCTTGCTGCCGTCGGTGCTGATGAGCACGCGGTAGAGATAGACGCCCGTGGAGAGCCGGTTGCCGCCATCGACGGTCAGGTCCCAGTTGATGGTGTAGGTGTTGTCGGTGGCCAGGCCGCTCTCGGCATGGTGCCACAGCTGGCGCCCCGACATGTCGAAGATTTCGAGCTCGACGTCCATCTCGCTGCCCGTGCGGTCGTGGCTGATGACGAACGAAGTGGACGTGGTGGCCGGATTGCGGGTGCAGAAGACATCGAAGCACTGCGGATTGAGCCCCCTGACCACCTGGAACTTCAGCTGGGCTATCGACGAGTTGTTGAACACGTCCCAGGCGCGGAACTCCAGCGAGTGGTCGCCTTCGCTGAGCTCGGGCAGGCTGAAGCCAACGGTGCCGCTGGTGTAGTCGCCGAAGTTATAGTTGAAGTAATCGTTCAGGTTATAGGTCAGCTGCATCTGCCCGTCGACGACGAGCTGCAGGTCGTGGCCCACGCCGCCGCCCGAGGCGTTGACGCCGTCGCGGTCGGTAATCTCGGCGAAGAAATAGGGCGTGGTGTTCACCTTGCCTCCATTCGTGAACGACGGGCTGTTCAGGTAGCAGTAGATCGAGGGGCCGATGCCGTCGCTGGCGATGTCGCTGCTCTTGCCGAAGACGAAGCGCCCGTTCTCGCCGTGGGCCATGGTCTTGCGGTCGTTGGTGTAGGCAAAGAGGGTCAGCAGACCGTTGTCCTGGCTGTAGCTGATGTCGCGCGGCAGGACGAAGCGGATGTTGAACTGTCCGCCGACGATGCTGTCGCTGCCCTGATAGATGGTGCTCGAGCGGTCGTCGAACTCGTAGGGCGTGTCGTCGCTGCTCGAATCGGTCTGGTTGACCTTGCAGACGATGTGTTCCATCACGTCGCGCACGGTCAGGTTGGCAACGCCCGTAAAGCCGGCATCACCCTCCACGTGGCCTTTCACCGAGATCTCCGTCCCGGCGGCCAGCTCGACGACGCCGCTTGCCGGCGAGACGCCGCTGATGCTGTCGACGACCATGGTCTTAGTGGGGGTGACCAGCGTCATGGCCGGGTCGCCGAGGAGCGTGTAGTGCAGTTTATTGTAGGAATAGGGATCGCTCTCCACCTGGATGGCATTCTTGGTCAGCCGCACGGCGTCGCCCAGGGTGGCCCGACGGCCGTTGATGGTGCTGAGGACGTTCTTGACGTAGCCCACGTTGACCTCCATGTTGTGGTTGGTCCAGACGGTGCGGGTGGTGCCGAAGAAGGCGACGCATCCGCCCGTGGGGTTGAGCATGGCCGTCTCGCCGATGTTGTCCTCGCGCCCGTCGTAGGGCATGATGTCGCACGAGGCCGTGATCCAGAGCGGCAGCCGGTTCTGGCTGCTGATGTCGAAGTCAGTGCGCATGACGACCTTCTCGTGCGACAGGCAGTAGGCGGCGCCGTGGCCGCAGTAGTCCATGATGAGGGCGCCGTTGCGCATCTGCTGGCGAATCAGGTTGGTCACGTCGGGATAGGTCTTGCCCTTGGCCGTGGCGACGATATTGTAGGCATCCCAGAAGATGCGCTTCACGATGTAGCCCGGATACTGCTGTTCGACGGCCTGTGCGGCGGCGTTGGCCTCGCGCATGTGGACGTTGTTGTTGCCGTCGTCGCCCATGAAGCAAAGCACGTTCTGCCAGTTGCCGGCCTGGTCGTTCCTGACGTAGTTCAGGATCTTGTCGACCATGATCTTGGCGTCGGCAGCATCGACAGCCGGCAACCGCCCCACGCCGATGTCGGTCTTGTCGTAGGTCTGTAGCGAGCCGCCCTCGCCGTCGTCGAGGATGCAGTAGTAGTCGTCGGAGACGTAGCTGCGGGTCTCGCTCAGCGAGTTCTCGCTCTCATAGCAGAGCAGATAGTCGTCGGGCGACGATGAGCGCCAGTCGCTGCTCAGCATGCGGTTGTCCCAGGCGCCGTCGCCGAAGAGCAGCAGATAGTGCGGGGCGTCGTCGGCCGTCTCGGCCCGGTCGTAGAGCATCTTCATGTAGCGGCGGTAGGCCGTGGCGTCGGGCGTGCCGCTCGAGAATTCGTTGTAGAGCTCATCGGCCGGCACGATGCGCACGGTCATGCTGTCCTCCGTCTCGTGCAGCGCCTTCAGCCGCTCGGCCTGGGCCAGCTGCTTCTGGTTGGTGGGAATGATGATGACGAGGTCGACCGACGTGTCGGCATGATGGTCCTGATTGGTGATGCGATAGACGTAGCGGGGTGCGCTGAACGAGGTGGCCATCAGCGACGGCAGCGGGGCCGGCGTCGGTTCGGTCAGGGCGATATAGTCGAGGTGGATGTCTGACGTGCCCGACGTCTGTCGCAGCACGACGGTGTTCTGGGCCTGCAGGTTGTTCACCTTGTAGGTGACGGTCTTCAGGAAGGCCTCCTCATACTTGGCATTGCTGTTGTTCTCGTCGCCGGCTTTCAGCGTGTTGCTGATTGTGCCGCACACGGAGTCGTTCAGTGTCACCGACACCTCGCAGGGGTTGTTCATCGTGATGTTCACCGTCAGCTGGCCGCTCGTGCCGTGGGCAGCGAGGGTGTAGCGGTTGTCGGCATCGCTCCGCCAGGCCGTCTCATAGAGGTTGCGGCCGCTGTGATACCAGGCGAAGTCGTCGACCTCGTGGAGCGAGTGATAGTCGCTGGTCGAGGGATAGAATGAGCTGACGAACTCGGCACTGTCCACCCGCAGCGGCTCGTCGTCGCTCTCGGTGAGGAAATAGTAGCCCACGTCGCTGTAGGGATTGCGCGTGCGGGCCGTCGTGGTGTTACTGTCCCACGTCACCGGGCCCACGCCGTAGAACAGCCGCCGGCCGCCCACCGTGCACGTGGCCACCTCCCGCAGGTCGTCGGTCGCCTGCAGGTAGTCGCCACGCATCACCTCGGGCTGGAGGGCTCCGCCGTAGCCATAGATCTTGACCTTCTGGGGATTGGAGAAGCCGCACTGGCGCACCAGCGCATCGGTAATCTGATAGATGCCGGTCTCGGGAATGCTGATCTTAGCCCACTGCCCGGTGGCCAGCACCGAATGCGCCTTATAGCGCTCGCCGGTCTCCGCCGTGGCCCGGGTGCGGCTGCCAGCGGCCTTCCGGGCCTCGACGCGAAGCATAAAGCTGACGAGCTTCTGGTAGCGGCCGCCACGCTGCACTAAGGGCACAAACGAGACGTAGAGCGTGCCCTCCTTGCGCGACGTGCCCACATAGCTCAGCACCTCGGGCATTTCGGGCAGCGCCGCCACGCCCAGCTCGCCCAGGCGGGCCACGTCGGCGGGATGCATGTCAATAAATTCGGGATAATCGATGCTCACCGTATAGACCGAGTCAGCATAGGCCGACCCCAGCTCCACCGAATAGCAGAACCGCGGCAGCACCGAGTCGATCTTGACCTCGTCGGCTGTCAGGTTGAAGAAGCCCTGACCGGACGCACGGAGCGTCAGCAGGAGCATCACCATGAATAGTCTTATGCGCATAACTTATTATATAAACGCGCTATTGCCCGAATTATTATATCAGAGGGTGAAAAAACAGCCCGGACGGACATTCCCCCCAGTTTTGTACACCGGGGGTGTACTAAGTGTATAGCCGGACTATACACAGTGTATAGCCGGACTATACACAGTGTTTAGCCGGGCTATACACGTTGTTTTGCCGGGCTATACACTCAGCAACACCTGAAATCGAGCACCGGGCGCTCCTCGAGCCATCCCCGCAGGCGGTCGCCCTCCCTGACGGGGCCCACGCCGGCCGGTGTGCCCGTGTAGAGCAGGTCGCCGGTGCGGAGGGTGAAGAAGCGCGAGATATAGCTGATCAGCTCGTCGACGCTCCAGATCATGTCGGCCGCCGAGCCCTGCTGCACGGTCTGTCCGTTCAGGTCGAGCCGGAAGCGCAGCTGACCGACGTCGGGCAGCTCCGTCTTGTCGACCCACTCGCCGATGACTGCGCTGCCGTCGAAGCCCTTGCTGATGGTCCAGGGCAGGCCCTGCTGCTTGGCCCGCAGCTGCAGGTCGCGGGCCGTGAAGTCGATGCCGACGGTCACGGCGTCGTAATACCTGTGTGCAAACTTCGCAGGGATGCCCTTGCCCAGCCGGCAGATGCGGACGACGAGCTCGCCCTCATAGTCGACGCGCTCGCTCCAGTCGGGCACGAAGAAGGGTTTCCCCTGATTCAGCAGGGCCGAGTCGGCCTTGGTGAAAATCACGGGCTCCTCCGTGTGGAAGTCCATCCGCTTCATCTCCTCATTGTGCGAGGCATAGTTCATGCCAACACCAAATATCTTCATAGCTTTCTCAATAATTTGTGGCAAAATTACGAAAAAAGCTTGTAAAGAACAACAGATTTTGGAGAATTCTTTGCATGCAAAGCGTCCTTTTAGGCCGAGCGAACGCAGAGCGACCGTAAAATGAGGGCAAAACCGCGCACTCAGAGCCAGTCCTGTTGTGAGAGACTACCCCAATTGTGGATATGCCATTGCTATTGTTGACCAGTATATTAGTTGATGGTCTACCCTAACAAAAGAGTAGACCATCAATATTCATAGTGACCTTAACACATCATTTCATCATGACCTTCTTAACTGTGCCATCATCACGAATTACAATGTTAATCCCTTTTTGCAGTTTATTGAGTTTTTTGCCATTAGGCGAGTAAATGCGTACATTATGCTCTGATGCCATGAAGACTTCTATAATTCCTGACGTATAGCTTGCATATACTACGACATCATGAGCAGGCATCGTCTGAGGCAAATCCGTCCATTCGAAAGTGGCGTAGTCGCCCTCTGGTTGAGGCTCAGGCGTGATAGTGGCACCATATTCATACATGATTTCCTTATACACCTTATCATCTATCATGTAAGTCAGCTTATAGCTGTTTATGCTGAAAGTGCCTGTCACCGTCACATCGTGGTCCGGCATGGTCTCAGGAATCTCGCACCACCCGCTGAAGGTATATCCTTCTCTAGTGGGTTCTTCTTCGGCTGAGATAGAAGAACCTTGCTCTATGACATATTTCTTATATTCTTCCCCATCTACAAGATAAACAAGGTTATACATGCCTTCGAAGTTCTTTATGCTGCCAAAGAGGCTCCAAGGTACCGTCACACAATATTGGTCAAACAGGCTGTAAGGCACACGAAGCGTAGCACTTGGCAAATAAGAGTGCGTAAAGGCATATTCATCAGTTTCCGGCACTACTTCTGAGTATGAAACCACCTCCTTCAGGTTCCTGCAAGATGCAAATGCCGACTTGCCTACCTTGTTGACCTTACTCCCAATTACCAAAGAGTCAAGGTAGTCCAAGCCGCTGAAGGGTGATAGCGGCTCTGGATAGACGATGTTCCTTCCTAAGTACACCTTCTTCAGCTCGCAGTTCATGAAGTTGTTATCAATACTCAGTGTTTCCTGGCCATCCTCAATAACAAAAGACCTGAGTCCTCTACACATGTCGAATGCGTCTTTCCCTATCTCGTTAACATTATTGGGAATGCTTATAGATTGTAAGCCATCACAACCATAGAAAGATTGAGAACCTATCTTTTGTATACTTGATGGAAAAACAATAGAAGTCAACCCCTTGTGACCAACGAACAGCCCATCGGTAATTTCTAAAACACAATTTCCAAATTTCACTGTAGATAGACGCTCTCTATTTCCTCTAAATGGTGAATTTTGGGAAAAAGAAACATTTCTACCTAAGTATATACTATCTAAAGGACAAGCGTAAAATGTATATCCTTCACAACAGTCCAAATTGTCTGTTCCATCTTCAAATTCCACATAGTGAAGATTGGAGCATTGTTGAAAGGCTTTGGTCTCTATTTTCTTAATGTTTTTGGGAATTATTATAGAGTAAATATAACCCCTTACGTTATCAAGAAGATTACTCTCAATTATTGATTTCTTCGTGCTAATTCTAATTAGAGTTGGGTTGAATCCAGCAACATTCCCATAGCTTATGTTAATTCTTCTTCCTAGATAGATATCAATTATGGGACAATTATGAAATGCAGGATATTGTGTTGGAGATTTACTAATGACCAAATCGTCATCGCCTTCTTCAATAATAAGACTTTGAAGGTTTGTGCAATATGCAAAAGCCCAACCTTCTATTCTTTTCATCCCTGATGGTATTGTTATCGACTTTAAACTGCTACAGCCATAGAACACTCGTCCGCCTAATGATGAAACGCCATTTGGGATTGATATGGATTGCAAACTACTACAATTGTTAAATGCCCATTCTTCGATTTTGACGACTCCGGCAGGTATGACAATTTCCTCTAACGCTGTACACCCATCAAAAAGCCCCCATGAAATTATAGACAAACTATCAGGAAGTCCTATTCTTCGTAAACTTATGCAACCCTGAAATGCGCTACTACCAATGGAGTTTATACTGTTTGGAAGAATAATACTTTTTAAACCTTTGCAGCCAGAGAAAGCAGAACTCACAATTATAGTTGAACCTTCACGAATTTCAAGATTTATTTCATTCTCAATTGAGTGGTCTCCTTTATATGCATATACGATAGGACCGAAATAGATAATACCATCAGGTTGATTGTTGTACCAAAGCGTGTTAAAGAATGCAAGGCTTCCCACTTCTTTTATTGTGCTGGGTAGACTAAGTGATTCTAACTGCACGCAGTCCATAAACGCTTGATTATTTATCACTTCAACACCTTCTGATATTATCATTTTTTTTAATTGTGAACATCCTTGAAAGGCACTGCTACCAATACTTCCAATACTGCCAGGAATAATAACATTGTCTAAAGATGTGCAATCTAAGAACATCCCTTCTGCTATTTCTGATATTCCTTCTGAAAGAGATAGTGTTATCAAAGAATTACATCCATAAAAAGCATGTGTTTCACTTCTTCTTACATGTTCCCCTAGCACCACTTCCTTTAAGGATTCCATTTTTTGAAACACGGGCACTATAGTATCCATATCAATGACAAGTTTTTCAATTTCACAACGGGCAAATGGATTATACCCTCCCCCAGGGCCGCATTCTATTGCTTTGATGTTATTAGGGATTATTATAGACTTTAAACCGCTCCCTACAAATGCACTTTGTTTTATGCTTGTAACGTCTAATGGAATGGTCGTTCCTGAACATCCATATTCAAGTTGATTGGCAGAAGTGTTTATAATTGCATTGCAGTTCTCTCTAGAATCATATACAAGATTACCTTCTGTAACACGCATTTCAGCAAGCGTGCTACAATTAATAAAACAGCATTCTCCGATGGAAGTTACACTTGATGGAATATTTATTTTGGGTAACATTATACATCCATTAAAGCAGTAATCTCCTATAGATCTTACGTTTGATGGTATATTTATTTCTGACAACATTCTACATCCACTAAAGCAGTTTTTTCCAATGGAAGTTACGCTTGATGGGATGTTTACATAAATACAATCACACCCGGCAAATGTGTTATCATTAAGTGTGTCAATACCATCTGGAATTGTCAATTCCTTGACTTCTTCGCCATTTACATATAATGTAGCCCCATGATTAAGAGGGTTTGAATATAAATCTTGAAATACTACTCTACACCAAGATTCTAAGTCGCTAATGTAAACGGCAGAGAGTTGCCCACTTTCTCCAACATTAAAGGCGGTAGGCCCTATATATGCAACGCTAGAAGGAATGCTTATAGATATTAAATGTGTACATAAAGAAAAAGCTCCTCCACCTATTGAGTCCACATTTTCTGGGATATCGACAGAAGAAAGGCTCCTGCAACCAGAGAATGCTTTAAATATTGATAATCAGCGCTTTGTACTTTAAAAGGTAGAAAAGTGACTCTACTCGTACTTTGGTATGCTTTTCAAGTAATTATTTAACAATTTTAACCTTCTATAACTATGCGGTAACTATTCAGCGATTAGGCTATAGCCTCAATAATGTCATCAAGCGAAACTCCGAGCAGTTGTAATCCCGTATAGGGGTACGACAATTCTATTTGGGCCAAATCTTGTGGCGTATATTTCTTCAACTATTTGATTTTTA
>JAFTGI010000131.1 GCA_017458195.1 Prevotella sp.
ACGGAACGTCGGGAATGGGAGCCGCCACGCCCATGACCTATTATTATATGGGCCGATACGACGAGGCCGAAAAGGCTGACTCCGCCTACTGCTTCCCCAACCGCCCGGAGGACGTCATCTGCCTCGAAGCCGCCAAGCGGGCTAACCCGCAGGGTGCCCGTGCGCCTTACTATCTCGGCTGTCTCTACTATGCCGCCCGTCAGTACGACCTCGCCATCGAGAACTGGGAACTCTCGGCCCGTCTCGACCCGACGTTCCCCACCGTCTGGCGCAACCTCGCCCTGGGCCGTTTTAACAAGCAAGACCGTCAGCAGGAGGCACTGGAATACATGGAGCGCGCTTTCCACCTCGACGAGAACGACGAGCGCGTACTCATGGAGCTCGACCAGCTCTACAAGCGCCTCCACCGTCCGCACGCTGAGCGGCTGGCCTTCCTCCAGAAATATCCTGAGCTCATCCGGCGCCGCGACGACCTCGTGCTCGAGGAGATCACCCTGCTCAACCAGGTGGGCCGCTACGAGGAGGCCATGCAGAAGCTCGACGCCCGCACCTTCCATCCCTGGGAGGGCGGCGAAGGCAAGGTGCCCACGCAGTATCAGATCTGCCGCGTGGAGCTGGCCAAGAAACTGTTGGCCCCAAAAGCCCCCCCTTCGTCCCCCGAGGGGGGCACGATAGTCCCTTCCGCCAGCAAAACTATAGAAGCCCCCTCGGGGGCCGTAGGGGGGGCTGAAGCCATTCGCCTCCTGGAAGAGTGCCTGGCATATCCCCGCCACCTCGGCGAGGGCAAGCTCTACGGCGCCCAGGAGAACGACTTCTACTATCTGCTCGGCATCGCCTACGATGCCCTCGGACAGAAGGAGAAGGCCCGCCAGTGCTGGGAAGAGGCCACGAAGGGCCCGCAGGAGCCCGCTGCCGCCATGTACTACAACGACGCCAAGCCCGACAAGATCTTCTATCAGGGTCTGGCCCTGCTGAAGCTCGGTCGCGAGGCGCAAGCCCACGGACGCTTCTACCGACTCATCAACTACGGCAAGCAGCACGTCTTTGGAGGGCTACGGGAAGGCGAGCAAGGCTCGGGGAGGAAGCAGCTGATGGACTACTTCGCCGTCTCCCTGCCCGACCTGCTCATCTGGGAGGACTCGCTCGACCTGAAGAACCTCATCCACTGCAAGTACATGCTTGCCCTCGGCTACTTGGGCCTGGGCGACCGGGAGCACGCCGAGCGCTACCTGAAGGAGGTGGAGGAGCTGGACAACAACCACCAGGGCATCCAGCAGCTGCGCACGCTGGTCGATGCCGGGCTGTAGGCCAGGGCGCCCCCCCCCGAAAAGACTGAAACCACGGCGTGACGTCATGCCGTCACGCCGTGATTTCATTTCCTGCCGCTGCCTCTCCTGCTTTCCATGTGAAAAATACGCATAGTCTCGCCCCGCACTGATACTTTTTTTAACCTACATGATTCATGACAGCAGTATTTGTACGCTTCGCATCTTCCAAAAACAAAAGACGCCCAAAACCTTGAAGAACCTAAAAATAGGGAAAATTCTTGCACTGACTTGCGTGCTTTATCAAATCTTTTTCCTATCTTTGCAATCGAAAAGCGAAAAACCTATTAAAACAACAAAAACAATGAAGAGAACACTTACTTCCCTTTTCGTATTCCTCGCCATCGGCCTTGGTGCTCTGGCGCAGGGCAAACTGACGCCACAGGCTCAGCTTGCAGTGAAGAAACACCAGTTGCAGGCGCAGCGCGCCGCCGCCCGCGGCACCGCCCACGAGCAGGCCGCACCCGACGCCGTGAAGCTCGTGGTGCAGCTCGCGGACGACAACGTCGCCCAAACCTGCCAGCAGCTGCGCGCCGCCGGCGCCACCCTGCGCACGAAGCTGGGCCACCAGGTCACCGTGTCCATCCCCGTGGACAGCATCGGCGCCCTGGAGCGCATCGGCGGCGTGGTGCGCATCGACAAGGGCCACCGCGGACGCCTGAAGACCGACGTCGCCCGCCAGGCCACCGGCATCGCACAGCTCAACGGCCCCACCCTGCCGGCGGGAGCCACGGAGTATAGCGGACGGGGCGTCAACTTCTGCATCTTCGACGTTGCCATGGACTTCCAGCATCCCGCCTTCAAGGATGCCCAGGGGCGCAGCCGCATCAAGGCCGTCTACGTGCGCAACAGCACCGAGGGCCGCCCGTTCACCGTCAGCGACCCCGAGGCAGGCGAATACACCTTCCCGGGCAGCATCTTCGACACGCCGGAGCTCATCGCCACGCTGACCACCGACGACGAGGAGGAGACACACGGCACCCACACCACAGCCATCGCCGCCGGCTCCATCAGCGAGCAAGGCTTCGGTGGCATGGCTCCCGATGCCGACCTGGTGCTCATCCCCAGCGGATTCTTCGAAGAAGCCGAGGACGAGTACGACACCTTCGACGAGATGATTGAGGAGGTGCTGGCCTTCGCCGCCGCCTATGCCGACCAGAGCGAGCAGCCCACCGTGTTCAGCGCCAGCATGAACAGCCACGAGGGGCCCCACGACGGCACCAGCACCGTCACCGCGGCCATCGAGGAGCTCTCCAACCACGTCATACCCGTCTTCTCGACAGGCAACGAGGGAGCCTACCCCATCCACCTCTACCAGGAGTTCACAGCCGCCACCACGTCGGTGAAGACGCTGCTCATGGCACTCACCGACGGCGACGATGGCCACGCCTACAAGTACGTACCCACGGTGGTGGGCTACACCCGCACGGGCAGCGAGGTGAGCCTGCAGCTGACGCTCAAGGAGCTGAACCAGCGCACCGGACGCCTCACCACGAAGTGGACCTCGGAGAAGGTGACCGCCACCCTGGGCGGCGAGCCGATGACGAGCACGGTCAGCAGCGACGACGACGAGACGCTGGCGGCCGTCTTCGACGGCGAGGTGTCGCTGGCCGCCATGGACAATGGCGACGGCCGCCTCTTCGTGTCGGCAGAGGCCGAAGGCGGCATGGACAAGCTGCAGCTCTTCGAGCTCGTCATCAGCGGCGCCGAGGGAACGGCCATCGACCTCTGGGACCAGAGCGTGGGCTTCGGCGGACGCAACTTCGTAGGACTGCCCGGCTACATCGACGGCGACAGCGACCTCTCCGCCGGCGACTGGACC
Organism: Prevotella sp.; assembly: GCA_017458195.1. Taxonomy (GTDB): domain Bacteria; phylum Bacteroidota; class Bacteroidia; order Bacteroidales; family Bacteroidaceae; genus Prevotella. The sequence continues at coordinate 3,148 of JAFTGI010000131.1, forward strand.
ACCACCGACCGCGTGGTCAGCGTGGGAGCCTACTGCACCAACGTCATGCAGCGCAACTACGACGGCACCACCATCGACACCACGAATGACGAGGACATGCCCAGCACGCCGGACGACATCGCCGTCTTCTCCAGCTACGGCCAGTACCCCAACGGCATCTGCCAGCCCGTGGTCTGCGCTCCCGGCGTGAACATCGTGTCGGCATGGAACAGCTACAGCATCGACGACGACGAGACCATCGACGCCGCCATGCAGTGGCAGGGAGGCACCTACAGCGCCGAGAGCGGCACGTCGATGGCATGTCCCGTCGTCTCGGGCATCATCGCCACATGGCTGCAGGCCAGCCCCACGCTGACGCTCGACGACGTGAAGGACATCATCAGCTACTCGGCCACCAACGACGACTACACCGCCCAGGAACCCCTGCGCTGGGGAGCTGGCAAGATCAACGCCGCAAAGGGCATCGAGTACATCCTGCAGAACTACACCACGGGCATACGCGAGATGACGGCACAGCCGGCCGACGGCGCACAGCACGTCTACGACCTGCAGGGCCGGCGCCTGCAGAGCCGTCCGCAGAGCGGACTCTACATCCACGAAGGAAAGAAGTTCTATGTCAAGTAAGCACACGCCATGAAGTATGTGGAATGGCATGCGCGGCCAGCTTGTCATGCCGGCCCGCAAAGTGGAGCTTATCGGTGTCAATAGCAAAAATGAAATGTTACAAATGTTACAAATGTTACAACACGTATAAACACTGGGGTTTCCAGCGATTTCACACCCCGGAGACACCCAAGGTATACCCCTGCACACTCTCCCGCAGAGTGTGCAAAAACCAGCCCGAAGCCCCCCTTCTGCCCCCGAGGGGGCTACTATAGACTTCTCCACCTGCAAAAGTATAGAAGCCCCCTCGGGGGCCGTAGGGGGGGATCGGAGGGGGCTTCAGTTTTTTTAGAAGTTCACAGGGCCGAAGCCCATGCA
>JAFTGI010000132.1 GCA_017458195.1 Prevotella sp.
CCCCTGATCGACACCGTCATGTGGCGCTTCTACACCATCCACTACGCCGGCGTGGTGGCCCGCATGGGCGGACAGATCGACGAGTCGATAGCGCTGAGCACCCGCGCCCTCGACTACGCCCGGAGCCACCGGATGGAGCCGAAGTACGAGCTGGTGCAGCTCAGCGAGCTGGGCAACCTCTATCTGCTTCGGGACGACGCCCAAGAGGCTCTGCACTATTTCCGCATGCACCAGTCGATGACCGACAGCCTGGAGAGCACTGAGCTGCAGGCCGCGTCGTGCCGACTGATGGCCGAGGCCTACGAAAAGGCGGGCCATCCGGACAGCGCTCAGTTCTATCACTCGATGTACTACACGCTGCGCGACAGCGTGCTCGACCAGCGCCAGCTGGCCGCCGCCAAGGAGAAGCTCTACCAGTATGAGAACAGCCGCACGGGCCGCCAGATCTCGTCGCTCAGCGCTCAGGTGCACCGCCAGTGGTGGCTGCTCACGCTGGTCGTCGTCCTGAGTCTGCTGGCCCTGGCCGGACTGTGGTATCTGGGCCGCCGCCGCATAGCACAGATGCGGGCCGAGCGCGAGGAGAAGGGCACAGAGGGCCGCGCGCCCATCCACCTGAGCGACGAGCAGGTGAAGGAGCTGGCCACCCAGATCGACGGCGTGATGAGCGACATCACGGCCATCAGCAATCCCGACTTCTCGCTGCAGCAGCTGGCCGTCCGCGTGGGCTCGAACCAGAAGTACGTGTCGTATGCCATCAACCAGGTGCACGGCAAGACGTTCAAGACGCTGCTCAACGAATATCGCATCAAGGAGGCCACCCGCCGCCTCACCGACACCGAGCACTACGGCAACATCACCATCCAGGGCATCTATCAGGAGCTGGGCTACAACAGCGCCACCTCGTTCATCCAGGCCTTCAAAAAAATCAACGGCACGACGCCCTCGCAGTTCCTGCGCGAGCAGAGCGCAGGGTAGGGCGCAGGTTTGAAAACATTTATTCATGTAATATTCAAAAGCAGGCCCCGGGAGGTCTGTTTTTTTGTTAGTTTCATGAAAATGAAACAACAATCCGTCGCTTTTTTCGCGATTTTGGTGATAGTTGTTTATCTTTGCGCAAAAATTATCGACAAATTATTTTATTAAATGTTTAAGCTTATGAAAAGATTTACAAAATTCTTTCTCGCAGCATTGGCTCTGACCTTCAGCGCCAACCTCGCTGCGCAAGAGGAGGTGGTCTACTACTCCTGCGGCTACGACATGAAAGCCAATAAAATGGTCAATTTCAAGTGGACGGCAGAGGGATTCGAGTCAGTTGACGCCCCCGAAGGGCAGAATCTGTCGCCCCTGAGCTACATCAAGAACAAGCAGCTTTACACGCTCGCCGGCGACGTCGATATTCAGACGCTGACCGTGATGGACGCAGAGAAATTCACCCAGGTGAGCCAGGTCAGCGGCCCGTTGAACGCCGCCACCGGACTGCCCCTGGCGCTGTTCGCCAGCGACCAGCAGCCTTTCGCCACCTTCGCCATCGCCTCGGTCAAGGAGGAGGGCCTCGGCGTGCGCTACTACACCGCCGTGCTCGACGAGAATACCGTCGAGCTGAAGCGCATCTCGACCATTGGCTACTGGTATGACGACGAGACGATGACCAGCATCGCACCGCTCGCGTTCTTCTGCAGCTATGGCACCGGCTACGTTGTCTATGCCAAGCGCCAGGACGGCCAGACCAAGACCTACCTGGGCCGCCTGGATGTCATGACGGGCGTCATCACCGAGACGGGCGTCATCGAGGCTGTCGGGAGCGTCGACCCGCTGAAGGCCGTGGCCAGCGTCTACGACGTGACCACGACTTATCGCTACTACCTCGTCATCAGTCCCGACGGCGAGCAGAACTCCACCATCTACTATTTGCCCACGTTTGCCACGAACGGCCAGGTGGCCGCTGCCAAGGAGGCCGAGGCCGACCGTGTGCTCGCCGGCTGCTATCAGCGTCCGTCGACCATCGCCGTCTACGGCACTCCGACCGTGCCTATGGCTGAGCCCGACGACGTGGAGATTGAGATTGACGGCACCAAGATCACCGTCACGTTCACCGTGCCCTTGACCGACATCAAGGGTGATACGTTGAAGCCCGACAACTGGGCCCTCACTGCCGACTATGGCCGCGCCATCAACGCCTATGTCTATATGGAGGGCAGCACCGTCACTACGACGAAGCCCGAGGGCGTCACCTACTTCTTCCCCGGCGACAAGGCTACGCTGACCGGCGACTTGAGCACTGTCTATGGCGTGACTAACCCCAACGGCCTGCACTGCTTCACCTTGCGTCTTCAGCCCGCCGGCGGCTATACGGGCTGGACGATCTGCTACCACACCACCTTCGCTCTCGTGGGCAGCGCCAAGCCCGAGCCTGTCAAGGACGCCAAGGTCGAGATGACCGACGCCAACAAGGGTCTGTTCTCATGGACGGCTCCCACGGCTACTGAATACGGCGACTGGGGCTATGAGTTCGACGGCTCTGATCTGACCTACACCATCGTGCGCAACATCGACGGCGTCGTCGTGGCCGATGGCCTGACCGGCACGAGCGCCGAGGTGGACAACCTGGCCAAGGAGCCCGGCAACTTCGACTTCAGCATCTACGCCGTGGCCGGCGGTACGCAGAGCTCTGCTGCCATGACCAACAGCGTCTACTGTGAGCCCCCGACCTACGACTTCCTGGGCTATAACACCTCCACCGGCAGCATCACCGCCTTCAACATCGACGAGACGTTCACGCATACCGACTGGATGACCAACACTAATATTGGCAACGAGGTGGGCTTCGTGCGCGGTTCGAAGCTGTTCACGACCAAGTACACCTATACTTATAACAGCTATAATCCCAACAATAGCAACGCCATGCAATTTTTCTCCATCTTCACGGCAGAGAAATTTGAGCAGCAGGGATATAATTACTCCAACTACTGGTATCCCAACAACGGTGCTGTCATCCGCCATCTGCTCACCGCGGCCTACGACCCGCAGCAGGACCGCGTCTTCGGCGTGGCTGTCGACACCGTGCGCAATGCTGACTATGACCCCATTGAGCTGAAATACTACGTCGTCGACGTTGACACCGTCGGTAACTACCAACTGCAGAACCGCATCGTCGACGTGCTGGGCCGCTGGAGCCTCGTCGACGAGACGAAGGACGCCAAGGCCGTGCTGGCCGTCGCCGTCTACAACAAGAAGATCTATGCTACCGTGGCCAACCGCGAGGGCGGCAAGGTGAGCTATGAGCTCTGCACCTTCAACCCCATGAAGCTGACGCTCGACAAGGTGGCCGCCATCAACCTGCCTATCGGCATCGACTATGGCTTCCAGTTCTTCATCTCGGCCACCGATGCCCTCTACCTGGGCTATAACGACGGCCAGAACAACACCGCACTCTATGAGATCAGCACCGCCGACGGCCGACTGACCAAGATGTTCGACATGGACGGCATCTATACTTATGCCTACCAGAAGCCCAGCCTCGTCAGCCAGCCCGCCAAGAAGGTCGGCAGCTTCGCCGCTCCCACCTTCAGCTACGACGCTGAGACGGGCAAGGGCACGGCCGTCATCACCCTGCCCACGCTCTTTGCCGACGGCAGCAGCATCGACGAGGAGACGCGCGTCCGCATCTACGTCGACGGCGAACAGAAGGGCATGAGCAGCAGCGTGGCCGCCGGTTCGGAGGTTGAGGTCAGCTTCAACATCACCGAGGGTCTGCACCTCCTCACCTATGTGGCTTTCTGCACATGGAGCCCGTCGATTGCCACGAGCAATTTGGCCGCCAACGTCATCGTCGGTCCTGCCAAGCCCAATGCCCCGACCAATGCTGTTGCCGAGATGTTCGGTGACAATGAGGCTCAAATCACATGGACGGCTCCTACCGCCAGCGTCTGGGCCGACTGGGGTGCAACGATCACGGAGGAAGACGTGCTGACCTACATGGTCGTGCAGAACCAGGAGCAGAAGACGCTCGTCAGCGACTGCCCCGACCTGGAGTACTATGCTGAGGAAGTGGCTACGTATGGCGGAATGTACGACTTCACCATCTACGCCATCAACGGCACGCAGAAGAGTGAGGGTGTGGTGACCAACCTCGTGGAGGTCATCGGCGAGCCCAATCCCACAGCCATCGACGCCGTCAGCACCGCCAAGGTCACGACGACGGCCATCTACAACGAGGCCGGTCAGCCCGTCAGCCGCCTGCAGCGTGGCGTCAACATCGTCCGCCGCGCCGACGGCAAGACCGTGAAGCTCTTCGTGAAGTAATACTTATAACCACGGATAAATAATAAACCACGGATTACGCGGATTAAACGGATTCTTAATTTGAAAATCCGTTTAATCCGCGTAATCCGTGGTAGTAAGTAATCCGTGGTAGTTATTTATTGTTCAAAGAATCTGGCAAAGGCGTCGTCGTAGGGCGACGTGCGGGCTAGCTGACCGTTGTAGAGGCAGACCAGCTCGATCTTGCCGCGGAAGCAGAGCATGTGGTCGGCAAGACGGTAGATGTCCTGATGGAATACGTACTTGATGCCCTCCTTCTCCAAGCGGAGGCATGAGCGGAACTCGTCGTCGGGCCGCAGCGGCGACTTGTATTGCAGTTGCATGCGGGCCACGACGGCGTCGTAGCCCTGACGGTGGAGCTCGGCAAAGCTCAGTCCGCACTCGCGCAGAAAGAGGTGGCGCGTGTGCTCGCAGTAGTGGATGTACTGCGCATTGTTGACGATGCCCTCGATGTCGCATTCATAGTCACGCACCTGCATCACGGTCTCAAAATGGTATTCCATAAAATATCTATTATCTCTTATCTATTATCTATTATCTCTTAAGGTACTCGTACCCGAACCGGCAGCGCAGACAGTCGCGGCGGTCGCAGTATTCCTTTTTCAGTTGGATGAGGGCCTGCGAGTCGCCGGCCGTCCTGACCTCCAGACCGCACTCGCGCCACATGCGGATGATGTGGTTCTGCTCGGCGCGCAAGCCCTCGAGGAAGTCGAAGGCGCGGTCGCAGAGCTCCTCCCTCTGACGGTGGCGACCGACGGCAAAGAGCATCGGGATGACGGTGTTGATGAGCAGCAGGTTTGTCGATGAAACCGAGAGATTTTTCATGTTTTTCGTGCTTTCCGAGCCAAACGTGTAGTGCGTCTCCCAGTAGGGCGTGACGTGGGTCTGCATCAGCTGGCGGGCCTTGTCGAGCGTGTCGCATTCCAGGAGCTCGCTCAGTCCGGCGTGCCGCTCATAGTAGAGGTTGGCCAGCTGCGAGATGCGGATGTGGGGGAAGTTCTGCGGGCGCAGGCGGAGGAAGCGCCAGACGGCAAAATTCATCGGTTTCATCGAGAATTTATGCGCCAGGTAGAGGTATTCGTTGCGCAACTTCTGGAAATAGCCCTCCTGCATGGCGGCCTCACGATAGCGCTCGGGGATGCTCTCCTCGTCGAGCAGGCCGGCCTGCCCCATGAAGATGGCCTCCACCTGGAACAGGTCGTCGCGGTGCTTGCCCACCGCCCCGAGGGGCACGTGCTGCGCCCACAGCTCGAAGGCCTCGCCGTTGATGCCGAAACCGTAGTTGCGGGCCAGCGTGACGAAATAGGCGTCCTCCCACGAGCCGTCCTTCAGCCGGGCGCGCTGCTCGATGGCACGCGTCTTCTGCTCCAGCCGCTCCGTCTGCAGGGCTGCCATCCAGGCGTGGACGGTCAGCGGTGTCAGCTGCGGGATGATCTTGTAGCACGGCGGATACTGGTCGGTGTGGAGCAGTTCCTCATAATGCTCGCTGACCTCGCGTGGAACCTCGATGACCACCTGCGGCAGATACTGGCCCTGCGAGTTGCGCACGTCGGCGTCGGCCTGGCTGACCACATGGAGCACCACGTTGTCGTAGCGCGGGTCGCGGTCGTGATGGTGCAGGTACCAGTCGCTCGACTTCAGGTGAATCTCCACGTTGCCCACCCACAGCGTGCCGCCGATCTTCACCTTCGCGTTGAAGAAGTCGGGCCCCGCATTGTGGTTGTGCAGTCCCGGGTCGATCAGCTCCACCTCGCGCCCGTCGGTCGTCTCAAGGGGTCGCAGGGGCAGCATGCGGTGCTTCCAGACGTAGTGCAAGAGTCGTTCCATGCTTATTATTTTTCTGCAAAGTTAGTGATAATCCGCGAAAAATGCGTATCTTTGCACAAAAATATTCCTAAAACAATGAAAAGAATCCACTTGCTGATTGCCCTGACAGTGATGCTCACGACCGCCACGACGGCCTTTGGGCAGAAGAAGGAGCCCGTGCAGAAGCGCGAGAAGTTTGAGTTTACGTTCGACCTGCCCGCCTACGTGGAGCAGCTGAAGCAGGAGCTGACCTATCCCCTGAGCTGGGAGAACTCCGGCATCAAGAGTTTCAAGAAATGGCAGAAGAAGGCGCGCCAGAAGGTCTTCGACTGCATGCTGACGCCGCCCAAGGCCGCCGCCGCGTTCGACATGCAGGTCGTGGCCGAGGAGCAGCGCGAAGGCTACCGGGCCCTGCGCATCGCCTTCAACCAGAATGCCTACTCGCGCATCGAGGCGCTGGTGCTCGTGCCCGACGGCGAGGGCCCCTTCCCTGCCGTCAACCTGCTGCACGACCATGGTGCCCATCTCTATATCGGCAAGGAGAAGATGATCCGCCCGTTCGGCGTGGAGCAGGCTGTCATCGACGATGCCGACGCATGGGCCAAGAACCTCTACGGCTCGCAGTACGTGGGCGACTATCTGGCCCGCCACGGCTACGTCTGCTTCTCGGCCGACGCCCCGATGTGGGGTGAGCGCGGCCGTGAGGAGGGCGTCGACCGCTCGAAGTATGACATCATCGCCGGCAACATGATGATGCTGGGCCGCGACCTCTGCGGGTTCATGCACTACGACGATATCACGGCCACGGAGTTCCTGGCCACCCTGCCATGGGTCGACCCGCAGCGCATCGGCTGCATGGGCTGCTCGATGGGCGCCTATCGTGCCTGGATGCTCTCGGCCATGAGCGACCGCATCAAGGCGGGCGCCTCCATCTGCTGGATGGTGACGGCCGACGTGCAGATGTCGGTCGAGGACGGCAAGCGCGAGTATGGCGGCTTTGCCAACTGCCTGCCCGGTCTGCGCCAGTGGCTCGACTATCCCGACATCGCCTCGCTGGCTGCTCCGAAGCCGATGCTCTTCATCAACGGCACCAAGGACCATCTGTTCCCCGTGCGCGGTGTCAAGAAGGCTTTCGAGCAGATGCACCAGACGTGGCGCCGACTGGGCGCCGACGACCGGCTGAAGACCGAGCTGTGGGAGGTGCCCCACAGCTGCGGCGTCGAGATTCAGAAGTACATGCTTGACTTCTTCAATCAGAACCTATAATTTAAACGACCACGGATTCCACAGATTTAACGGATTTTCTATACTAAATAATCCGTATAATCCGTGAAATCCGTGGTAGAAAGTAGTTCTAAATTTCGTAGATTTAAACGACCACGGATTCCACAGATTTAACGGATTTTCTATACTAAATAATCCGTATAATCCGTGAAATCCGTGGTAGAAAGTAGTTCTAAATATCGTAGATTTAAACGACCACGGATTCCACAGATTTAACGAATTTTCTATACTAAATAATCCGTATAATCCGTGAAATCCGTGGTAGAAAGGAAGTTCTAAATTATGAAGGTCAGTGCGACGGCCAGCACCTCGGCCACGAGGCAGAGGCGCAGGCTGACGCGCAGGTCGGCCGTGGTGAGCGGGCGGGCGTTGTGGCCGATGTAAGGCTTTTCGACCGCCTCGCCAAAGTAGTCGTGGGTGCCCCCGAACCGGCAGTCAAGGCAGCCGGCCAGCGCGGCCTCGGGCCATCCGCTGTTGGGCGAGGCATGGCATCGGCCATAGCGGCGGACAAAGGGCAGCAGGGCCTCGCGGTGGGTGGCCTTGATGCCTGACAATAATGAAATGCGATAGCCCAACAGCATGAGCAGGGCCGTCAGCCGGGCGGGGACGTAGTTGGCCACGTCGTCGATGCGGGCGGCCCAGCAGCCGAAGTCGCGGTAGCGCTCCGAGCGGTAGCCGATCATCGAGTCGAGCGTGTTGACCATCTTGTAGGCCAGCATGCCGGGCACGCCGAGCAGCGCCAGCCAGAACAGCGGCGCCACGACGCCGTCGCTGAGGTTCTCGGCCAGCGTCTCAAGGGCGGCCGTGCGCACCTCCTGAGCCGACAGTCGGGCGGTGTCGCGACCGACGATGCGGGCCACCTGTCGGCGACCGTCGTCGAGCGAGCGGTCGAGTGCAATGAACACGTCGCGCACCTCGCGGCGCAGGGTGTGGCCCGCCAGACAGAAGAAGATGATTACGACGGCCAGACCCATGGAAATCCATTCCGAAATATTGCTCACGGCAGCCAACAGGAGCCAGGTGAGCACAAAGACGAGTCCGATGCTCACCACGGCGACGACGGCCCCCTTGGCCTTGCGGTGGCTGCCATGGTTAAGGCGATGCTCCCAAAAACTGATCCAGCGGCCGAAGGCCACCACGGGGTGCGGCAACCACGCGGGGTCGCCCAGCAGCAGGTCTAAGAGCCAGCCGATTATGACGGTAAGACGGGACAGCAGTATCATTTCCTTTTGTTATTTATCCATAGAACTTATTTCGCACTCAATGGCCCGCAGGAGCTCGTCGTCCTCCTCCGGCGACTGCACCGCAATACGGAAGTGGGCAGGCGTGAGGCCACGGAAGTTGGCGGCGTCGCGGATGAGCAGACCGTGACGACGGGCAAGCCGCTCCTTTAGCCCGGCGGCCGTGCCCTGGCGGAGGCGGCAGAGCAGGATGTGCGTGTCAGAGGGGTGCACGTCGATCATGCCCGTGGCCTGCAGCGCTTGCGCCATGCGCTGACACTCGCTGATGAGCTGCGCCGTCGGGAGGGCATAGTCCTCACGGTGTTCCAGAAGATAGAGGGCGGCCAGCTGCGACAGACTGCCTATGCTCCAGGGCATCTGGCGCCGACGGAGCAACCGGATGACTTCAGCATTGGCCGTGACGTATCCCAGCCGGAGACCGGGCACGGCAAACCGCTTGGTCATGGAGTGGAGCATCACGACGTTCGTGCGGCGGGCGCCCTCGGCGGGCGTCAGCAGGGGCCGCTGCGTGAAGGGCGCATAGCTGGCATCGATGACGAAGAGAGTCTGCGGCCGACTGTCGATACAGTTCAGCAGAGCATCATGGTCGACGACCGTGCCCGTCGGGTTGTTGGGATTGCATAGCCACAGCAGCTGCGCGTCGGCGGGCAGGTCGGCCAGCCGCTCTATATATAATATAAGGTGGTCGCTGAGGCGGCAGGCGTCGGCATACTCGGAAAACGTGGGGGCAAGGATGGCGCTGCGCCGGCCGCTGTAGGCCTGCGCCACGAGGTAGATGGCCTCGGTGGCACCGTTCGTGGCCATCACCTGCTCCGGTTCGAGGCTAAGGATGGTGGCCAGCCGCTCCTCGAGGCTGGCGGGCGCCGGCTCGGGATAGTTGGTCACCGTCGCCAGCCGTCCGGCCAAGTGGGCATAGAGCCCGCTGTGGTCGAAGTGGCTATAGACATTCGAGCTGAAATTAAGGCGAATGTCGCCGTAGCGGTAGAGGTCGTCGCCGTGTCCGTAGAGCATAGTCAGGATTTTAGGATGTCGTAGAGGCGCTGCATGTCGAGGTGGCGGCGCACGTGGTCGGCCAGCAGGTCGTACTGCCGGTCGCGGAAATTCTCGATGGAATCGGCGATTTTTGGCTGCGAATCGTGCTCGCCGAGGATAAAGTCGATGACGGCCTGGTTGTCTAAGCAGCCGTGGATATAGGTGCCCATGATGTGGTCGCCGACGACGATGGGCTCGTCGGCCGTCGACCGGCCTTGATGGATCTCGTAGCCGCGGCAGCGCTGGCCACGGAAGGTGAACTCCACCTGTCGGGTGGTCTTCTCCGGCGTCATCACGGTCTGCATGGGCAGCAGGCCCAGACCGGGCATCGACGCGGTGTCGCCCTCAATGCCGTCGGGGTCGTCGACGCGCTGGCCCAGCATCTGGAATCCGCCACAGATGCCGACGATCATCTTGCCGTCGGTGTGCGCCTTGAGGATGGCACTGGCCATGCCCGAGCGGCGCAGGTGGTAGAGGTCGTCGAGCGTGGCCTTCGTGCCGGGCAGGATGATGATGTCAGCCTCGTCGAGGTCCTGAGGCTCTTTTGTGTAAAAAATGTGTACTCGCGGGTCGCGCTCCAGCACGTCGAAATCGGTGAAGTTTGAGAGGTGGCGCAGCATCACGACAGCGATGGAATGGGCCTTTTTTGCATCTCGCTTCGTCGTTTTCTTCTTTTCCAGCACCACGCTGTCCTCGGCGTCAATGTGCAAGTCGGGCACGTAGGGCACCACGCCCAGGACGGGCACGCCGCAGACCTCCTCGAGCATCTGCCGCCCGCGGTCGAAGAGACGCAGGTCGCCCCGAAACTTATTGACGATGATGCCGCGCATTAGCCGCTGGTCGTCGGGTGTCTGGAGCTTGATGCTGCCGTAGCATGAGGCAAAGACGCCGCCGCGGTCGATGTCGGCCACGAGGATGACGGCCGCACCGGCATGTCGCGCCATGGGCAGGTTGACCAGGTCGTGGTCGCGCAGATTGATCTCCGACACGCTGCCCGCGCCCTCCATCACCACGGGGTTGTACTGTGCAGCAAGGCGGTCGAACGAACTGCAGACCTCAGCGCGGAAATCCACATACCCAGCATACCCATCAGACCTACCCCCGGCCTTTCTCCAAAAATCATACGCATCGCGGTTGCCGATGGGCCGGCCGTGGAGCACCACCTGACTGACATGGTCGGAGCTGGGCTTCAGCAGCAGGGGGTTCATGTCGGTGTGGGGCGCCAGCCGACAGGCCTCGGCCTGCACGGCCTGTGCCCGTCCGATCTCCAGTCCGTCGGGTGTGGCGAAGGAGTTGAGCGCCATGTTCTGCGCCTTGAAGGGTGCGGGTCGGTAGCCGTCCTGCAGGAAGATGCGGCAGAGGGCGGTGGCCAGGATGCTCTTGCCGACGTCGCTGCCTGTTCCCGCCAGCATGATGGGTCTCAGATGTTCCATATCAGTTCAAAGGGTTTCTCGCCCCAGTACCAGTGTGTATAGCCGGCCAGGACGTTCTTGTATTTGTAAATCGGAGTTTCTACGGGTGTGCCCATGGCTGAGCGCTGTAGGGCCAGCCGGTCGACGCCGGCCGGACAATCAGCCTCGCGAACGGAGGAATAGTGGAATTCATGGCCGCGCAAGGTCTCGCTGCCGACGCTCATCTGGCGATAGCCCAAGTGCAGGCGGGCGCCCTCCATCGTCGCGCTCATGGGCAGCACGCCGCACATGGGCAGCCCGTCGATGTCATGACAGAGAAACATGAATCCGCCGCACTCAGCCAGCACACGCCCGCCCGCCTCGCAGTAGTCGCGGATGGCGCGGCGCATGGGCTCGTTGTCGCTGAGGGTCTTGGCGAACAGCTCCGGATAGCCGCCCGGCAGGTAGAGCAGGTCGCAGTCGGGAAGGACGGCGTCGCGCAGGGGCGAGAAGAACACCACGTTGCCGCGGCTGCGCAGGGTGTCGATGTTGGCGCGGTAAGTGAAGTTGAAGGCCTCGTCGCGGGCCACGGCGATGGACAGTCTGTCAAAGTGTTTTTCCGTGCTATACACAGTGTTTTTCCGGGCTATACACTGTGTATTCCCGGGGTATACACTTTTTGAAGCCTGCAGCAGACGGTCGATGTCGACGTGCGCCTCCACCTCGTCGGCGGCCAGGTCGATGAGCCGCTCGGCCTGTCGGCGCTCCTCGATGCTCAGTCCGAGGTGTCGGCTGGGGATGGTCAGGTCAGCGTTGCGACCGAGGTAGCCCAGACAGCTGACACCCGCATCGTCGCAAGCCTGGCGCAGCATGGCATATTGCCGCTCGGAGGCCACGAAGTTGAACACGACGCCGACGAGCCGCAACTGCGGGTTGAAATGGCGGAAACCGTAGATGAGCGGCGCCACGCTGTAGGCCACGGCGCGGGCATTGACCAGCAGCACCACGGGCACGTCGAGCAGCATGGCCACCTCAGCGGCACTGCCCCGCGAGGCGTCGTAGCCGTCGAAAAGTCCCATGGCCCCCTCGACGACCCGCACATCGGCGTCGCTGCCATAGCGGGCAAAGAGGCTCTGCACATGCGGGGCCGAGGCCATGAACGTGTCGAGGTTGACCGACTCGCGGCCGGCCGCCTGCTGGTGGTAGAGCGGGTCGATGTAGTCGGGGCCGCACTTGAAGGGTTGCACGCGCAGACGGCGTCGGCTGAGGGCCCTCAGCAGGCCCATGGTGAAGGTGGTCTTGCCGCATCCCGACGAGGCGGCACCGATGAGCAGGGCGTTAACTTCTTCTTTCATTCTTTCTGAGCAGGATAGTCAGGGCAATGGGCGCGCCGATGAGCGCCGTCACCGAGTTGATGGGCAGTGCGCCCTCCATGCCCGGTAGCCGGGCGATGAGGTTGCAGACCAGTGCCAGCGAGGCGCCGGCCAGCAGCGTGGCGGGCAGCAGCGTGCGGTGGTCGTCGGTGTTAAATAGTCCGCGACAGATGTGCGGCACGGCCAGACCGAGGAACATGATGGGCCCGCAGTAGGCCGTCGTGATGGCAGTCAGGATGCCCGCCGACCCGATGATGAGCATGCGCGCCCGGCGGATGTTCAGGCCCAGGTTGGCGGCGTAGCGCTCGCCTAAAAGCAGGGTGTTCAGCGGTTTGGCCAGCAGCATCGACAGCGGACAGAGCACGGCCATGAGCAGGACGAAGACGTAGACCTGACCGCCGGTGACGCGGGCGAAGGAGCCCAGGCCCCAGATGACGTAGGCGCGGATGTCCTCCTCGCTGGAGAAATACTTCAGCACGCCGATGATGGCGCTGGCAATATAGCCGATGAGGACGCCGACGACGAGCAGTGTGGCCCGGCCGGCGACGCGCTGCGACAGCCAGACGATGAGCATCATCGCGGCCAGTGCTCCGGCGATGGCGGCGACGGTGAGCGCCGTGTTGCCCATGAGGCCGAAGTGCGACATCAGACCGCCGCCGATGGTGCCGCTGAGCAGTACGACGAAGGCCACGCCCAGCGAGGCGGCACTGCTGACGCCGAGCACCGATGGGCCGGCCAGGGGGTTGTGGAAGACGGTCTGCATCTCCAAGCCGGCGATGGCCAGTCCCGACCCGCAGGCGATGGCCGTCAGCGTCTGCGGCAGTCGGGTGCGCAGCACGATATTCGTAAACACCTCGTTGTCAGAGGCCTGGCCGGCGAGGATGCCGATCACCTCGTCGAAGGGAATCTGCACTGAGCCGAGCATCAGGTTGAGCAGGGCGAGCAGCGGAATGCTCAGGGCGAGCAGGGTCATTTTCATTGTTCCAAGATATTGATTTCGAGTGTCCCCGTGGGGAACACGGTTCTACAATGTTGCATACAGAGGTCGCGGAGGCGGTCGAAGAACGCCGGCGGCAGCAGGGCCCACAGCTCACGGGCCATCGTGACCGGCTGCAGGACGGCGTCAGCGTCGGCGACGCCCACCGACCGGGCCACCCCGGCGAGGAAGTCCTTGTTCATGAGCACCTTATGCGAATGGGTGTCCAGATGGCCCTCGGCCAGCTTGACGGCCTTGCCGATCATGATGCCGACGACGGCGCGACTGAACCCGAGTTCATGCGCCTGCCGCAGGCTCTCGCCGATGAAGTTGCCGTAGTGGACGACGCGCAGCCCCGGCTCGCGCTCCAGCAGGGCCGTCTCGCCGCGCTTGCCCGAGGCCAGTCCGACGGCGGTGCAGCTCATGGCGCGGGCCACCTGTAGCTCGCGGCCGATGCTGCGGATGAACGCGTCGTTGCTGAGGGGCGACACGATGCCGCTGGTGCCGATGATGCTGATGCCGTCGACCACGCCCACGCGACTGTTGAACGTCCGTTCGGCCAGTTCGCGACCGCCCTCGACGCTGATGGTGATGTCCATATCGGCATCGGTCAGGGCCCGCACTTCGGCCGTCATCATCTGGCGCGGCACGGGGTTGATGGCCGGTTCGCCGACGGGAATGCCCAGGCCGGGCAGGGTCACAAGGCCGACGCCCTCACCCTGTAGGAAATTGATAATTGAGAATTGATAATTGAAATGGTTTTTAGAATTAAGATTTAAGATTGCAACGCGGGCGGTGATGTGGCAGCCGCGGGTGACGTCGGGGTCGTCGCTGAAGTCCTTGGTGGCAGTGGCCTCGGCGTAGGGCTGCGGTGCGTCGGGGCAGATGCGGACGCTGTCGATGGGCACGGTGACGGTCTCGCCGTCGGGCAGGGCGAGGGCCACCTCGTCGGCCTCCTCGCCCAGCAGGGCCAGCGTGGCCGCCTTCACGGCCGCCGTGGCGATGGCGCCGGTGGTGAGCCCCGTGCGCAGCGGATAGAAACCGGGCACGTAGCGCTCCACCATGCGGCGCAGTCCGTGCGGGCCGTTGACATGTTCAATGCGGGCGTCGAACCGGTCGGACGTCACGGGCGGATAGGGCGGGCGCTCGACGACGAACACCCTGACACCGGCCTCGCGGGCGGCGCTGACCTTCTCGCTGAAGCCGCCGCTCAGTCCGCTCTCCTTGGTCAGGATGGCCTCTGGGCGGAGGCGCCGGATGAGCGCGGCCGTGTCGTCGTGCTCATAGTAGACCAGATGGTCCTCGGGAAATCCGTTCTTCTGCGCCAGTGCCTTCGAGACGCTGCGGTCGAGTATGCGCCACCAGCACTCGCCGTGCTCCCAGTAGGGGCGCAGCCTGCCGATGGTCTGCACGCCAGTCAAGGCCAGCAACCGCCGGACGCCCTGCGCGGTGAGCTGCCGCATGGCGTCGTCGTAGTCGCTGCACCACGTGATGTCGTCGGTGTGGGGCGGGTAGATGCGGTCGAAGCGAATGACGGGCACCCCGACGTGGTGGGCCACGTAGAGCAGGTTGCGGTGCAGCTCCTCGGCAAAGGGATGGGCGGCGTCGACCAGGAGCCGGACGTCGTGCTCGCGACAGAAGCTGACCATCGCCGCCACCTCCATGGCCCCCGTGAGGCGCCGGCCGTTGACCATCTCCACCTGCTGCGCGTCGGAGCGGGTGGAATAGTAGAACGGCTGGCCCGCCACGTCAAGCGTGGCTGCGGCCTTGCGGCCTTCTGTTGTTCCTCCGAAGATGAGTATCATTGGTCGTCGTTTTTTGGCGGGGTGGGCGGAATGGGCGGAATGGGCGGAATGGGCTGGATGGGCGGTGTGGGCTGAATGGGCTGAATGGGCTGGATGGGCGGTGTGGGCGGAATGGGCCGCCCATAATGCCCATATTGCCCATAATGCCCATAATGCCCATTCAGCCCATTAGCCCCATCTCGCCCATTCATTCCATTCCGGCGCTGCCAATCCTTCCTGGCGCGGTACATTTCCTCCTTGATGCCGCCGCGCTCCAGAAAGTCGCGCTTCTTCCACTCTATCAGCCCGCGGATGAGCACATCGCACTGGTGAATCAGCGTGATGGCAATGTTGGCTATCGTCTCGTCGGAGCGCTCACGAATCTTCTCGCGATAAACCGCCGAGTCGAGATGTGCCCGGCAGAATGCACGGGTCTGCACGCAGCGCGGGTCGTTCCAGGCCCACTGCTCCAGACCTCGAACGCGCAGGTAGTCCTCGTAGTCGAGCAGCAGCTCGTGCAGCGAGGCACGGTTCACGTTCGTCAGTTTCAGCTCCATCTCCCGCGACGTGATACCGTCGATGTTCCCTTCGGCCAGATTCTGCTTGCCTGACCGTGCCGCCTGCACCATCTGGTCGATGGTGCGGTCGCCCACACTCAGAAACCGGTGGGCAAAATAATAGGTCACGTCGTAGATGCACTCCGCCTTGCGGAATGCCTTCAGCGTGCGATAGTTATTGTCTTGCGGCAGAAAAGCCCTGTCTTCTTCCATAAGCGTAGGCAAAGGTAACAATTTTTTTGCTGAAGGGCAAGGAAATAGCTGTAAAAGATGTGTCTTGCCTCGAAAGTCTACATGCTGCCTAATTCTCGCCCTGACGGAACAGATGGGTGAAGTGGCGGTTGTAGAGCTCTGACAGACCGTGGCGGTTGTCGATGGCCTCGCCGACAACGAGCATCGTGGTGAGCGTCAGGTGGTTGTCGTGAACGATGCGGGCCAGGTCGCTGAGCACGCCGCGGTAGATGCGCTGGTCGGGCCACGTCAGGTGGTAGCAGGCGGCCACGGGCGTCGTCGGCGGATACTCCATGAGCAGCTGGCGCTGCACGTCGTCGACTATGGCGGCCGAGAGGAAGATGCACATCGTCGACTGCGAGCGGGCCAACAGGTGCAGCTGCTCGCGCTCGGGCATCGGCGTGCGGCCCTCGCCGCGGGTGAGGATGATGGTCTGCGTGCGCTCGGGGATGGTGAACTGGCTGCGCAGCTCGGCCGCGGCGGCCAGGAAACTGGAGATGCCCGGCGTGATGTGGTAGCGCATGTGATGCTCGTCGAAGAAGGCCATCTGCTCCTGTATGGCACCGAAGATGCAGGGGTCGCCGGTGTGCAGGCGGACGATGCGCTTGCCCTGGTCGTAGAATTCCTTCATCAGCTGGCACTGCTCCTCGAGGGCCATTGAGGCCGACGAGCGCACCACGGCGCCCGGCTTGTGGCAGTCGGTCAGTTCGCGGGGCACGAGGCTTCCGGCATAGAGGATCAAGTCGGCTTGCTCCAGCAGTCGCCGGCCGCGCACGCTGATGAGGTCGGGGTCGCCCGGGCCGGCGCCAACGATGTCGATGAAAGGAGACTCAAGAGACCCACCCCCTGCCCCTCCCTGTGAGGGAGGGGAGTAAATAGTTTTGGTGGAGGAGATAGCCAATGTCCAATTCTTTCCTTTTACCTTGTTTAAAATAAGCTGATTGTTACCGCTGCCCAGGATGGCGGCGGCCTCGCTGACGCTTGGCGTGCCGACGTGACGGGCTACGGTGGCGCTCGGCGTGGGCACGTCGACGGGGGAGAGCTCGTCGGCGGTGAAGAAGCGGACCGACTGGGCACGTTGGCGCAGCTCGCCAATGAAGGGCTCGTCGGCCTTCACGTCGATGGTGCACCACTCGCGGATGGCCTGCGCGTGCAGACCCTGACGATGGAGCTCAGCGCGCATCTCGTCGTAGATGGCGCGATAGTCGGCGGGATGATGGGCCAGTCCGAAGCCCGCCGTGAGCACCTTCGGGATGAACTGGATGGTGGGAACGGTCGTCGGCAGGTCGTGGACGCGGGGCGAGACGACAATGAGCACCTGGGCGTCGGCCAGCTCGTCGATGCTGCCGATGCAACGGACATGGGCGGGCAGGGTCTGTAGCAGACTGTCCGTGCCGGCGTCGGTGGCCTCGATAAGCAGGGCCGTCGGCTTGCCGTTGACGAAGGGGATGACGATGTCGTTCATCTGCCAGCGGCCCGTATCGGCTGTCCAGCCAAACTGGCGGTCGAGCGTGTCGAGGGCCCACAGACCGGCGTTGTCGCTCTGGGTGGTGACGACGGGCACGGCGCCGAGGGCCGCGGCCAGACGCTCGGTCAGGTCGTTGGCGCCGCCGACATGTCCGCTCAGCACCGAGACGACGTGACGGCCAAGCGTGTCGATGCAGACCACGGCGGGGTCGGTGTGCTTGTCGCTGACGCAGGGGGCAATGGTGCGCACGCAGATGCCCATGGCGCCGATGAACACGAAGGCATCGTAGTCGTGCCAGCGGGCAGCGACGTCGGTGCGCTGGAGGGTCTCGCATGTATAGTTCTCGCGGATGACGGCGGCCACGCGCAGGCCGCCCTCACCGATGGGGATGATGGCTATTTTCTGCATTTCAGTATGGTGATGGGATGTTGATCGTCTAATTGGATGTGCATGGGCTTGTCCTGCTCGAGGCCGAGCTCGCGGCAGGCCTCGTCCCAGAGCTGACGACTGTCGGTCGTGACGCGCGGCGCCTTGACGCTGTTCATCACGATGACGCCGCCGGGGCGCAGATGCGGGAGCACCGTGGCCATGATGTCCTTCAGCCGCCCGCCGTGGCCGCCGATGAAGACGGCGTCGGGCTGTGCTGTCGTGTTTGTTGCGATAGTATCGCAACAGACGGAACAGAAGTCGCCCATGTGGATGCCGATGCCGGGGGCCCCGTGGCGCCGCATGTTTTCGCGCATGATGGCCTCGCACTCGGGCCGGATTTCGAAGGATTCTATCTGCAGGTGGGGGAACAGCCGCCGGGCCTCGATGCTGACGCTGCCCGTGCAGAAGCCGATGTCCCAGAGCACGTGGCGGTGCGCCAGGTCGAGGGCCTGCAGCGTGAGCAGGCGGATGGGCATCTTGGTGATCATCCGCTCGCGGCCGTCAAGCAGGGCGAAGCTATTGTCGGGAAGACCGAAGGGCGCAGAAGCCCCCCCTACGGCCCCCGAGGGGGCTTCTATAGTTAAGATGAGGCAGTTGGGATTGGCGAAGTCGCGGTTGGTGGCCTCGTCGAGGGTGAGGGTTGTGATGCGCTCTTTGTCAGGATTGCCGAGGTGCTCGCCGACGTGCATCTGATAGTCAGCGTAGCCATAGTCGAGCATGCGGCGGGCGATGGCGGCGGGCGTGTGCTCGCGGTCGGTGAGGACACCTATCTTCGCGGTGCGCTCGATGAGGGCGCGGTCGAAGGCCGGCCAGGGGCGGCCCGTCAGCGAGACGACGCGCAGGTCGTGGTAGGGCATCAGCAGGCGGTGGGCCAGCATCTGCAGGCTGTTGAAGGCCGGGAATACTTGCATGGCTGCCTCGGGCATGCGCTCACGGATCGTGTTGGCAAAGCCGAAGAACAGCGGGTCGCCGCTGGCGAAGACGACGATCTCGGCCTCGGAGCCCAGTGCCCGGTATTGCTCAAAGACGCGGTCGAGGGGCACGGTGATGTCGATCCAGCGGGAGCCGGCGGGCAGCATGTCTGACACTAAATCATGATGGCGCCGGCCGCCGGAGAATATTTTTCCGCGGCCAATAGCCGCCATGGCCTCCGGCGGCAGGAATTGCTTCGGACTGTCTGTGATGCCAATGACTGTGAACTTCATTTTTTCTTTTTCTTCGGTATATCGGTATTCCGGAATTCCGGAATTCCGCTTTCGGGATTTCGAATTTCCGGGATTTCGATTCAGAGATCGCGGCCGGGGCGGAGCTGCACGGCATCGTCGTAGCAGAGGATGGCGTTGCAGAGGGTGGCGGCCAGATTCGAACCGCCCTTGCGACCTTCGACGATGATCTTCGGGATGGCGCGGAAGGGCTTCACCATGTGCTTCGATTCGCAGACGTGGACGAAGCCCACTGGGGCGGCAATGATGCCGGCGGGACGGACCTTGCCGCGGTGGATGAGCTCGCAGAGCTCCATGAGCGCTGTCGGGGCATTGCCGAAAGCAAAGAGGGCGTCGGGGTGCTCCTCGACGGCCAGACGGATGCCGGCCTGGGTGCGGGTGATGCCCAGCGTCGACGCCATCTCGGCCACGCGAGGGTCCGAGAGATAGCACTTGGCCTCGACGCCCAGGCGCTGCAGGGCACCCTTGCGGATGCCGCTCGTGACCATCGTAACGTCGGTGACGATGGTTGTGAGCGAGCCGTCCTTCACTTTGTTATAAATGGTTTCGACGGCCAGCGGGTCGGTGTAGAGGATGTTCTCCATGTCGAAGTCAGCCGTGGTGTGGATGGCGTGGAGCAGAGCCCATTTGTGGTCGAGCGGATAGTCGTTTTTCAGTTCACCGGCGATGGTGCGGAACGACTCCATCATGATCTGCTGGCCGGGCTTGACGTCGGCGACGGCCTGCTCGCGATAATAGCCGCGGGGCGTAATCATCCGATGGTCAGCCATATACGTCTGCGAGTTGCCGATGATGACGACGGTGAACATGTCGACCTGCTCGGGGTCGAAGTCGGAGAGCGTCGTCACGGTGACCTGCTGGTCGTCGCGACCGGCCTGACGGACGAATCCGACGGGCGTCTGCGGTGAGCGGGACTGCAGGAACAGCTCCTGCAGACGGTAGAGCTGCCAGTAGCGCCCGACCGACTTGGGATTATAGACCGCCGTGACGAAGTCGCCCTCGGCGGCGGCACGGATGCGACGCTCGATGACGGCCCACGGCGTCATGAGGTCGCTCATGGAGATGACGCAGAAGTCGTGGCCCATGGGCGCACCGAGCAGGGCGGCCGCCTTCTGGAAGGCACTGATGCCGGGGACGACCTCAAGCTCCACCTCAAACTGTTGCTCGCGCTGCATCTCGAACATGAGGGGGGCCATGCCGTAGATGCCGGCGTCGCCGCTCGAGATGACGCTGACCGTGCGCCCTCCACCGGCCAGCTGGAAGGCCATCGCGGCCCGTTCGCGCTCGCGCTTCATGCCGGTGTCGACGCATTCTGCGCCGGCCTTCAGGTAGGGTTGGATGAACTGGAAATAATACTTATAGCCCACGACGACGTCGCTTTCGCTGAGGGCAGCGATGGCGGCGGGGGTGATGTCCTGAGGCGATCCAGGACCGATGCCGACGATATAGATTTTCATATTCTTCTTAATATTTCATGCGCAGGCTGACGACGAGCGAGCGCCCGGGGTTGACGGTTGAGAAGTTGGAGTTCCAGGGGGCCGTGTCGCGCTTGTTGAAAAGGTTCTCGATGCCCAGACCCGGCTCCAGGGTCAGGTGGCGCAGGCTGACGGCATGGCTCGTCATGAGGTCCCACTGGCTGTAGGCCGTGGCATAGCCGTAGGTGCTGCTGTAGCGACGGCCCTGCATGTGACCGTTAAGGCTGACGTTCAGATGATAGTTCTGCCACTGGTGGTCCCACGATGCCATGACGCTGCCCACGTGTCGCACGCTCTTGTCGACGGGCGACCGGTCGGTCACGTAGCGCTGTGTCTTCGCGTCGAGCGTCTGGGTCTCGGCCTCCGAGTCGGTGAAGGTGTAGCCGCCGCCGAGGGTCAGGCCGTATGGCAGCAGCAGCTTCACCGAGGCACTGACACCGCGCAGCGTCGCACGGTCGATGTTGTCGCGCTGGCGGATGGTGATCCAGCCGTCGGCCTGCAGGGCACTGAGCTCGGCACTGGCGTCGATCTCGGCCTGCTGCATCGTGCGGTAGTTGATCATGTTGCGAATCTTGTTCAGGAAGGCACTGACCGACAGGCTCATCCAGCGGTTCGAATACTCGGCATTAAGGTTCAGGAAGTGGTTCTTCTCGGGGTCGAGCTCAGTGTTGTAGAGCGTATAGCGGGCCGTCGTCTTTGCCTGGTCGGTGGCAAAGAGCTGCGACAGCGTCGGCGTGCGATAGCCCCCGGCATAGCTGGCGCGCAGGCGCAGTCCGCCGGTGTGAAAAAACAGTCCGACGTTGGGCGTCAGGGCCGACCCGAAGTGGTCGTTGCGGGTGTAGCGCAGTCCGGCGACGGCCTCCAGCGGGCCTGCAATCTGGATCTCATCCTGAGCAAACAGGTTGTAGGTGGCGGTGGTCTCGAAGTCGATGTTGTCGCTCTGGCTGCTCAGGCTCTCCTGCACCAGTTCGATGCCGGCCGAAAGCTTGTTCCAGGGGGCCAGGCGGAAGATGCCGCGGAGGGTCTCGTTGACGTAGTGGGTGCGCTTGCGCGTCTCGTCGTACTCCTCCGTGTCGGCCGTCTGCCAGTAGTTGTATTTCGAAGCGAAGTTGTCGCTGTAGATGTCGAGATAAAGGTGGGTGCGGCTATTGGGCGTCCAGCGGGCACCGCCGCCGTAGAGGTACGACTGGTGGTGCAGGTCGTAGGTGTAGGCCTGACGCTCGGAGTAAGTGTACTTGTCGCCGCTTTTCTTCTGCGTGAAATAAGTGGCCGACTGCGGGCGGGCGGTCAGGTAGTCGTAGTAAGAGCCGCGGATGTAGACCGACCAGCTGTCGTCGAACCGCCACTCCAGCTTCTCGCTGATGTTGTCGCTGCCGTAGCCTGCCGACATGGGGCGGCCCGTCAGCTTCAGCACCTCGGTGTCGCCCTCCTGGAAGGCCTGATAGTGGTTCACCTGCCAATTGTCAGCCTGGCGGTGGGCATAGGCCGTGTGCGACGAGAAGCGGCCGTGGTTGACGTCGACGCTGACGTCCTGGCTCTGTCGGCCGTGGCTCATGTATTTCATGTCGGAGAGGGCCGCGACGCTC
The DNA here is from genome assembly GCA_017458195.1 of Prevotella sp. GTDB lineage: Bacteria > Bacteroidota > Bacteroidia > Bacteroidales > Bacteroidaceae > Prevotella. The sequence goes on from JAFTGI010000132.1 coordinate 22,177, forward strand.
GACTTCGTGTCGTCGGTGATGATGTTGATGACGCCCGCAATGGCATCGCTGCCGTAGAGGGCCGAGGCGGCCCCGCTGAACACCTCGATGCGCTTCACGTTGGCCAGGTTGAAGCGGTCCCAGCGGTCGTCGCCGCTGACGCGCCGTCCGTTCTCGAGGATGACGATATAGTCGTCGCTGACGCCGTTGAAGTTGATGAACGTGCCCATGCCGCTGGTGTGGGTGGTGACGTGGGTGGTCAGCCGGGCGAGTGCCTCCTGCAGGGTGCTGACCTGAGCGTTCTGCAGTTCCTCGGCCGTGATGACCTTGACGGCCACGGGCGAGTTGTCGGCGCGGTGATAGGTGCCCGTGCCGGTGATGACGACGGGGTTCAGCGCTACCGCCCGCAGCGAGTCGGCCGCCTGGGCAATGCACAATGAACAATGCACAATGTACAGGATGCCAAACACAGCCATCCGCCTGGTCCAGTTTCTCATTTCATTGTTCATTGTTCATTCTCTTCCAGATGGCGTCTGGGATGTTGTTGTCGTAGTTTAGTTTGCGGGCCAGCACGAAGAAATAGTCGCTCAGGCGGTTCATGTAGGCCAGCACCGGCTCGTCGATCACCGCCTGCTCCTGTTCGATGAGGCGCAGGATGTGGCGCTCGGCACGGCGGCAGACCGTGCGGCATGAGTGGGCAAAGGCCGCCCCGCGACAGCCGCGCGGCATGACGAACAGCCGAAGCGGGGGCAACAGGTCGTTGAGGCGGTCAATCTCAGCTTCGATGCCGCCGACCATCTCAGCGGTGACGACATTGCCCGGCCGGACGGGATGGTGGCGGGTGTCGGTGGCCAGATAGCCGCCCACGACGAACAGACCGGCCTGGACGTCGCAGAGGAAGCTGACGTCGGCCGGGTCGTCGCAGTAGGTGATCAGAATGCCCACGAGGGCGTTGAGCTCGTCGGTGGTGCCGTAGCACTCTAAGCGCTGACAGCACTTGCTCGTGCGCTGTCCGCCGACGAGCGACGTCTCGCCGTGGTCGCCGGTCTTGGTGTAAATCTTCATGGGGTCAGCAATTGATAGTAGCGGGGCTGATAGTCGGGCAGCACCTCGGGATGGAAAGCCTTGACGAAGTCGGCCAGCATGAGGTGGGGCTGCACGCCGGCCAGCTCGCGATAAGGCGTGCGGGCCAGGTTGCAGAAGACGACCTGCCGGTTCTTGTAGGCCCGCATCGACGTGTAGCGCGGGTCCTCGTCGGCCAGGGTCTGCAGCGTGTAGTCGCCGTCGTAGCTGCCGTCAGTCTGCCAGAAGTCGGCGTTCAGCCCGCGGGCATAGACAGCCTCGAAGTCGAGCGTCGTGCCGCCGGAGTCCTCGTTGTCGGCCATGATGTAGCGTGCACCGGCGTCGTGGAACAGTTGTGCCAGATAGCTGCGGCCGCCGGCGATGTACCAGCCGTCGCGCAGTTGCCGGCCACTGATGACCGTCGGGCGACCGATGCTGTCGAGCCGTGCCACCTCGTCGCGCAGAGTCAGGTACTTGCGCTCAATGTCGGCAAAGACGGCGTTGGCGCGCCGCGTCTCACCCGTCAGCAGTCCGATGAGCTTAATCCATTCGGCCTGTCCGAGCGGGTTGGTCTCCTTGTATCCGTGGTGCGAAATCAAGGGGATGCCACATTCCTTCAGGGCCTCAAAGCCGCCATGCTTGGAGGCAGAGACGAAGATGAAGTCGGGCCTTGAGGCAATGACCGTCTCGAGGTCGAAGTTGCCCTCCTTGCCGATGCGCACGGTCTGGCCGCTCTCCATCTGCTCCTTGATGCGCGGCGAGAAGAGGTTGCGCAGCGAGTTCATGCCGACGATGCGGTCCTCCAGTCCCAGCACCTCGAAGTTGCCGAGCTGCAGGGCGGTGGTGCAGATGAAGCGGCTGGCGGGCTGCGTGACGACCAGCTCCTCGGTGCGGCTGTGGCGTACCGACGGGTCGGGGTTGGTGATGGCCACGTGGATGCCGTCCGGCCGGTAGTCGACCTTCAGTCCCTGGGCATAGCGAATCACGATGGTGTCGCTGTAGTCATCGGCCTTCAGCAGCACCTCCTCATTAGCCGAAAAGAGCTCGTTGGCCGACGCAACGCTGCTGTCGTGGCGGTTTTTCTCCCCGCACGACAGCAGCAAAGCAACGGTCAGGAGCGCAAAAATGCCTCTCCTCATTATTTCTTTTTACTTTTTTACTTTTTTACTTTTTTACTTTTATTATTCCTCCGGATACATCGAGTGGTAGAAGTCGACCACCTCAGCATTGCGGGTGTGGTTCTTGTAGAGAGCGCGGATGTTCTGATACTCCAGCAGACCCTTCACCAGGGCGTCGGCGCCGTTGTCCTTGAAGGAAGCCTCGTCGATGTTGTAGCCAGCCATGTCGAAATAGGCGCGCCAGCTGCAGTCCTCAACCTCACCGTCCTCGTTCTCCTCAAGGTCGCTGAAGCTCTTGGCACCCTCGGGAATCATCTCCTCGTCGGCCATGTCGTTGTGGGCGTGGTCACCGGCAATCGACATCAGCGGGGCGCAATAGACATTGCCTGAGGTCAGGCCGGCAGCGATCATGCGGTCGCGCACCTGCACCTTGTAGTTGTCGGCCATGTCGACCGTACCGACGAAGTAGTTCGGGTTGATCAGCTGCAGGGCCTCCTCCAGCTGGGTGTAGCGGACGTTAGCCTTGTAGGTGTCATACTCGTCGGGGTTGCCGTGGCCCATGAAGCACATGGCGCCCCGCTGGGCATACTTCGAGAAGTTGGCATTGAGGGCAGAAGCCAGTGTGGCGGCATCAGCCTGGGTGTACATCAGGGGCATGCCGAGCTTCAGGGTCACCTGCGACATGTACTTGTCGTCGAGGTCGCCGTTGGAGTTGTTGCCGAAGTCCTTCATAGCGTTGACCACGCGGCTGAACTCCTCACCGGGAATGACCTGCATCGACTGGACGATGATCTCGCTGTACTGCACGCGGCCGAAGGCCTCCAGCCAGTACCTGGGCTCATAGAACGAGCGAGCGTCGGTGTTCTCAGCGGCCATGGCGCGGTTGATGCAGATGGCGCTCGAGAACGACAGATAGACGTCGTAGCCCGAGAACTCCTTCTCATACTCCGAGCGGGTCAGGTCGAAGGCGTCGTAAGCCTGCTGCCAGGTCGAGCCGAAGGCGACGAGCAGGATGGCCTTCGAGTTCTTCTTCTGGGCCTTCACTACGTTGTCCACTTCATTCTGATAGCGCTCCATGTTCGACACTTTGTCGTCGTCATCGTCGCTACAGGCCACGAAGGCCGTTGTTGTCATCATTGCCATCATGGCAATCAAAAGAAACTTAATCTTCTTCATCTTGTTGTTTGTTTTTAGAGTTAGAATTGATGTTATTGAATTTAATACGTTTTCCTTCCTTCAGGCGCACGGTCAGCGAGGCATAGACGGTGCGGCCGGGCGTGGTTGTGCCGAGGTGCAGGCCGTGGGGCGTGCGGTCGCAGTAGTTCAGGATGTTGTCGATGCCGGCCTCAAGGCGGTAGTCCAGCTTCTTCGAGTGGCCCAGATCGTGGGTCGTCGTCAGGCGCCAGACCTGGAATCCCTTGCCGTCGCCGTCGGTCTGGTAGTAGCGCTTCGTCGACATGCGGCCGTAGACGCCGAGGCCGAGGCGGTAGGCGGGCGTGAACGTGTGGCTCCACGTGGCGAAGATGTTGCCCTTGTGGTGGGCCATGCCGTCGATGGTGACGTTGACGAGCCGGTCGTGGTCGGTGTCGTAGACGTGGGCGTCGGTGTCCAGATAGCTGTAGCCCAGTCCGGCGGTGAAGTCCTTGAGCGTCAGTCGCAGGCTCAGGTCGATGCCCTGTGTGCGGGCGTCCTCCATGTTCTCATAGCGGCGCACCTTGCCGAGCATTTCACCGTACTGCTGTCGATAGCTGGCGGGGGCCTCCGAGCGGGGGATGGTGACCAGCGTGATCATGTTGTCGAGCCGGTTCACGTAGCCCGTCGCGGTCAGGTTCAGCGGCCCCAGCGTGTACTCGGCGTTCAGCGAATAGTAGTTCGACGTCTGGGCCCGGAGGTTGCGGTTGCCGAGATACATGATGACGGTGGTCATCTCGCGCAGGTAGCGATAGTTCATCTCCTTCAGTGTGGGCGACTTGAAGCCCTGGCTCCACGAGGCGCGCAGGCGCAGGTCGCCGGCGACGAGCATGGCCGACAGCTTGGGCGTCAGGCGGAAGCCGAAGCCCTCGTTGCGGTTGAGGCGCAGGCCGGGGGTCAGGTGGAGGGCGGGCTTGGCGGCAGAACCGCCAAGCACAGTGCTTGCGCCGCCAAGCGCGGTTTGCCATTCGTCCTGGATGTAGAGGGCCTCCGTGTTGTCCGAGGCGGTGCGGTCGGCGATGCTGGTGGGGGCTTTCAGGTAGTCGTAGCGGGCCTCCAGTCCGGCGCTGAGGCGGTGCTGGTGGGGCAACGTGACGACGGTCTTCAGGTGGGCCATCAGCCGCTGCTGGTCGCTCTGCAGCGAGCGCTGCCCCTCGAAGTAGGGGAAGTCGAGGATCAGCTGTCCGTCCTCGTCGAAGCCCTCGGCCAGTGTGGTGGCCGTGAAGGCATGGTAGTAGGCGTGGCGGTTCCAGTCGACGTCGAGCGTCACGACGTCGGCGGCGCCGAGCTTCCATTTGCCGCCGACGGAGGCCGACGCGTTCTCGTAGTTCATATCGAACGTCTTGACGTCGTATTTCGGGTATTTCCCCTTCGGCCGGTAGATGCCCTTTTCATAGTAAGAGCCGGCGGCATAGAGCTCCAAGGCGGGTGTGAGGTCGAGCGTCAGCTGCTCGCTGAGCTGCCAGTTGGTGTGGCGGTTGACGGTTTTGTTGCGCGAGTCGGTGATGGGGCTCGTCGACGAGGGGGTCCACTCCGTGGCCGTGTTCTGCCAGCCGTCGCTGTGCTGCAGCTGGAAATTCGTGTAGCTTTTCAGCCGCCCAGAGGCCAGCCCCAGGGCGTTGTGCTGTCGAAGGTCGCCGTAGCTGCCTGCGCGGGTGGTGTTCTCGGCGAGCAGGGCCTCGTCGTGCTTCTTCGTGATGATATTGATCACGCCGGCAATGGCATCCGAGCCATAGAGGGCCGAGGCGGCGCCCTTGACAATCTCGATGCGCTCGATGTTGTGCGGGTCGATGAGGCTCAGGTCGTTCTCGCCGCCCACGTCGCCGTGGAGGCGCTTGCCGTCGACGAGCACGAGGATGTAGTTGTTGCCCAGGCCGTTCATCTGCATCTGCGAGCCCATGTCGCCCTCAGCGAAGGCGAACGAGGCCGACAGTCCGCTGAGGATGTCCTCGAGCGAGCGTCCGCCGTACTGCCGCAGCTGCCGCGCACTGACCACTTCGGTCTGCACGGGAGCCTGGCGCAGCAGGTGCTGCGTGCCGGTGCCCGTGACGACCACCTCCTGCAGGCTGTCGCCGAGGAGCGTCACTTGTGCCATCAAATTCGCGGCCGTCAGCATGAAGCCGAGAGCCAGTCCTAATCGACGTGTCATAAATTTGTTCTTTCCGTCGCTGCTTATTCCTGAGCAGCGCGTACCTTATATATATTTATATATGCAATCTGGCAGGTCTTCTGACTCTCCTCAGTCTGCTTCAGCCTTCCCGAACCTTTCAATGTTCAATGTTCAATGTTCAATGTTCAATGTTCAATGTTCAATGTTCAATGTTCAATGTTCAATGGTTCAGTGGCTCTATACAAGCAGACCTCTTAAACGAGGATCA
>JAFTGI010000133.1 GCA_017458195.1 Prevotella sp.
CGCTCGATGGCCGGCGAAGAGCCCTGCAGGCCCATGATCTCGAGGACGCGTCCCCTACCCTTCAGCTGGGCAGCGACATACTCGCCCATCATGCGGCCCATCTTGCGGTTGTCGGCACCGATGTAGGCGGTGAACTTCTCAGTGTTGGTCTTGCGGTCGAACACGATGACGGGAATGCCGCGGTCGTAGGCACGGTCGATGGCCGGCGTCACCGTGGCCACCTGGTTGGGGGCGACGATGAGCAGGTCGATGCCGTCGCTGACGAACTGGTCAATCTGCTCAATCTGCCGCTCGTCACTGTCGTCGGCCGAGGCGAAGCGCAGCTCCACGCCGTCGTGGAAGTAGGCGCCCACCTGCAGTTCGCGGTTCAGCTTGTCGCGCCAGATGTCCTGCGAGCACTGGCTGACGCCGATGACATACTTCGGGCGCTTCTTCGTGCAGGAAGTTGTGAGCAAGCCCACCCACAGCATTGCAACCGCCAGGCATAATATATGATTCAGTGTTCCCTTATTCATAAGTCCAAATTGAGAGAGAGTCTAACAGTCTGGCAGCAAAATTACAAAAAAGTGTGCGAATCGCCAAAGAATTCGCACACTTTTATCTGATTTTTCCGAAAATCGCTATTACACTTTGATTTCAACCTCAACGCCGCTGGGGAGCTCGAGCTTCATCAGGGCGTCGACGGTCTTGGCGGTCGACGAATAGATGTCGATGAGGCGCTTGTAGTCGCTCAGTTGGAACTGCTCACGGGCCTTCTTGTTGACGAAGGTCGAGCGGTTGACGGTGTAGATACGCTTGTGGGTGGGAAGGGGAATAGGACCGCTGATGACAGCACCGGTAGCCTTGACGGCCTTCACGATCTTCTCTGCTGACTTGTCGACCAATTTGTGGTCGTAGCTCTTCAGTTTAATACGAATTTTCTGACTCATTGTTATGTTTTAATTGTTAAAATGTTGTTTATTGTTGCCGGCAGCTAAAGAGTCATTTGCTCAACTGTCGGCTTTTTGTTTTCGTTTCGGGGTGCAAAGGTACGGATAATTAGCGAGATGAGCAAAACCGGCAAGCCGCAGAAGCTCATATTTAAGATTTTTTAAGCAGTCAGCGCTTCGGATGCGCCTGTTTCCGGCCGTCGGTGATGATGATTGGCGAGAGGCTGCGCTGATTGTCTACGCGGCGGCCCTGCAGGTCGTGGGGGATTGAATATTGAATATTGAACATTGAATATTGAGCGTCTGTGACGGATTCGGGCTGGGTGACATAGAGCGTACCGTCCTGAAAGACGACGTCATCGCCCTGGACGGTGCCCTGACGGCAGTAGATGGGATAGGTGCCGACGGGACTCTGCGGCGTGGCATCGCAGACGAGCTCGGGCTCACCGGTGATGTCGTCGCCCTCGACGGTATAGCCAAAGCGGGGGTTGGGCTGACCATACTCGCGCGTGGTGCTGGTGGCGCGCACGAGCGTGCCGAACAGACGCGTACCGGCAAAGGTGCTGTAGGGCGCCGAGCGATAGACGCTCTTGTTGGCGGCATGGACGTAGAGGAACGTCTGCCCTGCGATGGGACTGAACACGCTGCGGTCGGCCAGGGCTGGGCGCACTGAGGGGCGCATCCACAGCTGATCCAGCCGTGAACCGGAGCCGAACACGCCGGTGCCGATGCTGGCGACGGTCTGCGGCAGGTCGATCTTCTCCACGGCGTATAGCGAGGCAAAGGCGCAGTCGCCGATGTGGGTGACGCCGTCGTCGAGGCGCAGCTCGCCCATGGCGTCGGCCAGCACGGCGATGACGCTCGTGCGGTCGCCGTTGTAGATGATATTGTCGTCAACGACATAATCGCCGCCAACGGCCTCCGCAGGCACCTTGATGTCGGTGAGGGCCATGCAGCCGCCGAACGCACCGGCCCCGATGGTCTTCAGAGTGGCCGGCAGCGTCAGATAGCGCAGGTTGGTGCAGCCGTTGAAGGCCCTGTCGGGCAGATCGCTGATGACGGCCTCCGAAAGGTCAAGGGCGTAGGTGTCGGCAGCATTGGGATAATCGTTGACGCGGGTGCTCATGATGCGGCTACGCAGGTGCTGCAGGTCGGTCTCGTCGATGGGACCGACGATCTTCAGGCGGCCGTAGGTCTTGTCCGGGTCGAGCAGACTGGCCACGGTGCCCGCCTGGGTGGTGACGACGACGGCCTCGTCGACGTCGGGCTGATAGGAGCGCACGCCGATGATCATCTGCTGGTTGATGACGAAGCCGCCGTTCTGGTCGGGGTCGAGTACATTCACGTCGAACCATCCGTTCTTCTGTCCGCCCCACCCCCAGTTGACATAGACCAGACCTTCCTCGTTGTAGCCGGAAAAGACGAAGGAGTGGCCGTAGCTGCTCTGGGCGCCGAACATGACGGGGGCGCGGTGGGCCAACTCGTCAAAGATGAGGTTCATCCAGGCCTCGTCATTAGGATAGCTGCTGCGGCGCACGTTGCGGGCATTCCTGAAGCCGAAGTACTGCTGCAGACCCTGGGCGGCATCGTCGTTGAAGGCGCCGCTGCCCGTCTCGTTGTAGGCCATCTTGCAGGCCACGCCGCAATGAGCCATCAGCGTGGCCACGGCCTCGCCCTCCTCGAAGGTGTAGTCCTGCTCCAGGTAGCTGTAGGAGGGTTTCATGCGGTCCCAGTCGTAGAGCGTCGTGCCGAAGCTGGCCGTCAGCGTCTGGCCAAGGGGCGACGTGACGGAAGACTCACCCTGACCGCGCATAGGCAGGCGGTGGTAGGCCAGCACCTGTGCCATCGACGTGGCCACGCAGCCCGTGACGTAGTTGTCGCCATTGGCCATCAGGGGGGTGTGGTTCTTGTAGGGCTCATCCTGGCTCCACGTCGTCGTGAGCAGGTTGTCCACCCGTGCGGGATATTTATCGGTGTCGGGGGCCACGCGGCGGAGCGGGCGGCCCGTGGCTAAGGCGGCGTCGGCCGCCTGGAGGTACCAGTCGAATTCGGGATTGCGGGCGGGCTCCTCCCCTTTGGACTGGAGCGAGGGCCCTGCTGCGAGGACAGCAGGCTGACGGTCGTCGCGGGTGATGACGGCAAAGGAACCGTCGGGGGCGGTGAACAGACAGAGGTGATCGGTGATAAGCTCCGCCGTGAGGCTGTCGGCGTGCTGCGACGCACTGCGCGCCTGCGCCACTCCACCCGCTGCAGCCACGGCGCGCGCGGCTATCTGCCTCATCTGCACCTCGGTGCGGTTGCCGGCGGACGACAGCATCGACAGCAACAAGCCTGTCATCATGAGTAACGTTTTCTTCATGTCGTTTCTGTATTCACCATGCAAAGATAATCATTTTCAGTGAGACGACAAAAAAATTCACAAAAAAAGAGGGCACTTCATCATGTCATTCAGATTTCGTACAACGCCGTTGTACAATCCGTACATCGGCAATGTACAAAACGTACAGGGCCGATGTACGAAATTGAATCTTGATGATGAAGTACCCTCTTTGAATACTTATCTGTCAGATATTATTACTTCACCACAACCTTCTTGCCGTTGATGATGTAGAGGCCACCCTTCATCAGGGTCTGGACCTTCTGGCCATTCAGGTTGTAGGCAACGCCGTCGTTCACGGTCATCCTCACGGAGCTGATGCCAACGGTGTCGTCGGACTTCTCATACGTGTAGTTGAAGCCGTAGAAGCCGAGCTTAGAACCGGAGCAGTAGACCTTGTAGCTCTTGTTAGCCTTGACGTCGAACTTGAAGGTGCCATAGTACTTCTCGGTGACCTTCTTGCCGTTATATTCATCCAGAGCCGTGCCGTCCTCAACGACGTAGAAGGCCTTGTCAGCATTCAGTACGACGCCGACCTCAATCTCACCGTCATACTTGGGAACGATGGTGTAGAAGGTGCCGCCGGGCTTGTTGCCGTTCTCGCCGTTACCTCCAGTGAAGGCCTCGAAGCCATCAATATGACCGTCAGCGGTGGCAGCTGCGAAGTCAGCATAGGCGTTAGAGTCTGCCACCTTTGTGCCAGCCTCACCGTAGGTGATGGTAGCCACGACTTCGTCGCCGTCCTTCACCTCGACAGTCTGACCAGAGGTGAAGCTCTGGCCAGCCTCGATGGCATAAGTCACAGTAGCGGTGGCAGCGGGTTCACCAGCAGGCGTCAGGGTGACGGCCTGCGGCTCCGACTCGAAGCTGATGCCCTGGCCGTAGATGGTGGCCACGATCTTCACGTTGAAGGTCAGCTCTGCAGGATCCTCTTCGGCATCCTCGTCGTAGCCTACCTCCTCGAGGGTCACAACGATCTCGCGCTCCTCACCGGCGGCGAGGTTGTCAACGCGTACGCTGCTGCCATACCAGTCATCATATTCGCCGAACAGGTCGGTCTGGGCCTTCACGTTCAGGCGCTCGATGTCGACAGTGCCTTCGTTCTTCAGGGTCACCTTCACAACAAGGTTCTCGTTCTCCACGACGGTCTCGGCAATCTCAGTGACAGTGACGGTCACCAGAGGCTCTGCGGGAGCAGGCGTCAGAGTGACGGCCTGGGGCTCTGACTCGAAGACGATGCCCTGACCATAGACCGTGGCAAGAATCTTCACGTTGAAGGTCTTCTCAGCGGGATCTTCCTCGGCATCCTCATCGAAGCCGACTTCCTCGAGGGTCACAACGACCTCGCGCTCCTCACCGGCGGCGAGGTTGTCAACGCGCACGTTGCTGCCAAGCCAGTCGTCATATTCGCCGAACAGGTCGGTCTGGGCCTTCACGTTTAGGCGCTCAATGTCGACAGTGCCTTCGTTCTTCAGGGTCACCTTCACAACGAGGTTCTCGTTCTCCACGATCGTCTCAGCAATCTCAGTGACAGTGACAGTCACCTTGGGCTGGGCAGGAACAAGCGTAACAGACTGAGGCACCGACTCGAAGGAGATGCCCTCACCGTAGATGGTTGCGATAATCTTCACATTGAAAGGCTTCTCGGCAGGATCTTCATCAGCATCCTCGTCATAGCCTACCTCTGCGAGGGTCACGGTGACCTCACGCTCCTCGCCTGCGGCGAGGTTGTCAACACGCACGCTGCTGCCGCTCCAGTCGTCGAACTCCTCACCGAACAGGTCGGTCTGAGCCTTGACATTCAGACGCTCAATAGCCTCGGTGCCGATGTTCTTAACCTTAACCTTCACGACGAGATCGTTGTCGGCCTCAATGGTGTCGGCAATCTCTGTGACGGTGACGTCAACGCCCTTCACGGCTGCTTTGGCCATAATGTAGACATAGTCGATACCATGACCATTCTCAGAGGTCGTGACATAACCACCATTAGCGACGATAGCAGTAGCCTCGCCCAGAGTGAACTCCTCGCTCGTGCTCTCGTTTCCTGTCGTGCCGGAACCGGCGTTCAGGATATTAGTGCCTGAAGTAGAACCAGTGAAGAAGTCAACGGAGCGGTCGGCACGGCCAATGATGCGGGCAGTCAGCGTATAGGTGCCAGCGGGCAGGGTCGTCAGCGTAGCTGCTTCAACCACGCCAATACCGCCGTTCGAGCTTCTTGCCACGAAGGTGGAATTTTCATAGAGGGAAGCGCCTTCAATGTCTTCGCCCTCGGAATAATAGATGCAGATGCCTTCCTTGGCTGTGTAAGTGAGCGTGTAGCTGGCGTCGGCCTTGACATTGCTAAGCGTACTGGTCCAGTAGGTTGTGTTGGCATTTGCATCCGTCGACGACGAATACTGATAGAGCGTTGTGCCGTCAAGGACGAACTTAGGATAATAGTAGGTGTAGTTGGCACCCTCATAGACCGTAGCGTCAACTGACTCCGACTTCTCGCCGTAGTTCTTGACAGTCGTGATGGTGTAGGTGGGACGGTCGGCCTTGCTATAGACAATAGTGAAAGTCGTAGCACCGCTGATGGTCGTCGGCTCTGCACCGCTCTTGTAGGTGTAGGTGAAAGGATCATTGTCGCTGACGTAGAGGGGCGACGTGTAGGTGGGCGTGAAGCTTACACCGACCTCAACAAACTCCGTCACGGAAGGTGCGAGGGTGTTGCCTTCCTCGTCAACATAGTTGGTGACGACGGGCACAGCACTTGTCAGGACAATCTTCCTCAGGTAAGGTGCCTGAGCTGCGCCACCTGCATTTGCCGAAGCATAGATGTACAAGTCGACGGCCTCAGTACCGGAAGTGTTGTCATAGTCCTTAGTAACATCAGCCCAGTTGGCAGAATACTTGTCGGTCCTGTCACCAAATGTGACCGACACGTTACGGTTGCTGGACACGTAGGCAGTGACGCTGGCTGCATAGCCTGCGGGCACCGTCACCTTCACATAGTGGTCAGACGTTGAGCCAACCGTACTGAAACCAATACCATTGGTTTGCGTGTTGGGGTGGACAATGGCACCTGTCGTACTGTAGAAGGTAACGACATTGCCGGTCTCAGCTGCCTCGCCACTCGCATTGTACGAGTAGGAATTGTTGTCGGCTGTAGGCAGAGCAACGCTCCCCCAGACGGAGGAGTTGGTGAAATCCCAAGTCTCCGCAGCCCAAGCACCTGTAGCTGCGAGCGTCATGACGCCCACAAGCAACGATCTAAGTAAATGCTTTTTCATGTTGGTTTAAAATTTAATTAGTTAATAATAAAGTGGATAAAAACACTATCGGATGATTATTTTCTTCCCTTTGGTGATGAGCACGCCCTTGGCCGTGGGCTTTGTTGCCGGGCGGCCCTGCAGGTCGTAGGACATTGTGCCTGGCAGATCGTTCATCGTACACTGGGTGTCGGTGATGCCCTGCGTGTCATTGGCAGCGACGGTCTTCGACTCCTCACCGTTGGCATAGACGGCTGAGACGGCGTAGACGGACGCCGTTCCGGAAGTGGCATAAGTGAGTTCGCCGGTAGCCGGGACGTTGGCCAGCAGCGCCGCATCGCCGTAGACATTGAAGGAAACGGGAGCCGGGCGCCCTTGCTCGTAGCTGACGAGGGCCACTGCCACGCCCATGCCGTCGGTCGACACGTTGCGGATGGCAAAATGACGTGCCCCGGCGGGCAGGTCGACGCTGACAGTCTGCCAGCTGAAGGTTGCATTGACAATCTTAAGGCTCTGGAAGGTGGCGATGATCGCAGCGGCGGAACCGCTGAGCACGGGGGCGGTGGAGTAGAGAATCTCGATGATGCCCGGCATGGGCTCCAGGTCGGGATCGCCTAAGGAGTTCAGGCGGAAGGTAACGGTCTGCGCATTGCCGCTGAGCAGCGGGGATATGAGCCAGTCGTCGGCCGTCTCAAGCCCGGGGTTGAGCGACACGAGATATTGCTGCGTGTAGGTGGACGACGGGGTCTCGCTGCTGCGCGTGGTGGCGTTCCACACCATCCACGACTGGGGTGCAAAGAGTTTCCGGCCGGGATAGCTGACCGTGAAGTTCTGCGACTCCTCGCGGTCGCCGTCGATGACAAGCCAGTCGTTGAGGTAGCCCATGCGCTGCGTCTCGGATATGCCGGCGTTGTCATAGGTCGTGAAGTCGTCGAAGGTCTCGGTGATGCTCTCTGCGGTCTCGCCCGGCGACTGCCATGTCAGCGTCTGCCCGGTCAACTGTACGTTCAGCGGCTGAGCGGCCGTGGCCTCGAGAATGTCGACTTCGGTCTCCATCCAGTCGTCGTCCTCGTCGAGGTCGATGTCGGTCGTAACCTCAGCCAGCAGGTAGACCGTGGCGGCCTCGCTGTCCGACGAGGGGTGATAGGTCGTGGTCACAACGTGCAGTTCCTGCGACTCAAGGGTCTCGCTGACAGTCTCAGCGAACACTTCCTCGTCGTCGACGGCAAGCCTCACCGTGAATGAATTCACGGGATTGTCACCCGTATTACGCACGGCGATGCTGACCTGCCCCTCGGTGCCAGCCTTGAGCTTGGCAGGCGCCGTGAGTGCGAGCGAAAGATTGTACTGCAGGATATTATAGATGCTGATGGCATCAAGTTTCACGGTCTCATTGCGCCGACCGGCAGTGAGCACGAACTTAATCATGACATACTCCTCAGCCTTGAACTCACTGAGGTCTGCCATGGCCGTGCGCCACTGGTCGTCGCCCTTGAGACGCTCCATCTGGATGCGCTCGCCGACGAGGTGGCTTGCGCCGTCGGGAGTGACGGCATAAACAGCGATAGTGGTCCGGTCGCCCACCTCACCGAAGTAAGCATAGCTCACCACGGGGCGGTTGGTGGCTCCGCGGAGTGAAATCTTTCCCGTGACGAGGCTCACGCGCTCGTCGTTGGCTCCAGCAGTCCAGGTGAAGCATCCGCTGTTGGAGTCGTAGGAGTCGTCGCCAATGGCGGGCGACGTCGTGGTGCCTTGTTCCTCGGTCCACCACAGCTTGCCGTTGGTCTGTCCGCCCTCCAGGGTTTCATTGAACGGCAGGTTGTAGGGAGCGCCCTTGATGAGCGCCGACGAGCGGACGACGCTGCTCTGTCCGCACCTGTTGACCGCCCGCACGCCTTTGTATGTGGCATACTGAGTGCCCTGGTTGGTAATGTCGTCGTATCGGAATGTCGTGACACCTTTCACGCGGGCTATCTCGTCGTAGGAAACGGCATCGTCGTCGCCAGCGCCCCTGCTGACGACGTCGTAAATAATATATTCCACATCGTCGGGATTGACATAGAATCCGTTGGCGCCAAGCGATGCCACCGGCTGCCAGCTAATAATCTGAGCCTCGATGTCGTCGGTCACAGTGACGGCACCGCTCATCACGGGCACGTCAACTCCGACGTACGTCCGCGTAGTCGCAGCGGCACTGTTGCCCTCGGCATTAGTGGCTGTGACGGAGAAGTCATTGAATCCGTCGGCCATGTATTCATTGGCGTAGTCGATGGCCGCGGTCTGCCCGGGAGCGACATTCTCCTCAGTGGCAACGATGCGGTTGCGATAGAAGACACGGATGGTGAGCGGCGCCGTGATGTCATCGCCCTTGACGGTCTTCGTCGGTGCCACGCACGTGATGTGAACGGTCTTCGCTCCCTGGCTGCCGCCGGTTGCGGTCAGCTGCGTCGGGGCATTGGGCACGTTGTCGCCCGTCACTTCCTCAAGTGTGAAGGTATTGCGGATATACAAGCCACGCGAAGTGCGCTCGCTGTTGACGGCGTGCAGACCGATGTGATAAGCCCCCGTAGCCTCCACCTGGAAGTCGACGGTCAGCTGGTCCCAGTCGGTGACGTTCTTCAGAGTCATGTCGGTCACGATCGGGCCCGTCATTGCCGCGGCCGTAGCCTCACTGCCGTAGGCGATGTTGAGTTTCATGGCGGGATGCAGATACTGCGGGATTGAGAACCGATAGGTCTTGCCAGCCGTGAGGTTGATGGTGGGCGTAAGGAGCCAGTCGTCCATCTCGCCTGCATTGACGATGCCGCTGCCATGATACTGTCCCATGAGGACTGCACTGCTCGACTTGGAGGTCGAGAACGACTTGCCGTCACCCTTCACGTCAATCGTCGTAAAGAGGGCAGCCTCGTTGAAATCAGCCTTGTACGGCACGTCGAGGGGGGCACCGTAGACCACCTTGTTGCTCAGGCCCTCGTCGCCGGTGTAAAGGCTGTTGACGGCTTTCACGCCATAGGTGAAGCCCTGAACGTCGCGACGGATGTCAAGCTGGTCGGTGAAGGCTGTGGTGTTCAGCCCCGTTGCGATAACCTCATTGTCGGGATAGCGAGTGACGGTGTAGGTCATCTGCCCTACCTTGCCGCCGTTAATGCCTTGCGGCACCTGCCAGGAGACATTTACGGTGCCGGTTGCCTCGCTGAGCTTGGCACTGACTCCGGCGGGTGCAGAGGGGCAGTCGACACCGACATACACGGTCAGGAACGTGTGGACGCCCGGGCCGTTATAGTTTGACGCCACAATCTCTATGCCGTGCAGTCCTTCCGTCTGGAACGTGAAGTCGGTGGTTGTGATGAGCTGTCCGGGACTTCCGCTGCCTGAGGCCATGACGCGCCCGTCGGCTTTGACCTCATAGTCGAGCCCGCCGAGGAGCACTTCACCGTCGTAGGTCAGCGTGGGCAGCTTGAACGTCACATGGCCTGTCAGGGTGGCGGTGTCGAAATCGGCTGTGGCATCGCTGACACCGGCCGGCGTGCCGTCCTCGGCATTGTGCTCGGGGAAGAACGTCACGAGGGCCAGCGTTGGTTCGTTGAAGGTCGTCACGGTCGTAGCACGGCCGGTCGAGAGGTCGACGTCCAGCACGGAGCAGTTCAGGTCAAGGTCGGCAAAGGTCATGTAGAAGTGATTGTCGTCGGGGTTAACTGCTCCAGTGATGTGATAGCTGAGCCCGGCGTCGTCGATGTAGTTGCTGATGCCAAGCTCGCCGACAGGCGTGTCGGTGCCGTCGACGGTACTGATGCGATAGAGCCAGCCGTCCTTGCCGACGCCATAGAGTTCCTGCGACGTGGTCATGCCCATGCAGAGATAGGTGCGGCGGGCTTGTCCGACGGCGCGCCGCTCCATCGTGCGATAGTCCACGCAGGCTATCTCCCAGCGGTCGCCGGCAAGATTGCCTGCGAAGCGTCCCCACGACAGGCCCGTCAGCGGGTCAGTGGCCTGAGCCTCGCTGACGTAGATGGGCGACACCTGCTCGGTGGTGCCGATGATTTCGCCCGTCATGGCATTGAACCTGTGCAGCTCGTAGGTGTGGGTGTAGTCATAGGCTATCGGGTTGGCATACAGCGTATAGATGACGCCGTCAATGTAGGCAGCGCAGTTGACGTTCGCGATGGACGGGTCGAGCAGACTCGACAGGATGCTGGTCAGTTGCATGGGGTTGCCGGCCAGCTTGCCCTTGCCGAGAAAGGTGCTTGACGAGCGCTGGAAGATGCCATACATCGTGGTGTTGCTGTTCAGCTGGGCATGGAGCCCCAGCGGAAAGAGGAGCATCGCCGCAAGGCCTATGGTGAATATGTGAGAGATTCGTTGTCTCATTATTATTGTCAGATATGCTTATTTTACAAAGAGTTTCATGATTTTCCCGTCGTCGCCACGCACGATGTTCAGTCCCTTGCGGGGCTGGCCGAGGCTCCGGCCCTGCAGGTCGAAGCAGTCGGGACGCTGAGCTTCGGCCCTCGCATGGCGGATGCCATTGACCACGCTACCGGTGGCATAGTCGTAGCCGACGCGGTTTGACAGATAGACGTTTCCTTTTGAGTCGACATACTTCAGTTGGACGCTGAGCACGTGGTCGTTCATCGCCTTGTCAAGGAAATAATAGCTCACCTCGCGCCCCTGGTTGGTGGCCCCGCTCCACAGCGGGTCGCCGTCGAGGTCAAACGTGAATGGCAGCTCGGTCTTTCCGTCAATCTCAATCGGGATGTCCTGGTCGTAGATGGTGTAGGTCAGCCGCGACTGGTCGAGCAACGTGCCCTCCTGGTCGGTGTCGTAGAGATAGAAGTTGAGCGAGCCGAAGCCACCGACCCAAACACCGCTTCCGGCCTTGACACACTCATTCGTGACGAACTCCGGGTCGCGCAGGCCGGCAATGGTCTCGACGAAAGGCGTGAGCAGGGGCATGTCGTACATGACGAGGTAGTTCAGGTAGTCCTTACCGGCGTTGATGGTGAACATCCCGTTGTCGCAGTCAAGCTCACGCTTGACAGCATCATAGTAGAACGTGATGTCGTCGGTCATGTAATAGCCGCCGTCGCCATTGTTGCGCAGGGCGACATCGTAGGCACCGGTAATGAAATAGAGGTGTGCATAGAGTGCGCGGTTCTTTGAAATCGGCGCATTGATATACGGGCCTAAGTACTGGCCGGACTTGAAAGTCACGCGGTTGCCATGGATCGTGCCCTTAGCCCAGGCGTCGGGCATCTCGTCCTTGAAGGCATTCATGTAGACATCGTCGCCCACGAAAGCCATTTCGACAAAGGTCTGATAGAGATCTTCGCCTTGCCGGAAGGACATATTGAAAGACTCAACCTCAGCGCCCTCGGGCAGCATGGTCTGCTCGTCGGTCACGGGCGTCAGCCGCAGGTTGTAGTCGCCGTAGCCTGTCCAACTGTTGCTATAGCCGCGAGTGGAATAGGCCGGACTCACCAATGCCAGGATGGGCGAGGCATCCATCTCGACGGAATTGCCGTAGCTGTCGAACGACCAGATCTTCTCGGTCACCTGCGACAGCACACCGTCTTTGTAGATGAACTCAATGTCAGGTTCGTCGGCAGGCGGGTCGGCAAACTGCTGGTCGTCGTAGTCCTTCATGCTCAGCAGGCAGATCTTGCCCAGATAGAACGTGCTGTTGCCCTGCTGATAGATGGCCTGAGGCGTGTGGATGACGTACCTGTCGCCGTCCACGTGGTCGAGCTTCACCCAGGAGTTCGTGTGATAATATGTGAAGGGATTCTTAAGATAGAGGTTGCCGTCGTCGCCCTCGACGAGGGTACTGATCATGTAGTCCATCGCGTTCGTTTCGGGCACGGTGCCGCTGGGCGTGCTGACCACAGAAGCGGCCATTGTGCGCTTCGACATGCTGACGACCCGACCGGCAGGCTGCTCCTTGATGATAGCAGTCTGCCCCTGCACGACGGCTGTGGAAGTCAGCAAAAGCAGGACGAGCAAACAAGTTGTAGCAGTTCTCATTTTAGTTATTGTCATGCTGATTAGTTTCTAAAGATGCCTTTGTGGCTGCAAAGATACAAAAAAGAAGCCGAAAAACCGCAAAAGTGGAAGCGAAAATCGCGAATTATTTTCAATTCGCATAAAAATGAAATAAAAAAAGGAATCCCGAAACCATCAGTGATGATTCCGGGATTCCTGTTGCTATGCTGTTGATATGCTATACCAAATCAGCGCGACCCTTCACTTCCTCAAGCACGGCCTTGGCAATCGAGCTGCTCAGGGGTGCATGGTGGTCGTACTCCATGGAACTGGTGGCACGGCCGGAGGTGATTGTACGCAGTGCAGTGACGTAGCCGAACATCTCGCTGAGGGGCACCTGAGCCTTCACGACGCGGGCACCGCTGCGGGCCTCGTCCATGCCCTCGACCTGACCGCGACGCTTGTTGAGGTCGCCGATCACGTCACCCATGTTCTCCTCGGGGGTCACGACTTCGAGCTTCATGATGGGCTCCATCAGCACGGGCTTAGCCTTGGCGCAAGCCTCCTTGTAGGCCATCTGGGCTGCAATCTCGAACGACAGCTGGTCGGAGTCGACGGGATGGAAACCACCATCTACGACGGTCACCTTGAGTGAATCCATGGGATAGCCACCGAGGATACCGTTCTTCATGGCTGCCTCAAAGCCCTTCTGACTGCTGGGGATGAACTCCTTGGGGATGTTACCACCCTTGACTTCGTTGACGAACTGCAGACCGCCATTGGTCTTCACGTCATAGTCCTCATCGACCGGGCCTACCTGCACGAGCATCTTGGCATACTTGCCTCGACCGCCCGACTGCTTCTTGTAGGTCTCGTCGATTTCGACAGTCTTGGTGATGGCTTCCTTATAGTTCACCTGAGGCTTGCCCTGGTTGCACTCCACCTTGAACTCGCGCTTCAGACGGTCAATGATGATGTCGAGGTGGAGCTCACCCATACCGGAGATGATGGTCTGGCCCGACTGCTCGTCGGTGCGGACGGTGAACGTGGGGTCTTCCTCGGCCAGCTTGGCCAGTCCGTTGTCGAGCTTGGCGATGTCGGCCTGCGACTTCGGCTCAACGGCAATCGAGATCACCGTGTCGGGGAAGGTCATCGACTCCAGCACGATGGGCTTCTCCTCGTCGCAGAGGGTGTCGCCTGTGCGGATGTCCTTGAAGCCCACGCCTGCACCGATGTCGCCGGCGTCGATCGAGTCCATGGGGATCTCCTTGTTGGAGTTCATCTGGAAGAGGCGGCTGATGCGCTCCTTCTTGCCTGAACGGGGATTGAACACATAGGAACCGGCCTTGACCGAGCCCGAATAGACACGGAAGAAGACCAGTCGGCCCATGTAGGGGTCAGTGGCAATCTTGAAGGCCAGGGCTGCGGTGGGCTCGTCCTCGCTGGGCTTGCGGCCCTCTTCCTCCTCGGTGTTGGGGTTGGTGCCGATGACGGCCTCCGTGTCAACAGGAGCGGGAAGGAATGCGCAGACATAGTCGAGCAGCGGCTGAACGCCCTTGTTCTTGTAGGACGAACCGCACACCATCGGGGTGCACTGCATGGAGCACGTACCCTTGCGGATGGCAGCAATCAGCTCAGCCTCAGTAATCGATGCGGGATCGTCGAAATATTTCTCCATGAGGGCCTCGTCGTACTCAGCGGCGGCCTCGAGCAGCTTGTTGCGCCACTCGTCGCACTCGTCGATGAGATCCGACGGGATGTCCTCGACGTCGTATTCAGCACCCATGGTCTCGTCGTGCCACAGGATGGCCTTCATCTTGATGAGGTCGACCACACCCTTGAAGTTCTCCTCAGCGCCGATGGGCACCTGGATCACCACGGGGTTGGCTCCGAGGATGTCGCGCATCTGCTGCACGGTCTCGAAGAAGTCGGCGCCCGAACGGTCCATCTTGTTCACGTAGCCGATACGCGGCACATTGTACTTGTCAGCCTGGCGCCAGACGGTCTCCGACTGGGGCTGTACGCCGTCGGCAGCCGAATAGGTGGCCACGGCACCGTCGAG
>JAFTGI010000134.1 GCA_017458195.1 Prevotella sp.
GGAAACTCACGGCCAGGCTCTTCGAGGTGAAGGGCGACGAGTTGAACGACTCCACGTAGTAGTAATAGCGCTGCTGCCGGTCGTAAGTCGGGCGGTCGTTGATGACGATGGTGTAGTTGTGCGCCTTGAGCGAGTCGTGGTCGTAGCGCCCAATCAGTTCCCATTCGCCATCCTCGCCCAGTCGGCGGTAGGCCTGGTGATACTCCATGTCGGCATCCGTACCGATGACCCACTCCATGTGGATGCCCTCCTCATCTTTGCTTGTCGACCGCTCCAGGTGGGGCACTGTCGGCGGGGTGACGTGCGGTCGGGTCACCTGGATCCAGGGGCTCCACGGACCGATGTTCGTCGAATAGTCGACGGCCCTCACCTGATAGTAGATGTACTTCTGGTTAACGTCGAGGGCCAGCGAGTCGAGGAACCACGTCTCTCGGATGCCGCCCTGGTTGCGGATGATGAACGTGTGGGTAGTGTCGTTGGCAAAAGCGATGTCGTAGTAGTCGATGTCGTTGTCGGCGCAGGGCTGCCATTTCAGGATGACGTAAGCCCACTTCCTGTTCAATGCCTGCAGCGAGTCCGCCTTGGGCATCTGGATGGTAGCCGTGAGCGAGTCAGGCATGTCGGGCACCTTGTAGTCGCGCAGCTCTATCTGCTGGATGAACGAGCGGCTCTGGTTGCCCGAGTCGTCGAAGGCCGAGATGTAGACCATGCCCGTCGACTTGCCCGTCATGTCGACGCTGAACATCGTGTCCTGCGGGGCAATCATGTCGTCGTTGAGCAGCACCCACTCGCCGCCGGTGCTGCGGGCACTGGCATAGTTGATGCAATAGCCGACGAGGTCGTCCTCCAGCCCGTCCTTCTCCCAGATGATGTGAGCGATGACCTTCGCCATCGGGTCGTCATCGACGGGACGCTCCAGCACGATCCGCTTCAGGACGGGTGCCGACGGCGCTGCCACGTCGCGCACGACGATGCGGTGGTTCTGCGTCGGGGCGCTGAGGTCGGCAAAGGCGTCGTAGCCCAGGATGCGGTATTCATAGATGCCCAGCTCCGGCACCGAGTCGCCTATCAGTCGGTAGTCCTCGCCCTCGGGCTGCTCCACCATCGAGACGTAGGGCTTCGGCGTGACGCGCTGCCAGTCCTGGCTGACCGGCTCGCCCTTCAGCGTGCTCACCATGCGGCGCTCCACCTCATAGCTCGAATACTCATGGTCCCACCAGCCCAGCGTCAGCGTCATCGGGTTCGACAGCGAGTCGACCACCACGGGGTCGAAGGCCTTCGGCGTGTAGGGGTTGTTCACCACCTCCTCGGCCACGCCCGGCTCGAAGATCAGACGGCCGTTGTTCTCCCAGACGGTGGGCTGCACGTAGTAGTCGTAGGTCATGCCCGGCTTGACGTTGCGGTCGGTCAGTCGGACGGCCATGTCCTCAGCCAGGTCCTTGCGCCATTCTGCCACGAGCATCGCGAAGCCGTAGGAGATGTCCTGGTCGGCATTGTCCTCCAGCGTGCGTCCCATCGTGCCCTCGGGCTCCGAATGGCGGTTCTCGGCGTCGCCGTAGAGCACGCCCTGCGGCACCATGGCCAGCGAGTCCGTCGGCGGATACTTCGCGCGGAACTGCTCCAGCGAGAGCGGTTTCAGTGCGTAGGCCAGCGTGTCGATGTTCAGTCCCTGGCGCCCGTCGTGGGCCACGCGCAGCACGTTCACGCCGTAGTCAGCGAGGTATTTCCACGACACGTAGTCCTCGGCCGCCCAGCGCAGCACGATGCTGTCGCCGTAGGTTCGCGTGAGCAACTTAATCTTCGTCGTCACCAGCGGGAACACCCTTTCGCGCTTCACCGTCGTGTGCGGGTTATGCTCCGAGGCCTCATTCCCCAGTGCCGTAGAGTCGTTTACCTGTGCGCCGGCCGTCATTGCGCCGGCCAGCAGCAGTGCGCTTATGATTGTTTTCTTCCTGTTCATCATATCTGAAGGATTCTATTTATACTTTTGTATGCTGCCAATTGAACTCGTGAATCCGATTTTTCGCAATTGCTCCACGTAATAGTCAGAATTGGTCATGGGGATGTGAATTATGAATTGGTTAACAGAAGTACCTGCTCCTGTGAAGACATTAGTATTATAGGTCTTGACCTTTTCCATACTGAACTTGTCTGTCACTGTAACCGAAAGCAGATTTTGACAATCCTGGAAAAGACTCCGGACATCTGTTACATTTGAGGTGTCGAAGAAGAGTACTATCCAATTTATGCCACACCCCTTGAACACGCTGTTCATTGAGCTCAGCTTTGTAGATGGGGTAATGTATAAGTTGAGACTCTGCTTATATGAACTGCAACCTTCGAACATATGGCCGATGTTCGTAAGATTGGTGCCGTCAAAGTGCAGGTTGTCATAAACGTTGGTGCTGTTAGTCACTTTCGTCAGATTCTTACAATTGAGGAACATATAGTCCATTCTCGTTGCTGACGAAGTCTTGAATCCGCTGATGTCTACCTCTTGCAGATTCGTGCAATCACTGAACATGCTGGCGAAGGACGTTGCATTGGCTGTGTTGAATTTACTGACATCGATAACACTGCAGGAACTGCAATTACTGAACATATAGTCAAATTGGGTCACATTGCCGGTGTCGAAATTGCTTGCAAAAATACTCGTCAGATTTTCACAACCTTCGAACATGTTAGCCATAGATGTCACCTTAGCAGTGTTAAACCTGCTGACATCCAAAGATGTGAGACTCTTACAATTATGGAACATACCTGCCATATCGACCGCATTTCCAGTGTTAAAGCCTGATACGTTGAGTTCTTTCAATGCCGTCAAGCCAGTGAACATAGACAAGAAGCTGGTTACCTTGCTGGTATTGAACTGGCTCACGTCAAGAGCAGTCAACTGGGCATCGTACCAGAACATTCTCGACATATCTTCGACGTTCCCGGTGTCAAAATGAGTCACATCTATTGTAGACAACTTCATGCAAAACCCGAACATCCCGTACATTGTTGTTGCCTCCGACGTATTCAAGTAGGCGATGTCTTCGATTGACGTTAGTCCTACGTCGTATGCAAACCAGCATGCCAAGCTCTTAGGCCTGACTTCGGCAAACGACTTGTCGAACACGACGGTAGTTACCTTGGCTGATACGACATCCGTCCACGGCGTCTTTTCGTCGATGACGGGCGTTGCCGTAACATCAGTGCCGCTCCACACTTGCGTGACGGTCTTTCCGTTGAAGGTATCGCCCTGTTTCATCGGACGTCCGTAGTAGAACGTGAGCGTGGTGTTGTCTGACGTCCAGATGGCCTGTGCCGTCATCTGCGAATCTTCGTAGATAGCGCCGTTCTTGGTCTCGTCGAAGCCTAACCCATTGATGAGAGACGACTTCACTAGGTTAATTCTGATTCTGTTAGCACCCTTGGTGTTGATGCATACGCCATTCTTGTAGGTGCTCATGAAAGCATTCTTGGCCTTCGTAGCCATCGAACTGAGGATGAAACTCGGCCCGACAATGATTTCCTTCGGTGAGCTATACAGCATGTAGTCTGCATTTGTGACCTTCTCGGTGTTGAAGTTGGAGATGTCCAGTTTCTCGAGTGCAACAAGACGATAGAACATGTTCTTCATGTTCTCCACATTGTCAGTGACAAAGCTGCTTAGGTCGAGTTCGGTCAGATAGTAGTGGCTGCCGAACATGAAGTCCATGCGCTTGACCTTTGCGGTGTTGAAGTTCGAGAGGTCGAGCGTTCGCAGTTCATTACAGCCATAGAACATGCCCATCATGTATTCCACCTCAGAAGTATTCAGATACTTCAGACCGACAATCTCCTTGACTTTGGCCATCACATCAAACCAGCCTGCGGTACTCTTTGGCCTGACCTCAGCAAACGAAGGATCGATGACGACGTCGGTCACCAGGTTGTGGACGGTCTCCGTCCATGGAGCCCACCAGCCTGCAGCCTTACTTGTTGCCGGAGCGTTGGTCACGTCGTCGCCAGTCCATGCGGTGGTCACAGTCTGTCCGTGGAATGTACTACCAGCCGGGTGCTCCTTGCCGTAGAAGAAGGTCAGCGTGGTGTTGCCTTCCGTCCAGATGACCTGTGGGACGGCCGCATCGTCGTCACTGCTGAGACCATAGAAGTAGCCGGTGGTGCCCTCTTCAAATCCGAGCTTGTTGACGAAGATGTTACGAATGCTTTCACGCTTGGATTCTGATTTCACCACCACCATCAGGTCGGCCACCCTATTGAATGCCGAGCAGGAGGCAACACTGGATAAGTTGACTTCATTGCCAATAGTCAGCTTTGATAAGCGCTCGCAGCGGTTGAAGGTGCGCTCCATGTTCGTGAGGTTAGCAATAGAGGACGAACCGTACCTGAGAGTGACGATGTCCGATGTCTTCAGTGAACTGAAGTCGAGCGACATGAGCGACGTGCACCCATTGAACATGTCGGAAATGTCAGTGAGCTTCTGTGCTTTGAAGTTGTCCATCTTCACCTCGGACAGCTGGCTGCAGTCTTTGAACATCGAAGCCGTGGTAGTGAGCACGCGCGAATCGAGATCAGAGAGATTAATAGTGCGCAGCGAGCTACAGCCGCTGAACATCTCCGACATATCGGTGACCTTACCGCAGGCGAAGTGCGACAGGTCAATCTCGGTGAGACTGCTGCAGCCGGCAAACATCTGGGCCATGGTCTTAACACTGCTCGTTGAGAGGTATTCGATGCCATTGATGGTCTTCAGCTTGTCTAATCCCTTGAACCATGCCTCCAGACTGGTGGGATAGACCTGTACGAACGACGGTTCGAAGGTCACGGTGGTGATGGTCTTCTGCTGCACCCAAGTGGGATTGCCACTGAACATCAGGTTCATGTCAGCCCACATCTGCTTGATGGGTTTGCCGTAGTAGGAGTCTCCAACCTTGTAGGAAGTTGTCGTGTTGGTGAAGATTAGCTCAGAAGCGTCGTTGCCAACGAGCAGCACCTTTGCAGGATAGAGCACCTTGACGTTCGGGTAAATGTCAGTTTTACCGAGTTGGTCAGGATAGATGAGCTTACTGATGTCGTAGGGCACGTAGATGGTTGCACTGCTGCCTGTGTGGACAATGTCGCCAGCAGCCAACTGCTGCACCACACCGGAACTTTGGGTTTGGCCAGGCCTTTTCACTATTTGCGTTACTGACGGTCCAAATTCCCAGGCGCTGGTCAGGCTCGGTGTCTTGAAGCTTGCCAGGTTGATGAGCGTGACAGCTTTGCAGTCATTTAACATCCTGTCCATACATTTCACGAGCTTCGTGTCGAAACCAGTGAGGTCGAGTTCCTTAACCGACGAACAGGTTTGGAACATCTCGCGCATGTCGTCCACATTGTCAGTCTGGAAGTGTGTGACGGCTTCGCTGAGCCATTCGTCCAGAGTTTCGCAACCTTTGAACATGCCTGCCATCTTCTGTGCGCTGCGCGTGTCGAGCATAGCAAACGAGTTGTCGGACGTAGTCATCATTTGGAAGTTGGCGCAATCATTGAACATGTAGCTCATGTCCTGCACATTCTGTGTCGTGAACTGATTGCCCACAGTAATCACTTTCAGGGCCTTACAGCCGTCGAACATGTGGTCCATGCGGGTCACTGCCTCAGTGTTGAAGCTGCTGAGGTCGAGCGACGTCAAGGAAGAACATGAAGCGAACATGTGGTTCATCTGCTGGACTTTCTTCGTGTTCAGGTTGTTGAGTCCATCAATAGCGGTTACATTGCTAAAGCCGGAGAACCAGTACTGCATCGTCTTCGGCGACCACGTGAACGACGGGTCGATGATGATGCGTTTGACGTTGGCTGCCACAGAGTTCCATGCTGGGTAGCTGGCGTAGTTCTGCATGTCGGTGGCCCCCCAAACACTCTTCACGGTGACGTTCTTGTAAGTGTTCGTACCCACGACGTTGCCCTTGTAGCCAGCCTTGTATTCTGTATTGCTGATGAGGAACAGCAGCTGCTCCTGATTGGCGTCGTTCATCACGTGGAGGAGCTGAACCGGCGGTGTGGTCTCTGTAGGAGTTGTCGGCAGCTGGTCCTTGATTTCCTGCTTCAGATCCCATGCAATAATGATATTATAGAGATTAGTCGTGTTCATGCCTGCGAACATGTTCTCATATTTTGTCACTTTCTTGTTAGCATGGAAGTTCTCCAACTTCAGAGTTCTGAATGATGTGTTGGCAAACATTTCCTCGGTGTTGGTGACACTCTCGGCTGTGAAAGAGTTGAGGTCAAGGATCCACGACGGATTACCATAGAACATGCGGCGCATATTCTTCACTTTTGCAGTGTTTAGATAGGAGAGATCGATGTATAATCCTCCGCAGTTCTCGAACATCGACTCCATTGTGGTCACGTTATGCGTATCGAAGTCTTTGGGGATAGATACCTCAGGACAGTCGGCAAACATGAACGACATGTCTGTCACTTTGCTGGTGTTCAGACCTTTGAATCTTCTGTACTGATTGACGTTGCAGCCTCTCAGCATGCCACTCATATTAGTAACATTGCGGGTGTCGAGATCGGAGAAGTCGAACGACGTCATCGACTCGCAATAAGCGAACATGTCGCTCATGTCGGTGACGTTGGTCATCTTCAGATTCTTGAGGTCTTTCAGCGTTTTCAGCTTGCGGCAACCGTTAAACCAGTTGGCTGTTGACGTCAGTTTGGCATTAGCCAGCGTCTTGTCGAACACCACGGTCTCCAGCTCTCCGCTGATGCCCGACTCACCTCTCCAAGCGAGCTTGTCGAAGTCTGAGCCATTCCAAATGTTAGTGATGCTGTGGCCGTTCAGAGTGTTGCCTTTCTGATAACGCAGATTAGAGAAGACGATGGTCATCGTCTTGTTGTCGGCAGTATAAATCGCCTGCATCTGCTCGCTCTCCAGATAGACGGACGTCGTCAAGCTGCCTTCGAAGACAAGGTCGTCAAGCTCTGACAAGTTGGCAATGTCTTTTCCGGAGCCAATCTCGATTTCTTCTTTGTATGGGCCACCGCCACGATTGAGCAACTTGTATTCGCCGGTGGTAAGGTCGAAGGCGTCCACACGATAGGTTATCGCCTTGAACTTGGTGACTCCTGCCAAAGCAGGCTTCCTTTGGAAGTTGTCGTGCTGGATTTCCATCTTTCTATCGGAATCCATGGGGTAGGGGAAGCATTCGTCCCAGCCATCGCGGGCGAAGACCTCAGGACGAGTGGCCCCCGTGGTGTAGTCACTGCCCAAAAGGCGGAAGAACAACAAGTTCGAGTGGTAGACGGCCCAGCGGCTTTCTTTACCGTTGAAGACATTGTCCTTCCACTCACCGCTGCCAATCGACGAAGTGAAGCCTCGGTCGCCCGAGCTGAGGGTCAGCCCCTTGTAGCGCGGCGTGGGCATCTTGGGCCCGGCGAAACAGCCACCGAAGATGAGCGGCAACTGATAGTAGGGCACGCGCACAGTCACACCGCGGTGTCCTACCTCGACATATTGTCCACGATGCAGGCTGTTCCACAGCTTTACCTTTTCGTTGAGACCATCGCTGTCGAATTTTGTCGGAATACCGTTGGAATCGAAGGTGAGGCTCTTCGTGAATCGGCTCCATAGCTCGCCGGCAAGTGTGCGAAGCTTGTTGTTCAGCACCTCTGCCACGTAGTAGGGTGCAGCGAAATCTGCCAAGAGCTCAGCCAGACGCATCTCCTTGCGGTCGCCTATCAGCATGAGGTTGAGGGGCGTTACTGTCGACACCTTGAGATCTTGGTTGGCAATGGTTAGTCCGCCTGCCGTCTTGGCAAGCGACGGCAACGGCCATTCTACCGTGCTCTCGGGATGGTTGTAATACCAGGTGTTCCATGTGTCGTACATCTCGTTGCGCAGATTCCAGATAGATTTGCTATAATTTAAATCCATCTCCTCGTCCTTGATGAAGTTGCTGTTGACAACGGTGCCGTTGCGCTCGAAGGTGAGCGACTCTGAGGCAAACGGGATGTATGCGTCGTCGAAACCGTACTTTTTGAAAGTGCGGTCACCGATGAACGTGAATTTCGAAAGATAGGCCATGTAGAGGTAAGGATCCATCAGACGCCACGGTGTGCCATTGTCACTGGCATTCCTATAGACATACTGCATGTCGTCACTGTTGTGCGCGTTGATGGTGGGGCTTGCTGTCGGGCGGGCTCCCACGAAGGGCAGCGAGTATGGCAGGATTTCGCCGGTGATGGCCGCATTGGTAGTCGACTTCCATGAGTCGTCCTGCTTTCCGCTCATGCCCTTGACGGTGACGTCGTGCGGCGCAGCGGTCAGCCAGAGGTCGACGAGGCAGCGTGTGCTGTCTGGCTTTTCACTCACCACTTGCATGTGCGTTGCGTCCTTCCATGTCACGTGATGGTAGGTGTAGGTGAGCTGCAGGTGGTAGAGCTCGTCGCTGAAGTCGTAGTTCTCCTTCGAAGCACCAGCCGTGAACTTGCTGATGCGGTTGAAGGCCGTCGTGGGCTCGAGGTTGACGCAATTGTTGCCAGTCACGTACTTGACATCGCGCGTCTGGACCTCTCGCCAGATGGTGGAGTCCTCGGGATTGTATTCGCTGGCCTTATAGGCTGTGAGCACCCACTTCATCTTATCTTTCGGAAGCGACGTCGAGAGGTCGCGGTTCAGGGCGATGGTGGGGTGCATGATGTCATTGATGTAGGCCGTGGTGTAGCCTTCGCTGCCGCTGGTCACCTTCGTGCCGTCGACCGACGGATAGGCCAGGGCCACGTAGGGCTCGATGTGGCGGAGGGAGTCGCCAATGACTGTGTCCTCACTTTTGCGCTTCACACGGAAGAACCAAAGCTTCGACTGTCGCCATTTGATGTATTCGGGATCTTCCTTGCCGCCATCGGTGTTGACATAGGCTGCCCATACGCGCTCGCCGTTTTCAATCTCGTAGGCATCGGCACTGAGCACAAGTACATAGCAGTTGCCCGGCTCAACTTTAATGTTGTTGAGATGGAAGAAGGTGCCCTTGTCCTCGCGGAAGCTGACGTCGACTTCCTTCTTATACGTATTCTTAAGGGCAGTGTAGCCGAAACTGGAGTTATCGTAGAGGTTGTTGGTGCTGATGACTTCATCGAAGCTGCCCGTCACGCTCTTGTGCAGAGGTGCATTGCCTTTCCGCGTGTTGCTGTGGTCTCTGCCCCACATGGCCCATGAGGTCTCGCAGACGGTGTTCTCGCGCTTCTGGCAGGCCGAAGCGATGTATTGCAGGAAGGTGCCGTAAAGTCCGTCGCCGACGTTCAAGCCTCCCTCGCGGCCTTGTGGTTTAAGGACGTCGTTCCAATCGACGGCCCCCAGAGCCTTGTAGAAGTCCTCCTCACTCATATTGCCGTCATCGCCTGCTAATTTAAGCCAAGTCGTGATGTCGCCGAGGTCGAAGAGGCGCACGCCCATCTTCATGTCGTGTTCGTTGGTGTTCTGATCGATGTCGAACACGTAGGTGCGCGAGGCCATCATGCCGGCCAGGTTCTTCAGCGAGTCGAGTTCTTCGGCCGTGCCGCTGAAGTCTTCATAGAGCTCTTTGCCCATGTCGCCGGCATACGAGGGATCGACGAGGCGATAGTGGCTGCCGATGGAGGTGTTGGTGGTGAACGTCATGCGGCTGACGTCGCTGGCCGAGATGGCAAACTCGGGCTTATACCAGGCCTCATAGAGGCTGTCGGAGCCGAGGTTGACGTTCTGGAACATCTCGAAGCCGTCGAGGGCGTTGCCCTTGAAGGGCACGCAGTGGTCGCCGGCGGCAAACTCAAACTTCTTGTTGATGCTGAACAGTCCGCCGAGGAAGCTCATCTTTACGCGTGCCTGACCTTCAACCCAGCTCGGGTTGGGCAGACCCATCTCGAGGACGCCGCCGATGCCGGCATTGATGAGCGTCACATTTTCGTTGATGAGCGAGCCGATCTTGATGCGTATGCCGAGGTCGGCAGCCAGGTAGGCGTAGAGCTGGCCCATGGCGTACCAGCCGTTCTTGCCCATGGATGAGAACGTGTTCATGCAGACGGCGTTGTCGCCGTAGTTGATCAGTGCGGCATCGAAGCCAGCGAGGGCGTCGAGGCTGCCATAGATGAGTCCGAGGTCGATGCTGATGTTGCCCCATGCGGAGGCGCCAACCATGACGCCGCCGGTCAGGCTGTTGGGGTTGAGCATGCGGCTGGCGGCCCGCTTGCGCGAGTTCTCCAACTTCGTCATGTCGGCGCCCATGTCGGTGCCGGCTTGCTTGTGGCCGTTGAGGAACTCGGTGATCTTCGAGGGAATCTCGGGCAGCTGGCCGTTGCCGGGCAGCTCATTGCCGAGGCAGAGGTAGGCGTCAGCCCCGATGTCGGCGCTGCACACTTTGCTATCGAACTTCAGGTAGGTGAAGTGGCAGCGCTTGTCCTTGGAGGGCTCGCCGACGTAGAGGTGCCACTTCGGCGTGTCGTATTCAGGCAGGTTGCGCTCCTTCCACGTGATCTTCAGCTCGAGGGGTACCTCGACCTTGCCGAAGGTGCCCAATTGTTCCTCCTTCTTCTCCTCTTCCTTTTCTTCTTTCTTCTTTTCTGCGTCGGTCTTCTTGGCTTCCTCCTTTGCCGTCTTCTCCGGGTCGTAGTCGCCGGAGAAGCTGGCGAGGTTCTGCAGCGGCGACGACTCCACCTTCTTCATGATTCCGTCGACCTCGCTCTGGAACTCGTCGAGCTTATCCTTGATGGACTCGAGGCTGGCGTTGAGCTCGTTGACGGCATCCGAGATCTTTGAGGCGTCCCAGCCGGCCTCGACGGTGATGTTCAGACAGAGGTAGCGCTCAAGCGTGTTGCCGGCCCCGTCCTTGCTGTTCTCGTAGACGAGGCGCACGTCGCTGTTGATCATGCCTCCCAGGGCCTGGACATTGCCGTCGAACTTGAAGGTTGAGAGACAGCTGTTCTTGCGGTCGTAGACCACGAGCAGGTCAACGTCGGCACTGAGCGTCTTCTCGCCGGCCGAGGTTGACATGCCCATGCCGAAGGCGATGCCGATCATGCCGTAGTAGGGCTTGGGCTTGGCCGCCAGCTTGTCGGGGCTGTCCTTTGAGGCTCCGTTGGCCGCCTGTGGCTTACAGCTGAAGTAGAAGCCGCCGCTGATGCGGTTGATGACGATGGGGTCGAAGCGGATGCCCGCCTCGCTGGCCACGCTGATGGTGAAGTAGCCCCACGAGTAGACGGTGTCGGTGTTGAGATATTGATTGTAGTAATAGTTGTAGTCGGTGGAGCCCTTGCCGTTCTTCTTGGCCTGCTCCACGTGGGCCTTGGCCTCCTCGTCGACCACCTTCTTGATCTGGTCCTTTTCGGCGTCGGTGGCCCGGTGGTTGAAGTAGCCGCCGGCGCAGTTCAGCGAGAACAGGCCGGTGACGTCGATGTCGAGCGATCCGGCATAGCCGTCGTTGCCCTCGCCGTCGTCGCCAATCTCGAGCTCTCCCTTCAGGTGGAGGGCTGTGAAGTCGAGGTCGAGCTTCAGGCTGCGGAACGCCACGTCGCCGTCGGAGATATACCATTCGGAGATGCTTCCCTCCTTGTGGAGGTTGGCAGAGATGACCACGCCGGCGCCGACGCAGATCTTATCCTCGACGAGGCCGATGTCGCCCTTGATGTCGAGTCGCAGGCTGTCGCCGACCATGCTGGGCTCAAACTTCTCGAGGTTGAACGAGAAGGGCCCGATCTTCTTGCGGTCGGAGGCCAGCGACCATTCGCCGTAGTTGAAGTAGCAGTCCTCGCTGATCTCGATTTCCTTGCCGGCGGTGAACTCATAGAGCTTTTTGTTCTCCTTCTCCCACGCCTCCTGGGCGGCGATGCCCTGCTGATGGTGGTTGAGGGGGTCGATGCCCAGGTTCTTCCATTGGTCGAGCGCCTTGTTCGACAGGCGCATCTTGGCGAAGTGGATGCCGGGCATCTTCAGCGGCAGCTGCAAGGCGTCGTTGATTTCTTTCACGCGCTTGGCGAAGTCGCTCTGTTCGTCTTCGGATTTGTTGCCGTCAATGCCCGCGATGGTGATGTCGCCGGCCAGACAGAGCTCCACCTGCGTGTATTGGTCGTCCTTGCCGTCGATGACGCTGTCGACTGCCTCGACGAGGAAGTAGGTCTGTCCGGGCAGCAGCGTCAGGTCGGCCAGGAAGAAGTTGAGGCCCAGCTTGGCCTTGTCGGCATTGTCGGTGCTGAAGACGTAGCCGTAGCGAGCCTTGTCCTCGTGGTATTTTCTGCGGACATGCTTGATCTTCTTGTCCTCACCGGTGTTGCGGTCCTTCTCGTAGGTGTAGATGGTGTCGGTCAGTTCCGGGTCGGTCAGGTTGCGGATCTGACAGAAGTATTCGATGTCGGTTTCCTGAGGCTTGTCTTCCTCCTTGCCCTTGTCGCCGTCCTTCTTGTCGGTGCTGCCCTTGGAGCCGCCCTTGCCGCTGTCCTTGGAGCCGTCCTTCTTGGCGGCCTCGTCGCCGGCCTTTTCCTGTGATACCTTGCCGAGCAGGGGCACGCCGATGCCACCCTTGAAGGTGCAATGGTCGAAGTTGTTCTGCACAATCTGCACGTTAGCCTCGTCGATGGAGAACTTCCAGCCGCCGCAGCGGCCGGTCTCGGCGTCGAGGAGGTTCTTGGCGAAGAACTGTCCGGTGGCGCCCGAGGCGTCGAAGAGCATCTGCTGACCGCCGATCTCTACGCCCTCATCGCCGTTGCCGAGGACTGCCCACTTGGGGAACTGCACGCTGATCTTGTCGATGAAGACGCCCTGCCAGGCATCCCAGCTGGAGTAGCAGGTCACCTGCTTGAGGTCGTAGGCGTCGCTGGTCCACTTCATCACGGTGTTCATGTCGGGCATGTTCTTGCCGTTCTGTTCCAGATGGTGGTCGAAGACGACCTGATTGCCCACGGTGAAGGTCCAGTCGGGCAGGTCGTTGACCTGGAACGGGGTCATCGTGCCTTCGGCGATGAAGTCGCACGACGACTCAGAGCCGGCGGCGATGACGGTCCACAGGTCAAGCAGTGCGGGCACGTCGTCCTTCGGCTTGCCGTCGACGACGCGCTTGGTGTTGGGGATGGTCATGGCTATCTCCAGGCCGAGGGCCTCGAACTCGTCGTTCTCCCACTTGATGAAGCAGCCGTCCTTCGAGACGGGGTTGAGCGGGTCGGAGGGTGCCTTGAAGACGAGCTTGAAGTCGCTCGACGGGTCGCTGATGACGAAGTTGCTCAGCAGGGCGAGCACACCGTCCTCAGGGAAGAAGCGGTCGGGCGAGATGCAGAGGCGCGGTGCTCCGAAGACGAGCACGTCCTGATCTTCCCAGACGTCGCTGTTTGGCAGGGTGATGGCTCCGATGAGGTTCATCACGGCATACGACGGCGAGAAGGTCATGTTGCCGATCTGCAGGCTGAAGTCCTTGGGCAGGTACTTCTTGATCTCGTCGGGGGCCTCGAAGGGGAAGTAGAGGTCGCCCAGGTCGCCCTTCTGCCAGTTTTCCCAGGTGTTTTCAGCCTTCTTGTACTGCGTGTAGTATTTGCCGAGGTTGTAGCTCTTGGCCAGGCTGGTGGCCTGGCCCTCGGCATAGCCCGTGACGCGGTCGCGCACATCTTCGGGCACCGACAGCGCTCCGAAGATGTTGTCGAGGCTGGCGGACGAGAAGAGCGAGTCGACGATCTGTTCGTCGGTGAACTCGGTGCCGTCGATCTTCTGGCTGCTCTTGGCGTAGGTCTTGCAGACACCGTCGAAGACGATGCCGTCGGTGTTCACCTTCAGCCCTTCGAACTTCACGGCGATGTAGGCTTTAGGCTGCATGCAGCTCCATTCGACGCGGCCGAAGCCCGTGAGCGTGTGGTTGTCCTTGTCGTATTCGAGCGGGCGCGAAGGCTCGTCGATGA
Organism: Prevotella sp.; assembly: GCA_017458195.1. Lineage (GTDB taxonomy): Bacteria > Bacteroidota > Bacteroidia > Bacteroidales > Bacteroidaceae > Prevotella. The sequence continues at coordinate 13,885 of JAFTGI010000134.1, forward strand.
GTTCCAGGTTCCATTGTCCGATCTTGTAGCGTGTGCCGGCCTCGGGCTTCTCGGTGATGATGGTCTTGTTCTCGACCACGGCCGTGTTGCTGCCGCACTGGTAGGTCTCGTCGAAGTGGTTGGTGAAGGCGAAGTCCTTGATGTTGAGCGAGTCGCCCTGCATCTGGAAGATGCTGTCGGGCTTGTTGGTGGGCTTGGCCGTGACGCGCACGAGGCAGTAGTCGCCGGTGTTCGGCTTTGTCTTGATGGAGTCCCAGTAGATGATGTGCGAGAGGTCCTTGGTGGTCTTCGAATAGAATGGCTTCGCAGTCTTAATGATGGTCTCGCGGCTGTCAGCCGAATTGCCGGTATAGAGGTTTACGGTGTACTCGAATTTTACGGTGTCCTGACGTTCACCCTTGCCGCCGGCGAACCATGCCTTGCGCCATTCAACCTTGATGCTGTCGCCAAGGAACACATATCGGCCCATGTTGGAAGGGAATTGCGGCGACGTCAGCGTGGGCTGCTCAAAGGTATATAGAGGGCCAATCTTTGCATTGGCATCATCGTCTTCTGCTTCTGCTGCGATGTCTTCTGATTCTTGCGTCGGGTCATAGAGCTGGAAGAGGAAGATGTCGCTCTTGCCCTCGTTCTTGATCATGGTGACGTTGAGCGAGTTCTGGCTCTGGTAGGGGGTGTAGGCCGTCACCTGCATGGCGTAGATCTTGCCGTAGGCAGCGGTGTCGGCTATCATCTGGTTGACGTAGGGAGTGGGGATGGTGTAGGTGGGGGTCAGCAACTCTTTCTTCTCGAGGAAGGTGATGGTGTTTTCCTCCATGGCCTCGTCGGGCATCATCGAGCCGAGCTCAACGAAGCGGATGCGATAGCGGAACTGCACCATCGTGGCGTTGCAGTTGAGCGTGGGCTGCGTCCAGTCGAACTTGATCTGGGCCTGGTTCTTGTCGATCTTGGTGACGGCGAGGTTGCTCAGTCCGTCGGGCTCAGTGGCGCGGATGGGGTTCAGGAACACGGGGGGCTCGGCCTCGTAGCAGATGTTGAAGAGGGCCACGCCGTCGGTCTGGTTGTTCATCACGACGGGCGTCGACAGAGTGACGTCCCACTTGTAGGCCGTCAGCTGCAGCTCGTACTGGCCTTCGTCGAGGAGTCCGAACTCGGAGTCGAGGATATTCTTGTAGCGGCCCTCGCGGATGAAGATGTCGTGAGAGTCGTAGTGGTCGAAGAGGTGCTTCAGCTCGATGGAGTTGAGCGTCTTGTGCTGGTTGGGCGAGAGCACGATGGGGTTATGCGGCATGTGCATCGTCTCGACGTCGGTCGACATCCACAGCACGTCGTTGGGGAACTTCTGCTGTATCTGCACGCCGAAGTAGAGGTTCTGCTGCACGTCGGTGTTGTTGATGACGGTCACGTTGAAATAGCGGCCCAGGTTGTCGACGTACTTGCCGGCCTGCGGGGGCAGCACGCTCTGGACGGGCGTCACGGTGAGGGTGACGTCGCCCTGCTCGTTCTGGGCAAAACAAGACCCACTCCCGGTCCCTCCCTGCAGGGAGGGGAGTAAATAGTAACAGAAGGGTAGATGCAACAGCATTGCCGTCAGTAACACCTTGTTATATAATAGGCATCTAAGGTTTTGTTTCATCGTTGCCATATATCTTTATTTTATATTATTTTCAAA
>JAFTGI010000135.1 GCA_017458195.1 Prevotella sp.
CACCCCCGTACCTTCGCACCTCCGCACCCCCGCACCTCCGTACCTCCGCCCCCCCGCACCTCCGCACCTCCGCACCACCGTACCACAGAAACTATCCTCGTACACTCGGCCTCGAAGAGGCTGTCCCCCGGGCCCCCGTAGCTCCGAAACTTTAATTAGCCGGTTCGAAACTGGTGTGCAGGTCGGTGGCCAGAAGGTAGACCTTCAGCGTGTACTTGCCGGCGGCGGTGGCTGGCACGAGCCACTTGTTGTCGCTGCCGCCCTGCGTGCGCGGACCGTCGATGCCGTGGTCGGTGGTGGGGTCGGCATTGTTAGTCGGGGCGAAGAAGAACAGACCGTCGTAGCCTGACTCCAGACCTATCTTGAACGTGCCCTCAGTGCCGTCCTTCGCAGGGATGAACTCGCCCGTCCAGGCCCAGATCCAGGGCTCGCGCTGGCTGCCCACCATCTCGAACATGCCCTGCGAGTTGTTGGGATTCCAGCCGATGGAGCAGCCGTCGCCGACGATCCACATGCGGTTCTGGGGCAGCTGCACGATGTCGAGCACGCGACAGTCGTTGTAAGGCTGGTTGGTGTCGACGATGACGGTGCGCTGACCGCTGACCGTGCTGGTGAAGGGCGTGACGTCGCCCTCGGTGACGTAAGCCATCGTCTCGCCATCGGCCTGTCCGTAGGCGGGATAGGCTTCCTCGCTCGTGGTGAAGTAGTAGGTGCAGGGCACCATGTTGAACGTCACCTCGTAGATGCCCGTGCCGAGCTGTCGCTGCTCTAAGCGCTGCGTCGACTTGATGCCCTCAGCGGTGGTGATGTTCATATAGAGGTAGGCCGGATACTTCTCGTAGCCGGTGGCCGTGAACTCGACGGTCGACACCTCGGGCTTCACGTAGCGCTGCTCATTGTGCACATTGGAGAGCACCTGCGCCGTCACGCGGATGGCCTCGCCGGGCAGGGCCATGCGGGCCACGATGGAGTTGAGCTCGTCGTGGGTGAGCGACAGCTGCGTGTTGGTGCCGCAGTCGATGTACTCCGACTTGTTGTCCTTGACCGACGTGGGGTAGAAGCACACCTTATAGGTCACCTCGTCGGTGGCCGAGACGGGACTGGTGGCCTTGTCCCAGGTGAGGGTCAGTGCCGTCTGGTCGGCGATGCCCTTGTTCAGGACAATGCTCTCAACCGAGCTCTTGACGTGCATCTCGTCGGGATAGGTCTTCAGCTCGAAGTATTCCGGGTCCTCGTTGCAGGATGTCATTCCCATTGCCAGGGGGAGGAGCATATATATCAAGCTCCTTGTTCTCTGAAATATCTTTCTCATATTCGTTCTTTTTTATTGTAAGTGTATTTACTCCCCTCCCTCACAGGGAGGGGCCGGGGGTGGGTCTGTTGGGGCTTGTGGGCCTTATTCTTCCTCAATGGCTCCCTGCTTCGGGTCGGGCCAGAAGGGGGCCTCGCGCAGGTTGGGATTCTTTTCGTACTCGTCGATGTAGATGGGCATCCAGTAGTACTGGCGCTTCCAGACGCGGGTGTCGAAGACGGTGCGACGGAAGAACTCAGCCTGGTTGCGGCCCTGGAAGTTCATGCCGTAGCAGTCACCCGTCATCTCGGGCAGGCTCTCAGCCTCCATCCAGCGGCGGATGTCGTACCAGCGGTTGTTTTCGCAGCATAGCTCCACGCGGCGCTCCATGCGCACCACGCGGCGCACGTCGGCCTGCGTGTTCTGAATCTGGATGTAGTCGGGATCATCGACGGCCACGGGGTCGAAGGTGTACTGGCGCACACCGGCACGCTCGCGGATGCGGTTGAGGTATTTCAGGGCATCCAGGCGGTGGGTGGCGTCGTCGTAAGCCTCATTGACAGCCTCAGCATAGTCGAGATAGGTGAAGGCCAGACGATAGGTGAAGCCCTGGCGGTCGGTGATGGCGCCCGTCAGGTAGTTGTCGAGCACGTTGAGGGCCTTGCGGGCCAGGTAGCCGTTCTGCGGGGCATCGTGAGGCGACGAGGTCTGCACGTTGTCGCGACCGTTCATGAAGAAGGCATACTTGCGCTGTCCGACGGCCAGCCATGCACCGTGGAACGAGACGGCGTTGTAGAAGCGCGGCTCGCGGTTGCAGTACATGTTGTAGGTGCCGCGGGCGGTCACCTCGCCGGCCTTGCCCGTGCCGTATTCCCATGAGGTCTCGTCGGCGCGGCTCTCGATGACCGTCGAAAAACCGTCCTCGACGTAGCCCGAGTTAGGATCGCTGATGGGCAGTCCGTTCTTGGTGAAGAAGGCATCGACGAGACCCTGATAGACGCCCAGTCCGTTGCCGCCGCCATATTCGCGGACGGAAGTGACGCGCAGGTAGGTGTCGCGATACGAGTTGCCCTTGGTCACGGGGAAGGTGATCTCGTGGTTGCCCTCGCTCCAGCGCTTGATGTGCACGTTGTAGGTCGACATGAAGGGGTCGATATTGCCGCTGGGGCCAGCCTCGGTGTAGAGGGCATAGCCAGCCTGCTCGGCCTCGTCGATGACAAGCTTGCAGGCGTCGGCGGCCTTGATCCACTTGCCCGGGTCGTAGTCGGGGTTGAAGATGAGCTCACCCTGGTCGTTGACGTAGTTGGCCTGAGCCGGGCCATACCACGGGTTGCCGTTCACCAGGGGGCTGGCGGCAAAGAGGAGCATGCGCGAGCGGACGGTGAGCGCCATGATGCGGTTGACGCGGCCGTACTTCGACGGATCGTCGTAGACGGCGGGCAGGGCCATGGCGGCGTCCAGCATCTGCTTGTCGCAGTAGTCGACGACGTCGTCGAACTTCGACTGGCCCACCATCAGCTCGGCCAGCGTGAAGTCGGTCGGGGCGATATAGTCGGGCTTGAAGGGGATGCCGCCGTAGTTCTCGGCCATCTGCCACCAGCCGTAGGCCGTGAGGAACTTGATCTCGTTCTTCATGTTGTCGATCTCCGACTGCGGCAGGTCGTGGTCGGGCATGGCCTTGACCATGTCGCGGAAGATATAGCCGTGGCGGATGTAGCGCGGCATCATGTGCCAGAGGTTGCCGCCCCAGGTCGAGTTGATAGTCCACTGGCCGTGGATCTTGGGGATGACGCCGCCCCAGTCCCACTGCTGCCAGCGCACGGAGGCCGTCATGTCGTCGGCGAACACCTCGTAGCCGTCGGCCGTGAGTGCCCACTTGTCGGGGTTGTGGATGATATTGTAGACGTAGCTCAGCCACGAATACACCTTGTCGCGGTTCTCGAACACCATATCAGTTGTCAGCTCAGTGTCGGGCTCCTTGTCCAGATAGTCGGAGCAGGAGGACAAGCCCACCCCCACCCCTCCCCAAGGGAGGGGGGCTAAGATAGCACAGAGCCATACCAGTGATGACTTTACCGTTTTCTTTATTTTATATATCGTTTTCATAATATAGTATTTCTTTTTATTCTTAATTCAGTTAGCAAGTCTGACCACCTCCCCTCCCTTGGGGAGGGGTCGGGGGTGGGCTTAGAAGTTCACATCAATTCCGAACATGACGGAGCGGTTCATGGGGTACTTCAGGCCGTCGTTGGTGCCCAGCTCGGGGTCCCAGAGCTTGAACGACGAGAGGCAGAAGAGGTTGTTGCCGCTTACGAAGACGCGGCAGCTCTTCACGTAGAAGCTCTCAAACCACGACTTGGGGAAGGTGTAGCCCACCTCGATGGTCTTGCAGCGCAGGAAGCTCATGTTCTTCTTCCACCACGTCGAGCGGCGGTAGTTGTTCACGTTGGGGCCATACGACAGGCGGGGCCAGAAGGCATAGGGATCAGGATTGGCGTCGGTCCAGCGGTCGTCGATGTTGGTGGCATAGGCGTTGCCCTCGGTGGTGGTGCCGCCGCCGGGCAGGAAGTAAGGCTGCTGACCGATGATGCGATAGAGGTCGCCTGAGCCCTGGAAGAAGAAGTTCAGGTCGACGTTCTTATAGCTCACGACGCCGCCGAAGCCATAGACGATGCGCGGATCCTCGGTGCCGCCGATGTAGCCCTCGTCCTGCTCGGTGATGGCATTGTCGCCGTTGACGTCGACATATTTGATGTCGCCAGGATGGAGGGTCACGGCGCCGACGCCGTCCTGCGAGGGGATGCCCTCCTTGAGCGTACCGTCGGCATTGAAGTCGTCAGCCGTGAACAGGCGCTCGGCCACGAGGCCCCAGAGCTCGTTCATCGAGCGTCCGGTCTGCGAGCGGTGGGTGCCCTTCAGCACTTCGGGCTCGTCCTTCTCGTCGACGCGGTTCTTGGCGTAGGTGAAGTTGCCGTAGGCCGAAGTGAACCAGTCGCGGTTCCACTGCTTATGGAAGTTGAGGGTCATCTCGACGCCCTTGTTGGTCACCTTGCCGAAGTTGGCCCATGGCGCCTGCACGAAGCCGCTCTGCGTGGGCACGATGCTGCGCTGCATGAAAATGTCCTTGCGCTTCTCCTGGAACAGGTCGAAGTTGAAGTCGAGCATATTCCAGAGGCCCAGCTCGAAGCCCAGGTTCTTCTTCGTCACGGTCTCCCAGGTCAGGTTGCTCACGCCGATGTCACCCTCGGTGATGCCGCTGTAGGAGCGCTGCCCCGTGGTGCCCCAGGTGTAGCCCTCTTGTCCGGTGTAGAGCGTGCCAAGGTAGGCAAAGCGGCGTCCGCCGATGTTGTCGTCACCGGCCTGACCGATCGAGGCGCGGAACTTGATCTTGTTGAAGGTCTGCTTCATCGAGGCCATAAAGGGCTCCTCGCTGAGCAGCCAGCCGACGGCAAACGAGGGGAAGAATCCGAAGCGCTTGCCCTTGGCGAAGTTCTCCGAGCCGTTGTAGCCGAAGTTGAACTCAGCCACGTAGCGGTCGTCGTAGGTGGCCGACAGCCGGCCGGCGATGCCCTGCTTGCGGTAGTCCTGGATGCTGCCGTCGTCGTAGGCCTGCTGGTTATAGAGCAGCAGGGCGTCGACGTCGGTCTTGCCGAAGCGGCGGTTGTACATCAGGTCGGCCTCGAAGTAGACGCGCGTATTGCCGTATTCCGTGCCCTGCTCGGAGCCCATCGACTCGTCGCCGGTCTCAAACTGCGCGTAGATGAGGTTGCCCTCCTCGTCGCGCCCCGTGGCGGGGAAGACGGTGCCGGGGTTGGCCGTGCGGCTGCGGCGCGAGCGGTTCCAGCGGTCGAAGCTGAACAGGCCCTTGGCCTTCAGTCCGGGCGTCAGTGCACCCAGGTCCTGCTCGACGCTGAAGAGCGTCTGGATCTTCGACGACGTGATGAAGTCGTAGCCCTGCTGGGTGACCGTCTGCCAGGGGTTGGCGCGGTTCGAGATCTTGGGGATGGCGCCGTCGCTGTAGCGTGCGGGATGTACGAAGGGCAGCGTGCGGAAGGCCTCGCCGAAGGCATCGTCGGTGTTGCAGCGCTGCTTCTTGAAGCGGTTCAGGTAGCCGCCGATGTTTACGCGCAGCAGCGTCGTCTTCGTCACGTCCATGTCGATGTTGGTGCGCAGGTTAAACTGCTGGTTGTTGGTGGCATTGTCGACGATGAGGTTCTTGTCCTGCTCCAGAATGCCGCCCTCCTTGAAGTAGGAGGCCACGATGGAGTAGCGCAGGAAGTCGGAGCCGCCGCTGATGTCGAGGTTGCCGCGCGTGGTGTAGGCATAGTCCTTGGTGATGGCGTCCACCCAGTTCACGTTGGGATAGAGGTCAGGGTCGTAGCCCGACCGGGTGCGGTCGATCTGCTGCTGGGTGAAGGGCTGTGCCGTGCCGTCCTGCAGGGCCAGCTCGTTGAGCAGGGTCATGTAGTCCGGCGCGTTGAGGAACTCGGGCAGCTGCGTGGGCTGGTTGATGGAGTGCTCCACGTGGAAGCTCACCTGCGGGGCGCCGATCTTGCCGCGCTTGGTGGTGATGACGATGACGCCGTTGGCGCCGCGCACACCGTACATGGCCGAGGCGGAAGCATCCTTCAGCACCGAGAACGACTCGATTTCGGCCACGTCGACATTGTCGAGGTCGCGCTCCACGCCGTCGACGAGGATCAGCGGCTTGTTGCTGCCCGAGAAGGTCGAGATGCCGCGGATCCAGAAGTTGGAGTCGTCGTAGCCGGGCTCGCCGGAGCGCTGGATGCCGATGACGCCCGAAAGCTTACCGGCCAGGTTATTAGATATGGTACGCGTAGTGCCGAACTGCAGCTCGGCGGGCTTGATGGTCTCGATGGAGCCGATGATGGAGGCTTTCTTCTGCGAGCTGTAGCCCGTGACGACGACCTCCTGGAACTCGTTGGCGTCCTCGTCCATCTGAACGTTGAGCAGCTTGGCGCCGTTCACCTTCACCACCTTCTTCTTGAAGCCCATATAGGAGAACTCCAGTTCGGTGCTGGCCCGCGACGGGGCCATGATCTTGAACATGCCGTCGAAGTCGGTGATGGCACGCGTCTCGGTGCCGACGACGGTGACGGTGACGCCGATGAGCGGCTGTTTCTGCTGGTCGGTCACCAGTCCGGTCACCTGGGTCTCAGCCTGTTGCTGAGTGGCCGCAGCAGCCGAGGTCAGCGCGGGGCCGGCCGTCAGCATGGCTGCGAGGCAGAGCAGAGGGAGGCTGGCCGCCGCTGCCCTGAAGCAAAACTTACGAACTTGTTGTTTCATCATATAGCTAAAAGTTTTTAGTTTCCGACTGCAAAGTTAAGCATATTCGCGCGTAGCGGGCGCAAAAAAAAGGATTGTATAACCGTTTCCGGGAAATACAAACCTGAACACCACTGATAATCAGATGCTTACATTTTTCCGCCGCCCGGTTTGTATAAAGGAAACCTAAGCGCTGCCGCCGTTTTACAATCATTATACAACGGGCGGTGCAGCATCTGGCATTACTGAACGAAGCGGCGTTTCTCTGCATTCAAAGCGGTGCTTCTCAGCAACCAAAGCGGTGCTTCTCTGGAGGCAAAACGGCGCTTCTTGAAAGTAATATACCCCTATATTACCTTCAAAAAGCGCCGTTTTTTAGTTTTTGACCATGAATTTCGACGACTGCCATCCGGCACTTCTCTACGCATTTTGCTTATACTTTTATTTAATTGTGCATGCGTACGCGCGAAAAAGCGTAACTTTGCACCGACAAAACCATTAAACCGAATGAAACGACTATTAACGACCATCACATTGGCAACCCTGATGATGACCTCAATGGGACAGACCGCCGCGACCCAGGACCCCGTGGCCGACCCAGCAGCCGTGGTCACGTCGGGGCGCGCCCGCTTCACGGTGCTCACGCCGCAGATGATCCGCATCCAGTTCAGCACGACGCAGAAGTTTGAGGACCGCGCCACGTTCGCCGTCGTCAACCGGCGGCTGCCCGTGCCGCAGTTCACCACCCGCGAGGAGGGCGGCTATCTCTACATCGACACCGACTCGCTCTCGCTGCGCTATCGCACGGGCGGCACCATCTCAGCCGCGATGAAGTCGCCGACGGTGCTGCAGGTGACGCTCCGCGTGGGCGGACGCCAGGTGACGTGGTACCCCGGCAAGGAGGACGCCCTCAACCTGCGGGGCACGAAGCGCACACTCGACACGGCCAGCGGCGACAACCAGAGGCCCGACATGGAGCAGGGCATCATCTCGCGCGCCGGATGGGCCATCATCGACGAGTCGCCGCAGACGCTGCGCGGCGACGGCTCGACGACCTTCGCCTTCGAGGGCATGCAGGACAGCATCGAATGGTGGAGCGAGCCGGTGGACAAGCGCGCCGTCGACTGGTACTTCATGGGCTATGGCCACGACTATAAGCGCGCCATCACGGACTACACGATGATTGCGGGCCGGCAGCCGATGCCGCCGCTCTACGCCCTGGGCTACTGGTACTCGAAATACCAGCGCTACTCGCAGCAGGACTTCGTCAACCTGTGCAATGAGATCCGCCAGCACCAGATTCCCATCGACGTGATGATCATGGACATGGACTGGCACCTCGACGGATGGACGGGATGGACATGGAACCGCTCGCTCATCCCCAACCCGGAGGGGCTCATCCGATGGATGCACCAGCAGGGACTGAAGGTGTCGCTCAACCTGCACCCGGCCGACGGCATTGCCAGCTACGAGGAGCACTTCAGCGACATCCGCGCCGACCTGGGCCTACAGGGCGACCGCGTGCCATGGAACCTGGAGAATCCTGACTTCTACCGCTCTTTCTTCCACCATATTATTCGCGAACGCGAGCAACAGGGCGTCGACTTCTGGTGGATCGACTGGCAGCAGAACCTGACCTCGGGCTACGTCAACGGACTGAGCGAGACGTTCTGGTGCAACCATGTCTTCTTCAACGACATGCGACTGCAGCGGCCTGACCGGCGGCCCATGATCTTCCACCGCTGGGGCGGACTGGGCTCCCACCGCTACCCCATCGGCTTCTCGGGCGACACCTACGGTACCTACGGTTCGCTGGCCTTCCAGCCTTACTTCACCGCCACGGCATCGAACGTGTGCTTCGGCTACTGGGGCCATGACCTCGGCGGCCACCTGCAGATCGGCGAGAAGAACCCCGAGCTGATGCTCCGCTGGCTGCAGTTCGGCGCCTTCAGCCCCATCATGCGCACCCACGGCGCCAGCCAGGCCGGCAACGAGCGCCGCATCTGGATGTATCCCAACTTCGACGACATGCTCAAGGCCGTCCGACTGCGCTATCAGCTCATGCCCTACATCTACACGGCCGCCCGACAGGCCTACGACACGGGCATCTCCATCTGCCGGCCGCTCTACTACGAATGGCCGGAGGAGAAGGAGGCCTACCGCCGCGAGGGCGAGTACATGTTCGGCGACGACATCCTCGTGTCGCCCATCGTCACCGAGGCCGAGGACGGGCTCCACACCTATCATCAGACGTGGCTGCCCGAGGGCAGCTGGTTCGACGTCTGCCAGCAGCGGGTGGTCAGCGGTGGCCAGACCGTCAGCCGCAGCTATAGTCTGACCGACATTCCCTACTTCATCCGCTCGGGCGCCGTCGTCCCCTGCAATCCCGACAACCTGAGCAACCTCAAGACGCCGTCCGGTGAGCTCGTCCTGATGGCCGCGCCCGGCGGCAACGGCAGCACGCAGCTCTATGAGGACGAGGGCGACTCGCAGGGCTATGCCCGCGGCGAATATGCGACGACCCGCATTGAGCAGACGGCCATGTCGAGCCTCGCCCGCTCGCTGACCGTCTGGCCGCGCGAGGGCAGCTATGCCGATATGCCCGCTGAACGGGCATACACAGTTGTCTTCCTCGGCCACGACGCGGAACCGGAGCGCATCACCCTCAACGGCCAGCCTCACAGCGACTGGACCTACGACGAGCCGCTGCAGCGCCTGACCGTCAGCATCCCGCCCACGTCCTGCAACAGTCGCCTCTTCATTGCCATCGACGAAGCCACCGACGGCATCGAAAATGTTCAATGTTCAATGTTCAATGTTCAATGTTGCTACGACCTGATGGGGCGCGTCGTCGACGACGCGCCCGGCCGCCAGCCGCGCCTCGTCATCACCGTCGGCCCCGACGGCCATGCCCGCAAAACCATCAATCGCTGAAATAAAAAAACAGGACAACCATGACCAAGAACATAATCACCACCCTCTGTCTCGTAAGCTGCAACATCGTTGCAGCCCTGACAGCCCAATCAGCCCATGCCCAGTCAGCCCTTTGGGCAACAGGCTCGGCCGTGGCTGGCGAGCCGGTGCAGCTGGAGCGGCGCCCCGACGGGCAGTTCCGGTTCGCCGGGCCCCTGAACGCCGGTGAACTGAAAATCATGACCACCGCCACCTATCAGCCCGGCACCACCCAGTTCCTGGTGCCGCAGCTCGTCGACTCCTACCTGGTGAACAACGGACAGGCCTATGTCTCCACGACCGACTCTACGCGCCAGGGGTGGGTCGTCTCATTCCAGGAGGACACCTACCGCCTGCTCGTCAACACGTCGAGCCGCACCCTGACGGGCGAGCTCTTCCTGCCCTGGAACGAGGTGCTCATCGCGGGCAGCGCCTTCGAGGGCGGTTCTGACAATGTGGAGTGGAAACGCGACAACATGCTGCCCTTCCGGCGCGACCACGACAATCCCTACGTCTTCACCTGGACGGGCCGTCTGGGCACCTTCAGCAACGTCGTCGAGCCTGGCCGCTTCAAGCTCGAGGGCCAGATGACCTGGGGCCCCAAGGAGCTCCATCCCTACACGCAGGACGAGGATCTGCTCGGCAGCACCCGTATGCGCACCGGCGGCGACGACACCAAATGGCACGTCAGCCGCGAGGGCACCTACCGCATCACCGTCGACCTCTTCAACGAAACGTTCCAGGCCGAACTGATCCAGTAGTCAGCGCAGGGCGAGGGCACGGTCCTCGGCGGCCTCCATCAGTTCGCGCTCGCCGGGGCCCTTGTCGTTCAGGCCGCAGAGATGAAGGATGCCGTGGATGATGACACGATGAAGCTCCTCGTCGTAGTCCTTGCCGAACTGCTCGGCATTCGAGCGGACCGTGTCGAGCGAGATGACGAGGTCGCCATTGAGCTCGTCACCTTCGCAATAGTCGAAGGTGATGATGTCAGTGTAATAGTCGTGCTGGAGGTATTCGCGGTTGACTTCGAGGATTCGCTCATCGTCACAGAAAAGATAGCCCACCTCGCCTACGCGCTTGCCGTAGGTCTGGGCCACGCGGCGAATCCACTGGGTTGTCTCGCGCTTGCGGATGGCCGGCATCCGCACGTTCTCAGCTGAATATGTGATCATGGCTTTTACATTATTAAATTATTACATGTTCCTTTTCGGCAGAAAAGGACCGACGTCGACGCCGAAGTGGCTCAGCTCGCGCACCATCGACGACGAGACGGCCGAGAGCTGCGGCTCAGCATAGAGCAGCAACGTCTCAACACCGCTGAGCTGGCGGTTGATGTCGGCCTGGTCGCGCTCGTACTCGAAGTCCTTGGCCGAGCGCACACCCTTGACGATGAACTGGGCGCCGACCTCGCGGGCCAGCTCGACAGCCAGCCCGTAGTAGGTGCGCACTTCAATGCGGGGTTCATCCTTGTAGATAGCTTTGATGGCTGTCATGCGCTCCTCCGCCGGCGTGAGGTTTGGCTTGGAGACATGGTCGCCGACGACGCCGATGACGAGGCGGTCGAACAGCGGGAGGGCCCGGGTCACGACGGAATCATGGCCCACGGTGAAGGGGTCGAACGACCCGACGAAGATGCCTGTACGTTGATTCATAGCTGCAAAGTTACGAATTTTTGCCGAACTGGCAATGCCTCGGCAGCACTTTTTTTCAGTGAATCGTCGGCTTGTTCCCGAATGTCTCTTTCGACAGTTCCGAGAAGAAGTCGTAGTTGAGCGTACGGCTCAGCTGTTGCAACAGGCGTGTGTTAATGTCTTCACGGACGAAGATGTTATAGACATTGGTGCGCTCGCAGCCCAGCTGCTTGGCCACGTATACGACAGAGGCATGGCGCTCGTCCATCACTTCCTTGATTTTCTGTCCGATGTGCATAGTGCTTTGTTCTTTTAGATGGTTTTGCGATATTGCGACGGGGTCATCCCGAAGGTCTGCTTGAACACACGGCTAAAATAGCCGACGTCGTCGAAGCCGCAGCGTAGCGCCACGTCGCCCACGGGCATGCTGACGTCGGCCTTCAGCAGACGCTTGGCCCGCGTCAGGCGGAGCCGCATGATGTAGGTCGACGAGTTCTGGCCAGTCAGGGCGAGCATCTTGCGGTTCATCTGGGCGCGGCTGACGGCCATCTCGCGGGCGATGGTCTCCATGTCGACGGTGCCCTGCGCCGACAGCCGGTAGACGGTGTCGATGAGCTTGTTCATCCATTGCCGGTCGGCGGCCGTGACGGGCGTCGCTGATGACTGTCCGTCGGCGGCGTCGGGGCTGTCGGGCATCTGGGCAAAGCGCTGGCGCATCAGCTGCTGACGCTCCATGAGCTTTCTGACGCGCACCAGAAGCTCGTCGGAGTTGAAGGGCTTTACGAGGTAGGCGTCGGCGCCAGCCTCCAGTCCCCTCACGCGGTCGGCCTCGGTGGTCTTGGCCGTGACGATGATGATGGGAATATGGCTCAGCAGCTCATTGCCTCGGATGCTGCGACAGAGGTCAAGGCCGTTCATGTCGCCGGGCATCATGATGTCGGTGATGATCAGGTCGGGCATCGTCTCCTGAGCCTTCTGCAGTCCCTCCTCGGCGCTGCGGGCATAGAGCAGCTGGCTGCCTGACTGCAGGTGCATGCCGATGTAGTAGGCAATGTCCTGGTTGTCCTCGACGATCAGGATGTGCAGGCCGGACTGCTGCGCCGGGTCGCCGGCGTCGGCGGCGGGCTCCGGAGCTTCGGCCGGCTCGCCGACCAGTCCGTTGCCCTCTAACGGCGACAGCGACATGCTCTCGAGGGGCAGCACCTCATGTTCGGTCCTGACGGGCAGCAGAACGGTGAACGTGCTGCCCTGTCCCTCGACGCTCTCAGCGCTGACGGTGCCGTTCATGGCCTCGGCCACGAGGCGGACGAGCGACAGACCGATGCCGGTGCCGATCTCGTCGGCATGGTTCTCGCCCTGGTAGAAAGCCTCGAAGATGTGGGACAGGCTCTTGGCGTCGATGCCCCGCCCGGTGTCGAAGACCTGCAGCTTCACGCGGTTAGCTCCGCTCTGCTCGAAGGTGACGTTGACCTTGCCGTAGGGCGGCGTGTACTTCACGGCGTTGCCCACCAGGTTGGTGACGATGCGCTGCACGTAGTCGGGCACGAAGTCCATGTCGAACGTGGTGAGCGAATGACTGAAGGAGAGCTCCTGGCGCTTGCTGTCGGCATAGGGGCGGAAGTTCTCGACGATCATCGTGATGAAAGCCACGATGTCGCCATGCCGCCACTTGGGGGCACCGATGGCGGAGCGCACCTTCGAGATGTCGAGCAGCTGGTTGATCATCCCGAGCAGCGAATTGCCCTGGCGCACGATCATCTTGGCCGACGAGCGCACCTGGGCCATGTCCTCGACGTCCTGCTCCTCGAGCTGATGGCCCAGCCCGAGGATGACGGTCAGCGGCGTGCGGAACTCATGGGTGACGTTGGTGAAGAAGTTCTCGCGGGCCTGCAGCAGCTGCTGCGTGATGCGCTGACTGTTGTTGCGCACCCGCTCATGATAGAGCAGCAGCGCAATGATGGCCACGGCCATCAGCAGCAAGGCCACGGCGGCCAGCATCGTGTTGTAGTGGGCACGCCGCTCCAGCTGCAGGTTCTCCTCGGCCATGCTGACGTCGTGCTCGCGACGGCTGCGCTCCAGCGAGAGGCGCATGTTCTGAATCTGACTGACCGTCTGCTGGTCGAGCACGCTGTCAGCCAGCACGTGTGCCTGCTTGTAATGGTCGAGGGCCTGGCGCATCTGTCCGGTCTGCTCGTAGAGCGTGGCATAGAGGCTGTGCACCTGGGCCTTGTGCTCCAGCGACCCGATGCGGTCGGCCACGAGGCTGGCCGGGTCGAGATAGCTGAGCGCCTCAGCCGTGCGGCCCTGCCTGATGAAGAGGCGGGCAATGCTGAGCGCCGACTCGAGCCGGTGCCAGTCGTCGGGACTGTCGGCCATCAGTCCGTAGGCTGTCTGGAGTTCGCTGATGGCCTTGTCCAGCTGTCCATCCTTCTCGTAGAGCTCGCCGAAGTGGATATGGCAGAGCGACAGTCCCAGCACGGAGCCGGCCTCCTCGTTCAGCCGGAGCGACTCGCGGTAGTAGTGCCAGGCTGAGTCGGTCTGCCCCAGCTCCTCCTTGATGGAGCCGAGGTTGGCCATGTTGATGGCCTGACCCAGACTGCTGCCCAAGCGCTGCTCGCCGGCCAGGGTCAGGCGCAGCACGCTGTCGGCCTGGTGGAGCGAGCCGATGGTGAGATAGACATTGCCGATGCCGTTGTACGACACGACAAGGTTCTTCACGGCCGTCTCGCTCGTCTGGTCGCCCATCGCCTGGCAGAGCTGCACGGCCTGCAGATGGAACTGTGAAGCCTCCTCGAGCTCGCCCATGCGGCGGTAGTTCGTTCCGATGTTATTATAGGCCTGGACCATCTCGAGCGTGTCGCCGCAGGCCTGGGCCAGGGCGATGCTGCGGTTGTGGCAGTCGATGGCGCGGTCGAAGTGGTTCTGCTCGCGATAGAGCTTGCCCAGCTTGCGGTAGGCCACGATCTGCCCCAGCTGGTTGTCGTCGAGCGCAAAGCGGTCGATCATCGTCAGCAGCGAGTCGACGGTCGTGGCCTGCCGCAGCACCGAATCGACGGCAGCCCGGCTGGCCTCAGTGAAGGGTGCATGACTGCCCGAGCGACGGCAGCCGGCCGCCGTGAGCAGCACGACGACGGCGATGGTGATATATCTGATTGAGCAATTCATTTTGATCTGATTTAGTTTCATAGTGCAAAATTACAAAAATCTCCGAAACCGTCAAGGAAAATTACAAAAAAATTGACGCTTCGGCGATGAGGGACAAAAAAAGAGATTTGACTATTCAACGTGTTGATTATCACGTGAATAGTCAAACCTCATGTTCGCTCAGTACAAATCCGAGTGTAGAAAAAAGTTCTACAAATCCCAAGATTTAGTCGCCAAAGAGGCTCGGCTCCATGATGCCGCCGGTGTAGGGATTGCGCCCGAAGTGGCGGTAGGCCAGCTCGGTGACCATGCGGCCGCGGGGGGTGCGCTTGATGAATCCCTCCATGATGAGGAAGGGCTCGTAGACCTCCTCGACGGTGCCGGAGTCCTCGCCGATGGCGGTGGCGATGGTCGAGATGCCGACGGGCCCGCCGCGGAACTTGTCGATGATGGTGAGCAGGATCTTGTTGTCGATCTCGTCGAGACCATACTTGTCGATGTTCAGGGCCTGCAGGGCGATGCGCGAGATCTTCGTGTCGATGGCGCCCGTGCCGCGCACCTGGGCAAAGTCGCGCACGCGCCGCAGCAGGGCGTTGGCTATACGGGGCGTGCCGCGCGAACGGCTGGCAATCTCGTAGCTGGCGTCCTCAGTGATGGGCACGCCGAGGATGTGGGCCGAGCGCTCGATGATGCGGCTGAGCGTCTCAGGGTCGTAGTATTCCAGGTGCATGTTGATGCCGAAGCGGGCGCGCAGCGGCGCCGTCAGCAGACCTGAGCGCGTCGTGGCGCCGACCAGCGTGAAGGGGTTCAGGTCGATCTGGATGGAGCGGGCCGAGGGGCCTTTGTCGATCATGATGTCGATGCGATAGTCCTCCATGGCCGAATAGAGATACTCTTCGACCACGGGCGACAGGCGGTGGATTTCGTCAATGAACAGCACGTCGCGGGGCTCGAGCGAGGTCAGGATGCCGGCCAGGTCGCCGGGCTTGTCGAGCACGGGGCCCGAGGTGATCTTGAAGCCCACGCCCAGCTCGTTGGCAATGATGTTCGACAGCGTCGTCTTGCCCAGTCCCGGGGGACCGTGCAGCAGGGTGTGGTCGAGCGGCTCGCCGCGGTATTTGGCGGCCTCGACGAACACCTGCAGGTTCTCGACGATCTTCTGCTGACCACTGAAGTCGCCGAACGAGAGGGGCCGGAGCGCGTTCTCGAACTCCTTCTCGGCGTTGCCTGGCGTGGCAAACCGCTCCTCGCGGATGTCAAAGTCTTCGTCCATCATCATCAATAAGTTGCCAGCACCTCGCGGGCTGAGATGTATTCAAACTTACCAGCTTGCGACGACACGACGATGGTCTCGTCGTGCAGCGCCTTTTCCTCGAGCATCCGCTTTTCGGCCAATTGCAACCCGGCCTCCAGCTTGCGGGTGAAGTCTTGTACTTCCTTATTTGACATTGCTTCTGATTTTTTCATACAAGTCGTTTTCAAATATCTGTGTATCAGCATTCCTGCCGCCTACGGCCACCTTTCTGCGCGGTGACTCGCTGTTGTCGAAGATGGCCCAATAGTCAACGGCAGGCACGAACAACTTGAAAAGGTTGTCGATGCCTGCCGTATAGCGCCGTCGGATCGTGCTGACGGGAATGTCGTGGCCACCCTTGCTCACCCGCTCGGCCACGCGCCGCTGGGCCAGCTGGGGACTGTTGAGCCAGAAGTAGAGCAGCGAGACGCGATAGCCGCGCTCCTGTGCCCGGTGCACCAGCTTGACGTAGGAGCGGGTGGCCAGCGTCGTCTCGACGGCGAACGTGGCGTCGCGCCCTAAGAGCTCCTCGATGCGCCCGAGCATCAGCCGCCCGGCTTCGATGGCCACGCCCGTCGGATTGAAGGGCGAGAGACCGCGCGCAATCTCGTCGGCATTGACGAACTCGCGGCAGTCGAGTATCTCGGGCAGCACGGTGTAGGAGGCCGTCGTCTTGCCGGCCCCGTTGCAACCGCTGATGATATACAGGTTCTTAGCCATAATTCGGTGCAAAGTTACAAAGTTTTTTCCGAATAACGGCCCTTTAGTCTGTTAAAGAGTAAAAAAGACGAGACTGAGTAGTCCTTCGCGCTGCTCTTTCTATGGGCTGTCAACACCGAAAACGGCACTTCTCGAAGGTAATATAGGGGTATATTACTTTCAAGAAGTGCCGTTTTGCTGACAGAGAAATGTTAGAAGCACCGCTTAGAGGGTGTTCTTTAAAAACAAAAACATTTCTTTATTTTAGCGCTGCAACACCTTGCGGCCGGCTTTGATGACCAGACCGCGATAGGCCGGCGACACGCGCTGACCGCTGAGGCTATAGGCGGGGCCAGATGCGATGGAATCGGCATTTTTTGGCGATGAAATGGCGTCGGGAGATGCCTCGACATCCACCACGACGGGCTCCGACGGCAGGCTGGTGCCCTCAGGACCCTGACCGCTGACGGTGTAGGCGTAGGTGCCGGCCGCGAGGTTGCTGAAGACGTAGCTGGTCTGTGCGCCTGCGGGCAGCATGGTCATGGCGGGGACAGGGTTGAACTCGTCGACGAGATAGGTGCAGACGATGTCGTCGATGGCCACATACTGCGCCGACTTGCCGAAGACGAGGCGGAGCGAGTCAGCACGATCTACGATGAAATCGGCCGTTTTTGACTCTGCTGCCGGCAAAACGAGCGTCTCGCCGACTGTTTGCCACTGGCCGTCGCTGAGCGCCTCGAGCGTGAGCGTGTTGCCCTCGCCGGCACTGCGATACCAGAAGCTGAGCCCCGTGATCTGACCACCCTCGGGTACACCCATGCGCAGGTAGTCGCCATCGCTGCTCAGGCGCAGGGCGGGAGCAGTCTGACCGAAGTAGCGCGTGTCGTAGCGGCGGCTCGACGTCGTCCAGCCCTCGGGCAGCGCAGCCGACTGGCCGGTGAAGTCGCAGCTGAGCGCGGCCTGACCGGTGAGCTCGCGGCGCAGGAGGCTGACGAAGTAGGTGTCGGTCTGGGCCAGCCGGGTCCAGTTGGCCGTGAACGTGCCGGGGCCGACGGCCGTGGCGGGCAGGGCCTCGACGCTGCGCTCCACATAGAACAGGTCTGTGGTAGTGAACTGCAGGCTGACCACAGGCGACGTGAAGTCGGCCATGCGGGCTGTCAGCTCGACGGTGTAGTCGGTCAGGGGCTCGAGGCCGGTCAGCGTGAGGCTCAAGGCCCCCCCTTCGCCCCCCGAGGGGGGCACAATAGTCAGCATCTCTATAGAAGCCCCCTCGGGGGCCGTAGGGGGGGCTTTTAGGCGCACCTCATACGTGGTGGCGTCGCGCGAGGGCTGCCACGTGAGCGTGGCCTGACGGCCCATCACGTCGCTGACGGCGGCGTCGGTGGGCGCGGCCAGCACGTAGGCCGAGCCGCTGAACAGGAAGCGCACCGTGGGCGACTGCTCGTCAACGGTGGCGAAGCCGAAGACGTCGTCGCCGGCCCACGACGTGAACGTGAACTGCTTGACGTCGCGCGTGCCGGGGAAGGCGTCGCCGCCGTCGTGCTCGGGCGTGCGGTCGGCCTCGATGAGGTCGAGGCGCTGGTGCGTGGGGTCGTCGTTCACCTTGTTCAGCTGCCATGTGCGCTCGTCCATGTCGACGTGCCAGACGAGCAGTCCGTGGCCTGGCAGATACTTGTCCCAGCCCTGCAGCTGGCGGTTCTCGATGATGAAGTATTCATCGTCGGTGACGCTGACGCGATAGCCTATCGGTTCGTCGGCCAGCGAGGGCATGCGGATGATGCTGTCCACCTCGGCAGGCACGAGCTCCGTATATTCGAGCCATCCCAGCTCAGCCTGCTCGAAGGCCGAGAAGAGCGGCGGCGTGTGCTGGTTGTTCAGGTAGGAGCCGTTGGCCATCGTGTCCCAGAGGCCCGGGCCGCCGGCCTGCTGGTTCTGCGTGTTGTAGTGGTCGGCCAGTCCGAGCACGTGGCCGTACTCATGGACGAAGGTGCCGATGCCGACGGGGCGCGACGTCTGTCCGCTGAGCTCCTGCGAGCAGGCATAGCGGTTGATGTACATGCCGTCGAGGATAAGCGTCTCTTCGAAGTCGGTGTAGTAGTTGGCCGAATGGGGCCAGATGGTGCTCTGCGAGCCCGAGTCGGCCTCGCCGTAGCCTGCATAGAAGAAGTAGATGTTGTCGACCATGCCGTCCTGGTCGCTGTCAAACTGCGAATAGTCGACCAGCGAGTCGGCGGCCAGTGCGGCGTCGTGGATGAACTCGGGAATCTGATAGTCGATGCCCGACTGATAGCCGCGGTTGGCCCCATAATAAGAATAGGAACGCGGGAGCCGCACGGGGCCCACGACGACGAAGTCGGGCTGGTAGAGGCCGTTGCTCGAGGCGAGGTAGAAGTCGCGGGCCGAGCCCGTGGCGCCATACTGGTTGGTGTAGCCCTCAGCGTTGAGCATGCGGTGGTAGAAGTCCTGCGGGTCGGTCATCGTAAACTGGCGGTCGGTGAACTCGACGAGGATGATGAGCGACTGCTGGTGGCCCAGCGTCGGGATGTCGCTGATGCGCACGCGCCGCGGTCCGCCCGCCGTGGCCCCGCGCCGCTGGCTGCTGAGCCGCACGTCGGCTTGCAGTGCCGTCTCGCGGTCGTCGATCTCCTGGGTCTGGGCCAGCCGGATGAATCCCGTCTGGCGGTCGCGCACCATGGGGCGCCCCTCGGCGTCGGTCATCAGCGCATAGTGCTCGTCGCCCGTCAGCCTTACCTCGACGACGGTCCCGTCGGGCTGTCGCATCTTCATCAATCCCGGGTAGGCCGGCACCGCCTTGGCCCCAGCCACCCCCATCACTGCCAGCAAAGCCAGCACACATCGTTTAATCGTTGTTTTCATAGTAACTTATCTGTAAACTTATTGATATTCATTGGCAATGTTGGGCTATTTCTTCTTTTAGTGCTAAGACAAACATGTCATCCGGTTTCGTAGCAAGTATGCGGTCAAGTAGGAAGTCTGTGAATTTTGTACATCGCCCATGTACGTTTTGTACATCGGCCATGTACGAATGGTACATCGGCGTTGTACGGAATTAAAAATTGAATCATATATACTTTTTTGTTATTAATTATTGGCCGACTCCTTGAGCAGGCGGATGTAGACCGAGGGGGTCATGCCGATGATTTTCTTGAAGGCGGTGATGAAGCCGTTGGTGGAGTTGTAGCCCAGGTCGGAGGCGATGCCCTGGATGGTCATGTTGCCGTAGTGCTCGTGGTCGGCGAAGCGGCGGCAGGCCTCGCGGATGCGATATTCGTTGAGCAGGGTCTTGAAGTTCTTCTGGTAGGTGTCGTTGATGACGGTCGAGACGTACTTCGTGTTCGAGCCGGCCAGCTTGGCCAGGGTGTGGAGGTTGAAGTCGGGCGCGGCGATGATGTCGGTCTGCTCCATCACCTCGACGATGTCCTTCAGCAGCTGCTCGCGGCGCTCCTGGCTCAGGGCAAAGCCCTCGGGGGTGCTCTCCCTCGGGGCGGGGTCAGGAGTGAGGTCGTCCTTGTGCAGGGCCGACAGATAGGTGTCGCGCAGCTGGTTGGTCTCCTCCTGCTGGCGCACCAGCTCGTCGTGCTTGCGCATGAGCATGCGGTGGGCCGAGCGCAGGTTGCGGCCCGTGCGCCATACGGCCACGGCGAAGGCCACGACGACGACGAGCAGCAGCGAGATGACGGCGATGACGAGCCACTGGCGGGTAATCTGCGTGGTCAGCGTCTGGCGGCTGTCGCTCTCCATCTGCTCCTCGAGCTTCATCAGACCGTCCTTGGCGGCGTTGAAGCGGCGCTGATTGAAGAACGAGTCGGTCAGGGCGATATACTGCGACTGGCTGGTGAGGGCCGAGTCGCGCTCCTCCTTAAGCATGTAGAGGTGCTCCAGGCCCTCGTAGGCGTCGCGGAGCTGCTCCTGGGCGTGGCCACCGATGCCGATGGCCGTCGTCAGGCGGTAGTAGCCGATGGCCTTGTCGAGCTGGCCGAGCTGGGTGTAGGCCTCGCCCAGGGCGTTGTAGACGTCGGTGCGGTAGGTGCTGGCCAGGGCGTGCTCGTCGATGGCGCTGAGGGCCTGCTGCAGGTTGTAGATGGCCCCGTGGGCGTCGCCCGTGGATAGGGCTGCCAGGGCGCGGTTGTAGCTGAGGAAGAAGGTCTGCAGTCCGGGCTGCGGCAAGGGGTTCTGCTGCTGCAGCTCAATGAGCGGCAGTGCCTTGTCGGTGTCGCCCAGACGGCAGTAGGCGGCCGCCAGGTTGGTGATGGCGATGCTCATCAGGTAGGTGTCGCGCTGCTGCCGGGCTTCGGCATAGGCCCGGTCGAAATAGTAGGCAGCACGCTCAAAATCGCGAAAGATGCCGAAGACGATGCCGATGTTGCTGAGCAGGTCGCGGTAGAGGCGCGAGTTGCGGCTCTGCCGGGCCAGCTCGGCCCCGGCGGTGTAGTATTCCAGCGCCTCGACGTAGTGGCCGGTGTTCATGCTGGCATTGCCGGCCCAGTTCATGGCGTCGCCCATGCGGGGATGGACGAGACCGTGGCGGTAGTCGTCGCGCACGCTGCGGTAGTAGCCGATGGCAGCGTCGTAGTCGTGGCGCTCGTAGGCGGCGTCGCCCTCGGCAATCTTTTGGTCGAGGGTGATGGCGCGGGCTGCCGGCATGGCCAGCAGGACAGCGAGCAGTAGCAGTAATGTGCGGTGTCGCATGATTTAGGCTCTGTTTTCCCGTACAAAATTACGAATTTTGGGCCGTATTTTGCTCACGTAGGCCGCTTTTTTATCCCAATTTCAAGAAAAAGGGAGCATTTTCGACGGCTTTTCGAGCGGAATGCCGAAATTTTCCGTAATTTTGTCCGCATAAAAAATAAATAACTAAATCACGCTTATGAAGAAAAAATTATTCGCCACCTGCATGGCCTCGCTGCTGACCATGGCCTCACTGGGGCTGTCGGCCCAGCGCCATCAGACGGCTGCCGTCAGCGAGGCGCCCGCAAGGGCCACCCAGGCCGACGAGGGGCTGATGCTCATCGGTGCCGTGCTCTACCACCCGAGCTTCTCGGCTTTGACCAACTACAACTTCTACTCGATGCCGACGGAGGACGCCGACGAGATCAACCTCGTGAAGTGGTCGCAGGCCACGGGCGGCATCCAGCCCAACGGCGGCGGCCTGTTCACGGCCGACATGTCGCAGTTTGAGTATATCCAGTACATGAACTTCGGCACGACCGTCTACATGTACTATTACAAATACGACACGGGGACGTGGGAAATCGTCGACGGCCACTCGCTGAAGGATCAGAACATGCTGGCCTTCGACACCACCCGCGACCCGCAGGACGGCACCCCCTACGGCGTGTTCATCACCCAGAACGGCCGCGAGCTGGGCGTGCCCGACTACGGCGCCGGCACGCGCACCACCATCGGTAAGCTGTCGACCGACCTGCTGACGCTGAGCGCCGACGCCGAGGGCACGCTCTATGGCATCGGCACCGACGGCAACCTCTACCGCGTGTCGAAGACCGACGCCGCCCTGACGCTGGTCGGCGCCACGGGCGTCGTGCCTGCCGACGTGCAGCAGAGCGCCGTCATCGACCCGCAGTCGGGCCGCATGTTCTGGTTCGGTATCACTCCCGACCAGAAGTCGGCGCTCTATGAGGTCAACACGACGACCGGACAGGCCGAGGCCATCTATGGCTTCAACAGCCTCATCCAGGTGGTCTGCCTCAACATCAAGCCCAGCGACATTCCCGCCGGGGCACCAGCTGCCGTGGAGAACCTGCAGGCCCATTTCGAGGGCGCCAGCCTCGAGGGCAGCATCACGTTCACCATGCCCACGAAGACCTACGGCGGCGACGCCCTGAAGGGCCCGCTGACCTATCATGTCGTAATCAACGGCGTGGAGGACTTCACCGGCGAGGCTGAGCCGGGCGAACAGATGGACGAGGACATCGAACTGGAGGGCGGACAGCAGACCATCCAGGTCTTCGTGTC
The DNA here is from genome assembly GCA_017458195.1 of Prevotella sp. Lineage (GTDB taxonomy): Bacteria > Bacteroidota > Bacteroidia > Bacteroidales > Bacteroidaceae > Prevotella. The sequence continues at coordinate 22,292 of JAFTGI010000135.1, forward strand.
GAACGCCGAGGGCGACGGCCCCAAGGGAGAGGGAGTCAGCCTCTGGGTGGGCGACGACGTGCCTGTGGCCGTGACGAACGTGAAGCTGACGGCTGTCGACGGCGAGACGCTCCGACTGACATGGGACGCCCCTGCCCACGGCATCAACTACGGCTACATGAATCCCGACGACCTGAGCTACGACCTCGTGCGCTATCCCGACTCCGTCACCGTGGCACGCTCGCTGAAGGACTGCGAGTTCACTGACAAGGTGAGCCCCAAGCACCTGACGCCCTACAGCTACGACATCGTGGCCAAGGGCAAGTATGGCAACGGCGAGACCGTCCGCTCGGCCATCGTCAAGGTGGGCGCGGCGTTCCAGACGCCCTACCTCTGCCAGTTCAACGACCAGTACGACTTCGACGTGTTCACCGTGCTCGACCAGAACGGCGACGGCACCACGTGGCACTACTATCCCTACAGTGCGCGCTACCGCTTCGACCGCAACAACAGTGCCGACGACGTGCTGCTGACACCGCCGGTGCAGCTCAGGGACGACCGCCTCTATAACCTCTCGTTCCGCTATCGCACCATGGGCGACCCCGAACGGCTGGAGGTCAGCTTCGGTCGCAACGGCAACGACCTGTCGACCTATACTCAGGTAATCATGCCGACCACCGAGCTGCGCAACCGCCAGAGCGAGACGCTGCAGACGAAGGTGCGCGTCAGCGAGGCCGGCGAATACGGCATGGCCTTCCGCGTGACCAGCACCACCGACGGCTTCCACCTCTTCCTCGACGACATCACCATTGCCGACGGCCCCATGCTGACGGCTCCCGACAGCGTCATCGGCCTCAGCGTCGTGCCCGCCGAACGGGGTCAGCTGCAGGCTGCCGTCAGCTTCCGTGCTCCCAGCCTGAACGTGATCGGCGGCGAGCTGCCGGCCATCTCGAAGATTGAGGTGCGCCGCGGCGAACAGCTCATCCATACCTTCCAGAGCCCCGCCGTCGGCAGCGAACTCTCGCTCACCGACACCGAGGCTGAGAACGGCTTCAACGTCTACACCGTCGTTGCCTTCGACAACCAGGGCAACCCGGGTCTGGAGGCCACGCGCCGCGTCTACGTCGGCATGGACGCCCCCGACTCGCCGACCAACGTGCGCATCAGCGAGGGCGACGACGGCAAGATCACCATCACATGGGATGCACCTGAGCGCGGCCAGAACGGCGGCTACGTCGACAAGGACGAACTGTCGTACGACATCATGCGCGTGCTCGGCGGACAACAGACCGTCGTTGACTCCTATCTCGACCTGGAGCCCTACGTCGACGATGTCGACCAAAGCTCGGCCCAGCAGAACGTGCTCTACTACGGCGTGGCAGCCCGCAACGAACTGGGCGAGAGCGACTACCAGCAGTCGAACTCGCTCGTGGCCGGCGCGCCGTTCGAGTTCCCCTTCCGCGAGTCGTTCCCCAACGGCGTCATGGAGCACCAGTTCCTCTCGGCAAACCATAGCGACCAGCTGAACTGGCCCACCGAGAGTGCCGACGACGACGGCGGCTGCATCTCGTTCATCCAGAACGACTACGACTATCTCTATATTGAAACTGGAAAGATCTCGCTCGAGGGCAGCACCGCCCCGGGACTGGTCTACAGCCTGAAGGAGCAGCCCGGCAGTGGACGCCTCTACGTACAGGTGTCGTCGACGTCGGGCGACCGCAAGACCCTCGAGGTGGTCGACTTCGCCGAGTGCACTGAGACCCGCTGGGCCTCGCACACCGTGATGCTCGACGACTTTAAGGACAAGAAATATGTGCGCATCCGCTTCCTGTTCGAGAACGACCGCCAGTCGGTCTATATGCTCGACAACATCCAGGTGCGCGACGTGATGCCCCGCAACGTGGCCATGAAGCAGCTGCAGGTGGCCGCCAAGGTCAGCGCCGGCGCCGACGTGCCCGTCGTGGCCACCGTGGTCAATGCGGGCTCGGAGTCGATGACCGACGTCGCCGTGCAGCTCTATGTCAACGACGAGCTCCAGCAGACCGTCAGCATCGCCACCTTGCCCCTCAACGCTGAGCAGCAGGTCGAGCTGAAGGCCCGCTTCCTTGCCAGCATGGAGGGTACGGCCGTGGTTCGCGTGGAGGCCGTGGCTGAGGGCGACGAGATTCCGTCGGACAACGTCATGGAAACCGAGACGACGGTCGTCGTGGAGCAGTATCCCGCCGTCAGCGACCTCGCCGGAACACTTGCCGACGACGGCAGGGTCAGCCTCCACTGGACGGCGCCCTCACTGGAGGGCTTTGCTCCCAGCGTGACCGACGATGTGGAGAGCTATCCCGCCTTCATCGTCGACGGCATCGGCCAGTGGACGGTCTACGACGGCGACGGCGCTCCCTCGTACACCATCCCCAACTCGCAGGTCCAGTTCCCCAACCTCGGCACGGAGTTCGCTGTCATGGTGCTCAATCCCTACACCGTCTTCCGCCGCACCGAGGCCAATCCCTACACCCACTCGGGCGACCAGTGCTTCTCGTTCTGGGATGCACGCGCCCCGTTGGCCACCGAGACCGACGGCTACAGCGACGACTGGCTCATCTCGCCGCGCCTCTCCGAACTGGAGCAGACCGTCACGTTCTGGGCCCGCTCGATGACCACCACCGACTATGCCGAGGACTTCGAGGTGCTCTACTCCACGACGGGTAACCTCTACACCGACTTCAAGGGCAACGTCGTGCTCGACGTCAAGGAGGCTTCGGCCGTCTGGACGCTCTATGAGGCTCATCTGCCGGCCGGCGCCAAGTATTTCGCCATCCACATGAAGTCGTTCGACCAGTTTGCACTGCTTGTCGACGACATCACCTATCAGCCCGAGATTCCCGGCGGCCGCATCGAGATCGTCGGCTACAATGTCTATCGCGACGGCGCCCTCGTGGCCACGCTCGATGCTCAGACAACCAGCTTCTCGGAGCAGATGCCCGGCGACGGTGCAGCCTATCAGGTGTCGGTAGTCTATGCTCTGGCCGAGTCGCCCCTGTCCGACAAGGTCGGCTTCGGCACGCAGGGGGTTGTTTCTATTGAAAATGGAAAATTGAGGATTGAAAATGGGGTCTACGACCTGCAGGGCCGCCGCATTGCCAAGCCGGCTAAGGGCCTCTACATCGTAAACGGAAAGAAAGTTACTATTAAATAAAATCTAAAACATTATGACAAAGAAATTTTATCTATTGCTCGTTGCAGCCCTGCTCTGCCTGGGCGGCAACATGAAGGCAGAAAAAGTCGAGGAAGACTTCGACTTCGACATCTCTGTGACTTATGCTGACCCTACGTTTGAAGGGAAGAACTTTAGTAAGTATTGCTCTGTTGAAGGCCAAAAAGGAACTTATTCTATGAGCCCTTCACTTACAAGTGGTACAATGAGGTTTTATAAAGGAAATAATCTCGTTTTAACTGTTAAGAATGAAGGATGGACTATTAAAAGTGTTACTTTTACTCTTGACAATTCAACGATTTCTTCTTCTGTAGGTAAGATGTCTGATAATACATGGACGGGCAACGATGCCACAGTGACATTCACAAATACGGGTGATGCTACTGTCAAAGTTACAGCCATGCACGTGGTTTATGAGAAGCCCGCCAGCTTGAAGGAGGTCAAAGAAGACTGGAACCTCAGTGGCACGGTCGGTCAGGCACAGCCTTCTTGGTCTGCCGTTGACCCTGCAATCAGCAGCTATGTCAATGTGGAAGGTGCTCAGAGCAGTGGTGCACAAGCTCCCAGCTTGGGCAGTACGCGTCTGCGCCTGTTCTCTGGCAATACGCTGACCATCTCGGTAAAAGCAAGCACCACCAGCATCAAGAGCCTGGCCTTTACGTTCTATAGTACTGCACAAACTCCTACAAGTGATTCTGATTGGTCTGTGTCTGCAGGGTCTTTCGATTATAAGACGGGTACTTGGAGTGCAGGAGAAGAAGATGTGAAAGAATTAGTTCTTACTAATTTAAGAACAGGTAATGGTTCAACAATTAGCTTCACTGCCGTCAAGGCTGTCTACATGGCCGCTGACGCTGGCGAGACGACCCTTGCCAAGCCGACCTTCTCTCCCGTCGGCAAGCCTGTCGGTAAAGACATTACTTCAGACGCTATTGTGGACGATGAGCAGACCATCGAGATTTCGGCTGCCGAGGGTGCCAGCATCTACTATACGCTCGACGGCACTACGCCGACCGCTGAGAGCACGCTCTACGAGGCTCCCATCGTGATTAAGAAGTCCTGCACCATCAGCGCTATTGCCGTGAAGGGCGAGCAGACCACCGAAGTGGTGGCTTATCGCTACTTCATCCACAAGCACGACGCTGAAGCATTCTACTATGAGTCGTTCGACGGCACGGCCTACTGGGGCGGCAACGACGGCGATTTCAACCCCAACATGCAGTACTCCTCATCGACGCTGATCCTCGACAACAGCGACGCCACTTATAACGGCTGTGTGGCCACTGAGCAGAGCATCTTCATGAATGGTGGCACCTTCCAGACGCCCACCTTCTCGCAGCCCGTGAAGCAGGGCACGCTGACCTTCCGCGTGGCCGGTCGCACCACGGGTGCCACGACCATCAATGTCACGGCCAACGCCGGCACGCTGTCGCAAGAGAGCGTCACCGCCAAGGCTGGTGAATGGACCGACTACACCATCATCGTCAGCAACATGCCTGCCGGTGCCTATATCCAGTTCGAAGGCACGGGCTTCCTCGATGAGATCAAGCTCGTCAGCACCGCCGAGGTGGTGAAGCCCACGGTGACCATCGGCTCTACCGGCTACGCCACGTTCTGCTACGGCGAGCCCCTGCTGTTCCCTGCTGAGGTGAAGGTCTACGCTGCCTACATCATGACCGACGGCTACATGAAGCTCGAGGAGATTGTCAACAAGGACGTGCCTGCCAACACGGGCGTCATCCTCGTGGCCGAGCCCGGTGAGTATGAGCTCGACTACACGGGCGACATCACCAGCACCACCACCGAGATCATGAAGCTCAACGACCTCAAGGCTGCCACCGAGGAGGTCTCCACCACGGGCATCTACGTGCTGGCTGAGGAAAACGGCAAGGTCGGTTTCGTTCCCATGACAAGCGGCACCCTCGCTGCCGGCAAGGCTTATCTCGAAGCTAAGGACGTGGAGGCCGTTCTGGCCGACGGTGTCCGCTTCATCGCCATCGGCAACGACGATGTCCTCACCGGCATTTCTCAGATTGAAAATGGAAAAGTGAATAATGATGTCTACGACCTGCAGGGTAGAAGAATTCTTAATTCTCAGTTCCCCCAGAAGGGTCTCTACATCGTTGGTGGAAAGAAGATCATGATTAAGTAAAAACAGATACCAGCAATGAAAACACAACACTATGTTAAACCTCAGTGCAGCTGCTGGAGCGTAGAGCTTCAGCAGATCATGCAGGCTTCGGCCACCGACCGTCTCGACTTCTATCCCGAGGACGGTGTCGACGGCAGCAAGGCTCTCAGTCGCCGTCAGCGCACCGTCTGGGACGATGACGAAGATGAAGCCGAAGAAGATTATTAATCTTTAACGTCAAGCATGATGAAAGCATCTGTCCTGACAACTATTCTCTGTTTGTGCCTCAGCCTCCGAGCTGGGGCACAAACGACTTTTCCCCGCTGCGTCGTCGTCGAGGAGTTCACCGGCACGCACTGTGGCTGGTGCCCCCGCGGGCTGGCCGGCATGATGAAACTGCGCCAGACGTTCGGCGACCGTTGCATCGGCGTCGCCGTGCATAACTACGACACGAACGACCCGATGTACTATCGGCCCTATGCCTATGCCGGCGTGTTCAGCGACGGCCCCGGCGCACCCACCTGCATGATCGACCGCATCAGCTTCTGCGACCCGCTGCACGGCGCCTCGGGCAACATCTGCGACGACGTCAGCTACGTGCTCCAGCAGCCCTGCTACGTCGGACTGGAACTCAGCGGCAGCTACAATGCCGACTCTACCGTCGTCGACGCACAGGCCACCATCACCGCCGGCACCGACCTCGGACAGATGACCATCGTCTACGTCCTCGTGGCCGACTCGGTCTACTCTGCCGACCAGTCGTTCATGCAATACAACAGCTACGCCGCCAGCCCTGCCGACCGCTATCCCAACGACCCTGAGGTCCATCGCTTCTGTCAGGGCGGCACGGAGGGCACGTCGCCCTTCCGCTGGGCCTTCGACGACGTCTGCATCGGCAGTTCGTACAATGGGGCCGGTCAGAATCAGGCCGACGCCGTTCCTCCCCTCGCCCAGGGCGAACAGGCCGTCAACACGCTGCGCCTGACCATGCCCACCAAGGCCGTGCTCCGGCGGACTGTCAAAAAGCGTCTCGTCAGCCTCGTGGCCATGCTCATCGGCGAGGACGGCCAGGTGGTCAATGCGGCCAAGACCGCCCTGGTCCCGACATCCGACGCTCAGGGCGTCGAGACCATGAGCATTGAACAAGGCACAATGAACAAAGAGGTCTACGACCTGCAGGGCCGTCCTGCCTCAACGCGGTCGTCCGTCATTATCAGCAAAGGACATAAACGTCTGGTGCCTTAACCCCCCAAAAACATTAATCTTTTTTGTGAATTTGTCGGTAGTCTGCTTTTTTTTCCGTACCTTTGCATCTCAAGAACCAATAACACGGAAAAAATGAAAGCAAGACTACTGACAGCATTCGCTTTTGTGGCTGCCCTTTCGGTCACGGCCCAACCCCGACAGGAAATCAATCTACAGGACAACTGGAACTTCTCGCACGACGGACTCCAGTGGCAACAGGTCAGCGTGCCCCACGACTGGGCCATCAGCGGGCCGTTCGACAAGAAGTGGGACCTCCAAAAGGTGGCCATCGAGCAGAACGGCGAGAAAGAAGCAACGGAGAAGAGTGGCCGCAGCGGGGCGCTGCCTTGGATCGGCAAGGGCTTTTACACGCGAAAAATCACGATTCCATCGGATTTCCATGGTCATGCCGAACTGCTGTTCGACGGTGCGATGGCCGAGCCGACGGTCTTCGTCAACGCTCAGCGCGCGGGCTACTGGGCCTACGGCTACAACTCCTTCCGCGTCGACATTACGCCCTTCGTCCATGCCGGCGACAACGACCTGCGCGTAGAACTGCAGAACGTCGAGGAGAGCTCGCGCTGGTATCCCGGCGCAGGCATCTATCGGCCCGTCAAGCTCATCCTGACCCCGCAACAGGCCCGCATCGACGACTGGGGCATCAGGACAGAGACCACCAAGATTCATGAGGGCAAAAACGACGTGGCTATGCTGAAAGTGGAGGTGCCCGTGAAGAACCATCGGCAGGGTATGACCGTTGGGCTTTCACTGCTCGATGCCGATGGCAACGTGTTGAAAGAAGTGTCGCCAGACAATACTTCTATGCGCGATGACAAAGCTTCGACCACTTTCGATGTGGGCAACGCAAAGTTATGGTCACCCGAGACACCTTATCTATATAAGTTGCGTGCCATACTCTTTGATGGCGGCAAGATGATTGACCAGAAGACCTTGAACGTGGGCCTGCGCACGGTGAGCGTCTCGAGGAAGGGCGGCTTCCAGCTGAATGGTCAGACGCGCAAGATCAAGGGAGTATGCCTTCACCACGACCTCGGCCCGCTTGGCGCTGCCGTGAACAAGGCTGCGCTCATCCGCCAGATCAAGACGATGAAGGCGATGGGCTGCGACGCCATACGCACCAGCCACAACATGCCCTCGCAGATGCAGATGGACGTCTGCGACTCGCTCGGCATGATGGTCATGGCCGAGTCGTTCGACATGTGGGTCTATCCGAAGTGCAAGAACGGCTACGCCCGCTTCTTCAAGGAGTGGGCCGACCGCGACATCGAGAACCTCGTCCGCGCTCACCGCAACCACCCCTCAATCGTGATGTGGTCCATCGGCAACGAGATTCCCGAGCAGGGCATGCAGGGCGGCCGCGAGATGGCCATGCACCTGCAGGACCTCTGCCATCAGCTTGACCCCACGCGCCCCGTCACGCAGGGCTGCGACCGCCCCGACAACGCCCTCTCGACCGGCTTCATCCAGTCGATGGACGTGCCGGGCCTGAACTATCGTCTGCACCGCTACCAGTCGACCTTCGACCAGCTCTGGCAGGGCTTCCTGCTCGGCTCGGAGACGTGCTCGACCGTCTCGTCGCGCGGCGTCTATAAGTTCCCCGTCGAGGTCACGGACAATTCTCAGTATTCTTCATGGTCGAAGAACTATGACCCGCAGGCCATCAAGAAGGCCGACGGCCAGTGCTCGGGCTACGACGTGGAATACTGCTCTTGGTCGAACCTGCCTGACGACGACTGGCGCTGGCAGGACGACCACGACTGGGTCATCGGCGAGTTCGTCTGGACGGGTTACGACTACCTGGGCGAGCCCACGCCATACGACGAGTACTGGCCCTCGCGCAGCTCCTATTTCGGCATCTGCGACCTCGCCGGCCTGCCCAAGGACCGCTACTACCTGTATCGCTCGCATTGGAACAAACAGGCGCACACCATCCACCTCGTGCCCCACTGGACATGGCCGGGCCGCGAGGGCGAGGTGACGCCCGTCTATTGCTACACCGACTATCCCGAGGCCGAGCTCTTTGTCAACGGTAAGAGTCAGGGCCGCATCCATAAGAACGCCGACGGCCGTCTCGACCGCTACCGCCTGCGCTGGAACGACGTGCGCTATGAGCCCGGCGAGGTGCGGGTCGTCGTCTACGATGAAATGGGCAATAATTGCGGGTCGACTTCTATGAAAACGGCCAAAAAGCCCGCCCGCCTGAAACTCGACGCCTGGACGCAGAACGACGGCACGCCGACGTTGAGAGCCGACGGCGAGGATCTCGCTTTCGTCACCGTGAGCCTCGTCGACGCGAAGGGCACGTTCGTCCCCACGGCCACCGACCAGCTGCAGTTTGAGGTCACGGGTGCCGGCCGTTTCCGTGCCGCGTGCAACGGCGACGCCACGTCGCTGGAGCCCTTCACCGAGCCTCGGATGAAGCTCTTTGCCGGTCAGCTCGTCGTCGTCGTCCAGGCCGCCCGTCAGCCCGGCCAGCTCACCCTGAAGGTCAGCGACCCGGAGCGTCGCCTCTCGCAGAAGATCACGATTCCAGTCAAATAATTCCGATTTCCTGATTTTCCCGATTCCTCGGTATACCGTTATTCCGGAATTCCGGTATACCGAGAAATCGGGATTTCGAAATCCCGGAATCCCGAAGAAGAGGAATCAGAACTCGCGGGCATCATGGCGGTTGCGGCGGCGGCCCGGCTGGCGCACGTAGCTGACGTGGAGCCAGCAGGTGCCGATGTCGTGGCGACGCTCCAGCAAGAGCTGGTCGAAGTCGGTGTTCCGGCGGATGAAGTCGAAGCGGCGGCGGGCCTCCTCCAGCGACGAGCAGTGAATGTCGGCCGCCTCGCCCTGGAGATGCTGCGACTCCTTTACGCCGCCGACGGCAGCGTTCAGCTTCTCACAGCGATAGCCGCTGTTGATAAGCGTTCGCCCAAAGCGGCGCCGCACGGGCTCGAGCACCTCGAGGCAGAGCGCCCGTAGGTTCTCGACTATCTCCGTCGATGGGGCCGAATTATCGATTTTCAGGCGTCGGGCCGTTCCCGAATCAGTCATTTCAGACAGTGTAAAATGGGGGCTGAGCCGCTCCGGCCCAGCAATGGTCGTGATGTTGTTCATGGTTTAAAGTTGGTTTAAAATAATTGAACCTTGGTTTAAAATTGGTTTAAAATTAATTTTGCTTATAATGCTCAATTTTTCGCGATTTCATCGAGGAAAGGCGTCTTGACGTCGCGCCCGAGCCTCAGCTGATAGCGACGCATGAAGGTCGACCGCCTGATGCCCTTGCGACGCGACGCCTTCGCCGCCAGCTCATAGGGATTGCGCGGCTCGCGGACGTGAAGCACACTGCACGCACGCCGTACGATGGCGCGAAACTGCAGCATGCAGCCATCGTCGTCCTCGAGCATCCCCGTGGCGAAAACCACATGGAGCGCCTCCATCAGGTCAATGCCCGACCCCTGCCAACCAAGGCCCTCTTCTGGTTCGTGACTCAGCAGGCGGGCCACCTCGTCGACCAGCCTGCTCTCCACCTCGTGGCGCAGCAGCCGCTGGGGCTGCTGGCCGAGGCTAAACGCGTGTTTTTCATGGTTGTTGATCATCATAATTAATGACTCCTTTTTAATAATATAGTTAAACATCCGGCCGAACCTCTTGTCGGCCATTATCTTTCGCAATCTGCCTGCAAAATTAGCGTATTATGGTGCACAAAAGGTTCGCAAGCCCAACTTTTTCTGTTAAATCCCGCCGTTTTTGACAACATTTAACGATCCTCCTTTCCTACAGAAATAATTCCTTATCGCCCTTTTTCTTAGAAAAATGTTTTGTCGTTCCAGGGAACACCCTCGGCGATAAATACTACGCCAGCGGCGGTGAACTGAAGGACATCATGATGATGACCCGCACCAGTAAGTTTGTACGACAATGGCCACGGCTCCGCAAGGGGAACCGTGGCCATTGTTTATTGGAGCCGGGCCGAGGGGGTTACTCGTAGACGGTGACCTCCTTGGTGCCTTCGGCGTCGATGATGACGCAGCGGTTCTTGTCGTTCTCGGCGAAGGGCTGCACGGTGTCACCCTTCGAGTCGGTGGCGATGGCGGCGCCGTCAACACCGTAGCGGCTGACCATGTCCTGCTTGAACTGGTCGGCACGACGCTTGGCGTACATCTGGTTGAGCTTGGCGTTGCCGGTGCCCTTGTCGGCATAACCGACGGCCTGCACCTTCACGTTCTTGTACTGCTTCATGAAGTCGGCCACCTCCTTCATGATGGCGCTGGGCGTTTCGTTGTCGCTGACGCGGATGGCGTAGTGGATGACCTTGTGGAGCTTGACGGTCTCCTGCTTGACGACGGGCACGGGCTTCTTCTCCTCGACGACGACGGGAGCGGGAGCCACATCGGCCTTCTGCTCCTCGACGACCTCCTGCACGACGGGCACGACGGCGGGAGCGGGCTTGCGGTACTTATGTCCGAAGCGATAGCTGAGGCCGACCATGGCAGTGAACATCCAGTCGTCCTTGTCGTTGGTCTTCGAGTTGAAGCGGTCGTCCAGCGAGTTGGCGTTCACCTCGAGCGAGAGTCCGAGGGGCTTGGTGACGTTGGTCTCCAGGCGCAGTCCAGCGCGCAGGTTGTGGTTGAGGCGGTTCTTGTCCCATGCCAGGGGGGTCAGCTCGGGAGCGAGGTTGAGGTCCTTCAGCTCGTCGTTGTCCCATGCATAGTTAAGGCCGACGCCACCGAGCAGGATGACGTTGAGGGCGTGGCTGGCGTTCTTCGAGAAGAGGTTCGAGAGATTGATCATCAGGTCGAGGTCGGGCGTGACGTACTTCCACTTATAGTACTGGTCGAGGGCCTGGAATCCGCTCTTCGACTGCCATGCGTTGACGTGCAGGCGCGCTCCGACGACGGGTGTGAAGTAGTGGCCGAAGGAGAGTGCAGCCGTCGGGGTGATGAGCTTGTCCATCGGTGCGTTGGTTGAAGTGAGCTGCGCACCTCCCTGGACCTCCACGTAGGAATATGACTTCAGGGCGTCGCGGTCGTCCTGTGCTGAAGCAGCACCGACCAGCAGCATAGCCAATGCTGCGGTCATGAGAAATCTTCTTTTCATTTTTTAATTTGTTTTATTTATAAAATACGTATTTGGCTGCAAAGATACACAATATTTTCGAAACGGCCATCATTTTTGCGCAAAAGATTATTTTTTTGCTTTATATTCATTGACGATGGCAGACGAGCAGGACATGGTCGCCGGAGGCCAGTGTCGTGGCGAAGATGTAGGTGTCGCCACCGTCGGCGAGCTTCAGGCGGCGGCGCAGGTCGGCGACGCTGAGGGGGAAGTTGCGCGTGGCGATGTTGGCGCGGGTGATGCCCTGCAGGGCCTGGCGCAGGTCGCGCTTGTTCATCGTGGCGACGGCGCTGACGACGAAGATGCGGCCGGGGAAGTCGGCGACGAGGCGCGGCGCGGCGTAGAGGTGGCTGTCGCGGGCCACCTGAGCCAGTCCGTAGCTGTCGCCGAGGGCGCCGAAGCAGCCGGCCTTCATCAGCGCCGCGTTGGGCTCGTAGAGATAGTCCGACGGCCGGACGGCAGCACAGGAGGCGGCTGCCGGGACGGCTTCGTGAATATTGTCGATGCGGAATAATTGCCCGTCGTTGACGCAAAAAAGGGCGATTCCATCGCTGTCGGGGCCGAGCAGGACGAGCAGCTCCTTGCACTCGTTCTGGACGGCGACGATGTGCACCTCGGCCACGCGCCCGGGCCCCAGGTCGCTGACCGCCTTGCGCCAGTCGAGCATCGGCGACAGCTTGAGCAGCACGTGGTCAGCGCACTCCATCAGCCGGGGCTGCAGCTGCAGCACGTCGGGGGTGCAGTCGGCGATGCCGTAGGTGCGGGCGCCGTGGTCGTCGCGGCGGGCGGGGTCGAGATAGATGAGCGTCTGGCGCTGCCGGAGCTGCCCGAGATAGTCAGCGGCATCGGCATTGACGGTGGTCACGCCGTTGAGGCCGAGCGTGACGAAGTTCTCCGATGAAATGGCGAACAACTGAGGGTCGCGCTCCACATAGACGGCCTCGCCGAAGGCCTCCTGCATGAAGGCGAAGTCGACGCCGAAACCGCCGGTGAGGTCGAGGAGCGTCGCCGCGGGCCGGCCGGCCGTCAGTCGGCGGCAGAGGGCAGCCTTATAGCGGGCCGTGGCCTCGCTGGAGCACTGCTCCATGTTGAGGTGGGGAGGATAGACGATGGCGTCGACGGCGGCCCACGAGGGCAACTTGCGGCGGGCCTGCTGGCGACCCTGAATCTGCCGGAGGGCGAAGGGCAGGTCGACGTCGGGGTCCTTCACGCCGCGCAGCGCCAGCCGGCGGACGTCGTCGTCAGCATGCCGGCGCACATAGTCCAGGGTTACTGAGTTCACTATTTCATTCAACTTTCGCATGAGTTCAAACAACCACGGATTTCACGGATTTAACGGATTTGGTGACATCCGTTTAATCCGTGAAATCCGTGGTAGAGAAACTTGTGACATCCGTTTAATCCGTGAAATCCGTGGTAGAGAAACTTGTGACATCCGTTTAATCCGTGAAATCCGTGGTCGAGAAACTTGTGCCGTTTAATCCGTTTAATCCGTGGTAGAGAAACTTATGTCATTTCACGATGTACTTGCGGCCCTGCCGGACGTAGACGCCGGGAGCCAGGCGGTTTTTCCTCATGTGCTGGCCCTTCAGGTTGTAGGTGTTCGGATTCGCGGCGTCGGGCTCCTGGCGCACGCCGTCGATGCGCAGGCGTCCCTCATAGTCATCGTAGCTGAAGGCGACGTCCTGCTTGTCGCCCCAGATGAGCTGCTCCAGTCCGGGATAGTCGATGAAGGGGTTGCGGTTGTTCTGAATGCCGTAGACGGCGTTGTTGCGGTTGAGCTCCTTCTCGCTGACGGGGTCCTGCTCCGACCAGCGCAGCAGCAGGTTGAGGGCCCACGTCGTGAATCCCGGATACTTCTTCTTGTCGAGCATGTCGCTATTCCACGACGAGATCTTGTCCTCGTAGCAGGTTATCATATAGAAATAGGTGCGTGCAAAGTCGCCCTTATACTCGTCGTTGGGCTCGAAGACCGTCCCCGAGTAGCCGCTCACCGACGAGGGGCCGAGCTTCGAGAAGCCCTCGGCCGAAGTGTAGGTCGGCCGCGACGTCTCGCCGAAGGGAAAGTTGCTGCGGCGGTTGTTGACGTAGCCGTCGGTGGGGTACATGTGGAAGAGGTCGGTGTACATTTCCGACTGCTTGTCGCCGCCAAACCAGCTGTTGGGCAGCGAGTGCTCGCGGTTGTAGACGTCGCCCTCCTTCGTGTAGTTGCCGGCCTGGTCGGTGCCGAAGGTGAAGTTGGTGACGCCCGAATACATGTCCCAGACCTTGCCGTCGTCGCGCTTGTCGGTGGTGCGGAAGTCGGTCCATAGGTTGGCATAGGTGCGCTGCTTGTGGGTCTTGATGATGCCGCAGAGGGCCGACTTCAGTGCGGCTCCCTTCTGGCCGTCGGCCTTCTGATAGTAGTTGCCTGATCCGTTGGGCCCCTGGGCGAGGGCGCCGAGAGCAGCAAGCGTGCATAGTGGCAGTAGTAGCAATCGTCTTCTCATGATTCCCTGTTGTTTTTAGACGCTGCAAAGATAAGCAATAAATCTGACAAGCGTAACAAAAAACGCAATATAAAGACAAAAATCTTTCAAAAATCTCAGTCTGATCCCCGTGATGAGGTGATTTCAGTGAGATTTCTGAAAGATTTTTGTCTTCCGTCTGAGCCCTACTGGACGATGAGGAGGCCGATGAGTTCCGAGATGTCGGCGATGCTGACCATGCCGTCGCCGTTGACGTCGGACAGCTCCGTCTCCGCTTGCTCGCCGAGGAGGATGCTGGTCAGGGCGGTCACGTCGGCGCTATTCACCGCGCCGTCCATGTTGACGTCGCCGCGCACGTAGGTCGGACAGGCGATGGTCACGAGCCCGGTGGCAACCGTGTAGGTATATTCCAAGGCGCCGCCCGTGACGGTCAGCGTACCGTTGTAGATGTAGATGCCGTTGTTGGCGCCGCCCACGTTCATGGTGAGCGAGCCCGTGCCCGTGATCGTCGCGTCGAAGTAGGTGCGCAGACCTTCGCCTTTGCTTATGTTGAGCGTGCTTGCACCGTTGAGCTTGATGGTCAGGCCGGGGATGCTGTCTCGGATGGCGTTGGTCGATGTGGAGCCGATGTAGACGCTGTCCAGGGTCAGCGTGTTGGTTATCTCGTCGTAGCTCATGCGGCCCTGATTCCAGTTGGTCAGGCGTTCGATGTCGTCGCAGTTGGCCGTCGTCACCCGCGTGCCGTTGACCCATAGGTCATACTCCCAGGGCTGGCCCTCATATTCTTTCCAGCCATAGCCTTCCGAATAATAGACCCCCCAGTTCTTCTCCTTGAGATAGTCCACCTGGCGCACGTTGATGATGTTGCCATCGGTCGACGAGCCCTCTAACGTGCCCGTGTAGTAGACGCGCAGCGCGCCGGCGCTCGTGGCTGAGCGGTCGGGCAGCGCAGCGATGAGGCTGGCCATGGCGTCGCCCTGCAGCTGGTTGTTCCAGCAGTAGAGCTGCTTGAGCTTCGGGTTGTCGACGGTGATGCGGGTGAGCTGGTTGTTCTGGCAGTTGAGGGTCTGGAGCAGGGGCGAGTTGACGACGTTGAGCGTGTCAATCTGGTTGTTCGAACAGTCAAGGTTGACCAGCGCTGCCAGGTCTCTGAAGCCCTCGTCGGTCAGCTTGTTGCCTGCGCAGTAGAGCTGGGTCAGGGCCGTCAGGTGCTGGATGCCCTCGAGCGTGGTGATAACATCGGTTTATAATGCGAAAAGTCCAGTTCGCCAAGTCCCGCGATATCGTTGCAGTACAGAGTAGTAAGATACTCGCAATATTGGAGGTCAAGGCTATTGCCAAGGTTGGTGCCGCTGCAGTTCAGGTATCGCAGACTATTGCCTGACGGGATAAACAGATACTGCATACATTCTAAATACTGCAGATTTGTCATGTGCGACACGTCAAGAGCCGAGATGGGGTTATTGTTAATTACAAGTGTATTGAGATTGTGTGTCAAAATGGGCATTATTTCGCTATCGGGAAGCGCTGACCGTAGGTGAGCATGCGCCAAATCCACTCTAAGGGACCGAAGCGGAAGCGGCGCAGCCAGAGGCGGCAGAGCACAGCCTCAGCGACGAACACGGCGAGGGCGGTCAGCTCGATGTGGACGAGGCCGAACGAGGTGCCGAGGCCGAAGCCGAGCCCATAGAACAGCAGGATGCCGACGAGCGACTGGCCGATGTAGCAGCTGAGGGCCATGCGGCCGGGGGCGGCCAGGAACGTGAACACGCGGCTGCCGGGCCAGCGCCGGAGCGCCAGGCAGAGGCCACAGACGTAGGCCAGGGCCAGCGGGATGACGCTCAGCGCATAGAGCAGCGAATGGGCGGTCAGGCCCCAGGGATGGCCCCCGACGGCGCTCCAGGCATAGACGGCGGAGAGCGGAAAACCGACGGCGGCGGCGACAAAAAACGCCCGTTTCATCGGCAGTTCGCTGAGGCGGGCATAGAGCCGGTGCTTGCCCGCGAGGTAGCCCAGGACAAAGAGGCCCACGACCTTCGGCAGACGATGGCCCTCGACGAACTCCCAGAGCCGTTCGCAGGCGCCCTGCTCGAGGAAGGCGAACATGGCGGGATAGCTCTGCGCGTCGCGCAGCCACGTGGCGAAGTTGTCGTCGTTGATGCCGCGCGCGTCGGCCACGCGCCACCACTGGCGGTAGAACGGCCCGGCAAAGTCGACGCCCCACAGCTCGGTCAGGGCGTCGAGCCCCACGGGCAGCAGGATCAGCGCGAGGGCCAGCAGGAGGAGCTGACGGTCGGATAATCCAATGAAAAGGCATAAGATGAGGCCTCCGACGGCATAGAGCAGCAGGATGTCGCCGCTCCATATAAATATAAGGTGGAGCGCACCGATGGCAACGAGGATGAGCATGCGCCGCACAAAGAGGCGGCGCCCGTGGCGCGCGAGGATGAGCGAGAAGCCGATGCCGAACAGCAATGAAAAGATGGTGTAGAACTTGCCGTCGACAAGCAGGTACTGCACGTAGCGCACCGCGCGGTCTATGCCGGCCGTGGGCATGGCGGCCTGCTCGTCGGGCGCGAGGAAGGTTCACAGGGCGAACTCGGGGAAGTTGGCCAGGGCGATGCCCAGCAGGGCCAGTCCGCGCAGTGCGTCGAGGACGATGTGTCGCTGTCGTTCGGTTGTCGGTCCAAGTGTCTGCATAACTGTCTGCAAAGGTAATCATTTTTTTTGTATTCAGGAAACGTTTTCCGCATAATGCAGCAGCTAATCATAAAACGGATGATTTGTTTTGCCGAAAAACGGCGACAAAAACTAAAATCTCAGTGTGATTTATTAAAATCTCAGTGTGGTTTTATAAAATCTCAGTGTGATTTATTAAAATCTCACTGAGATTTTAGTTTTATGTGCCGTTCTGAAAAGAAAGAAATTACCGTAATTTTCGTAATTCATACGGCTAAGAGGCTTCTCTTGTGGCGGTTTATTATGATAATTATGGAAATTTCTTTCCTTCTCTTAACACTCCGAAATGTGTAACTACTCAGTCCCTGAGCATTGTTGTTTAGGAGGGTCTGAAAGAGACTCTCCTAAACAATATACTTTTCGATAAATGTAGCGTCAGGTGCTTCCTCTGTTATCAACAGATATAGAGTATTGAACTTTGATTTCCCG
>JAFTGI010000038.1 GCA_017458195.1 Prevotella sp.
GTTGGCCTTCTTCACCTGCAGGTTGACCAGCCGTCCGGTCAGGGTGACGACGCCGATGTCGTGGCCCGGTGATGCCTCTACGGCCACGATGTCGCCCTTCTTCAGCGGCAGATTATTGACGTTGTGATAATAGCCCTTGCGGGTGTGCTTGAACTGCACCTCGACGAGGTCGGTCGTGTCGGCGTTGCCGGGCACGTCGGCCAGCCAGTCGTAGGTGTTCAGCTGGCGGTCCTGCCGTCCCACGGCGGCGCGGCACAGTCCGCGGTCGCATCCGGTGCGTATTTCGGTGTTCTTGTTCATATCTTGGTAGGTTGGGTAGGTGTTGTAGGTGTTGTAGGGTGGGGTAGGGTTATTTTTGGATTAACAATACTATAATCTGCAGGGCGAAGTCGAAGAAGACGATCTTCGCGTTGGCGTTCTGGCCGATGTCGCGGATGGCGCGGTTGGCCAGGTCGTAGATCTGCAGCACGTTGGCCTCGTTGATGAAGCGGGCGAAGTTGCGGGCAAAGTCCTCCTCCCGCTGCGTCATGTAGACGAGCTCCTCGTCGCGGAAGTTATACATGAAGTTCTCGCGCACCATGCGGAGGAAGAAGTTGAGGAAGCGCTTCTGCTTCTCGCGGCCGAAGGAGGCCATCGTCTCGCTCCATTTGCGCAGGTCGCGCACCTTGCGCTGGTAGGCCAGTCGCATGAGCGAGATGAACAGGTCGAGGAACTGCTCGTTCTCGCTCCCCACCTGCAGTTCTTCCAGTGCCTTCAGCCAGGAGCCGTTGGCCAGCCGGCTGATGCGACGGGCTGAACCCTCGTCGATGCCGCGCCGCTGGATGAGGGCCTGGCAGACGACCTCGTTAGGCAGCTTCTTCACGTCGATGCGCTGCACGCGGCTGCGGATGGTCTCGAGCAGCTTGTCGGGCTCTTCGCAGACCATCAGGAAGACGGTCTGCGTCGGGGGCTCCTCGATGAGCTTCAGCAGCTTGTTGGCACACTCGATGTTCATGCGCTCCGGCAGCCAGATGATGCTCACCTTATAGCCGCCCTGGCTCGACTTCAGGCTGAGCTTGCGCACCAGCTCGTCGCTCTCGCCGGCCGTGATGATGGCCTGCTGGTTCTCGGCGCCGATGGCCGTCATCCACTGGTCCATGGTGAAGTAGGGGCCCTGCGTCATCAGCAGCTCATGCCATTCGCGGGCGAAGTCGTCGCTGACGGGCTTATGGTCGGAGCCCATCGACGGCAGCTTGATGGTCGGGTAGGTGAAGTGCAGGTCGGGGTGCTCCAGCTTCTTCAGCATCGGGTGCTCCGGCGGTTCCTCGTCGCCGAACATGCTCATGGGCGCATCGTCGTGCCTGGTCAGCAGGTGGCAGGCGAAGGCGATGGCCAGCGCCATCTTGCCGGCGCCTGTAGGACCACAGAGCATCAGCGCATGGGGCAGCCGTTGCTCATCGGCCATCTTGAGCAGACGGTCGCGCACATCCTCCTGACCTATGACTTCGCTGAACTTCATTCGGCCTCCCTTCTTAATTGCTTGACAATCTCAACCACGGAGTCGACCACGCCCATCGTGTAGAAGTGGATGTCCTTGACACCGTGGACGTAGAGCTCGCGGCATTGACGCACGCACCACTTGATGCCCAGCCTTCGTGCATCCTCGTCCGTACGGCACTTTTCTATCTCGCGGGCCAGTGCCTCGGGGATGTCGCAGTGGAACGTGCGGGGCACGACCGTCAGCTGGCTGAGCTTGCCCAGTGGCTTCAGTCCCGGGATAATGGGGATGGTGATGCCCATGGCGCGGGCCTTCTCGACGAAGCTGAAGTATTTCTCGTTGTCGTAGAACAGCTGCGTCACGGCGTACTGCGCGCCGAGGTCCTGCTTTTCCTTCAAGTATTGCATGTCCATCTCCATGTTGGGCGCCTCCTCGTGCTTCTCCGGATAGCAGGCCACGCCGATGTCGAACCGCGGGCCCGGCGACTTGATAGGCGTGCCGTCGGCAAAGAAGCCGTCGTTGAAGCGCTGCACCTGGCGGATCAGGTCCGTCGTATGGGCATGGCCGCCCGGCGTGGGGCGGAACACCGAGTCGTCCTTCGCCTTGTCGCCGCGCAGCAGCAACAGGTCAGTCAGCCCCAGGAACTGCAGGTCGAGCAGCTCATACTCAATGTCCTCCATCGTGGCGCCGCTGCAGATGATGTGCGGCTGCACGGGCACGCCGAAGCGCTGTTGGATGGCCGCAGCCACCGCAATCGTGCCGGGCCGCCGGCGCACGCGCTGCCGCTCGAAGCGCCCGTCGCTGAGCTCGCGGTAGACGTATTCCGAGTGGTGCGTCGTGATGTTGATGAAGGCCGGGTTCAGCTGGCACAGTTTCTCGATGTCGGCAAACAGCCGTTCCGTGCCCGTCCCCTTCAGTGGGGGCAGCACCTCGAACGAGAACTGCCGCTCGTCCGCCATGTTTGATATCAGGTTTGCAACTGCCATTTGTGTTCGCTACAGCGTATTTGGGTGCAAAGTTACGAAAAAAGGTTGTAACAAACGAGGGATTTTGGAGAATTAACGCAGAATGACCGTAAAATAAAGGCAATACGAGGAAAAACGGGGAATTTAGGAACGAGGTGAAAATGCAACTTGATGCGGATTGGTGCGA
>JAFTGI010000136.1 GCA_017458195.1 Prevotella sp.
CCACCGGTGAAGTCGATTGAGCGGTCGAGCCCACGAACGAAGAAGCTGCCCAGGAATACGAGGGCTGCAACGGCCCAGATAGAGTACGACACCTTATACTTCGACATGAAGTTGATGTGCATGTTCTGCATCAGGTTCTTCGAGAAAGAGGTGGTGAACGTCAGGTTCTGCCACTTGTCCTTCTTCATCTGACGGTCGTAGATCAGGCGCGTCATGAAGACGGCGGTGAAGAACGATACGCAGATACCGATGATCAGGGTCGTGGCGAAGCCGCGGATGGGGCCTGTGCCGAAGACGTAAAGGATGATACCGGTGAGCAGCGACGTCAGGTTAGAGTCGAAGATGGCCGAGAAGGCGTTGGCATAACCCTGGTTGAGGGCTTCCTTCAGCTTCAGACCCTTGCGCAGCTCCTCCTTGGTGCGCTCGTAGATCAGCACGTTGGCGTCGACGGCCGTACCCAGCGTGAGCACGATACCGGCGATACCAGGCATGGTCAGAGCGGCCTGGAACGAGGCCAGGATGCCGAGCGTGAAGAACAGGTTGAACAGCAGGGCCGAGTTGGCCAGCATACCGGGAATCCAGTTGTAGAGCAGCACCATGACGCACATCAGCAGCACGAAGGCGACGACGAACGAGATGGCACCCTGGCGGATGGACTGTGCACCGAGGGTCGGGCCGACGACCTGCTCCTGGACGATGCGGGTCGGGGCGGGCATCTTACCGGAGTTGAGCGTGTTGGCAAGGTCCTTGGTGTCGTCGATGGTGAAGTTACCGGAGATCTGCGAGTTACCGCCGGTGATCTCCTGGTTCACGCGGGGAGCGCTATAGACGGCGTCGTCGAGCACGATGGCCACGGCACGGTCGATGTTCATCTTGGTCAGGTTGGCCCAGATGCGGGTGCCCTCGGCGTTCATCTGCATCGAGACGACGGGCTGGCTCATCTGGTCGAACTCGTCCTTGGCGTTGGTGATGACCTCACCGGCCAGGGGAGCCTTACCTGAAGGATCGGTGACCTTGATGGCATAGAGCGAGAAGATGTCGCCCTTCACGCCCTGCATCTTCTCGGGCTTGGCGCTCCAGAGCAGCTTGAGCTCGGCGGGCAGGATCTTCTTGGCCACGTCGCTGTAGATGACGCGGTTGATGTCGGCCGTGTCGTGAGCGTTGGCATAGCCCACCATGGCCAGACCGGCATAGCGCGTGTCGAGCATGATCAGCGGGTTCTGCTTCTTCAGGCGCTCCAGCTCCTCGTCGGTGGTGGCTTCCTCGACGTCCTTCTGGGCAATCTTGGCGGCCAGCTCGCTCTCGGCTGTCGAAGCTTCCTCCTCGACCTTGGCGCTGTCAGCCTCGGCGGCTGCTACCTCCTCGTCGGCGGCGGGAGCCTCCTCAGTGGCTTCCTCGCCGTCCTGATGGCTCATCTCGGCAGCGTAGGCGCTGCTCAGCTGATTGAGGAAGGGAATGACTTCCTGGGCGTTGTAGGTCTCCCAGAACTCCAGGTTGGCCGAGCCCTGCAGGAGCTTACGGACGCGCTCGGGCTCCTTCACGCCAGGCATTTCGACCATGATGCGCGACTGGCCCTCGAGCTTCTGGATGTTGGGCTGGACGACACCGAACTTGTCGACACGGTTGCGCACGACGTTCTCGGCGTTGTCGATGGCGCTTTGCACCTCGGCGCGCAGGGCGCTCTCAACCTCGGCGTCGGTGCTCTTGGTGTGCACCTTGTCCTTCAGCTGCTGGGTGGCAAAGATGGAGGCCAAGGGGCGTCCGCCGCCTTCCTGCTTCCACTGGTTGACGAAGATTGAGATGAAGTCGCCTTGGCTCTTCTCCTCCTCCTTCTTGGCCTGTTCGAGGGCCTTGCGGTAGCCGGCGTCCTGCTTGTGGTCGGCAAGCATATCAACGATGTCGGGCACGCTGACTTCGAGGATAACGTTCATACCGCCCTTCAGGTCGAGGCCGAGGCCGATTTCCATTTCGCGGCATTCCTTCAAGTTGTAGGTCCAGAACCACACGGGGGTGTTCATGACCGAGTCGAGATACTCTTGTCCTGCCTTCTCGCCGACCGTCTCAGTGAGTGCGGCGGCCTTGTTCTCGTGGTAACGAGTGACGAACGAGAAGGAAAGATAGAAGCAGCAGACGAGCACCAGCGCGACTGCAATAAACTTTACAATTCCTTTGTTTTGCATTTTGTTGATTATTTATTATATTATATATATATGCGCGAATTAGCTTGCAAATATAGCGAATATTTTACATTTGAGAAAATTTTTGGCCGATTTTCGCTCTTTTTTTAAGGTTTATCTACTTTTTTGAGCCGACAGACGAGGGGGAAATGGTCGCTGGCGCCGATTTTTGTGTCAACATGACAACTGACGGGCTGGAAGTCGGCGGAGCACATCAGGTGGTCAATCCGGAAGAAAAATCCTTTCTGATTATATGACAAACCGAGACCGCAGCCGGCCTCGACGAAGCAGTCGGTGAGCCCCAGGGCGATGGTGCGGCGGGCGTAGGAGATGGGCGTGTCGTTGAAGTCGCCGCAGACGATGAGGGGATACTGCCTGTGGGCCTCGATATAGTCGTGGACGGCTTTGGCCTGCGGGGCGCGAAGGGCCATCTGCGAACTGATCTTGTTGATGAGCAGGCGGGTCTCCTGACGGGCGGAGTCGGTCTCCATCTCGCCTTTGAGCACGTCCTTGTAGCGCTGGCGCTCCTCGGGCGAGAGGTGGGTGCTCTCGAGGTGGTTGTTGATGACGACGACCGTGTCGCCGTCGATGAGCAGGAAGAAGGCAGCCGAGCCGTTGGTCTTTGAGTCGTAGGCGATGAACTCCTTCTTGAGGATGGGGAAGCGCGAATGGATGCCGACGGCGTTGATATAGCTTTGGTTGATGTCGTTGACGTGGACGGTGTCATTGTGCTCGAACAGGGTCTTCATCCGCTCGAAGGGCTCCTGGCGGGGATTCATGTCCTCCTGCAGGCAGACGATGTCGGGCTGCTCCTTGGCAATCCAGCCCATGACGGAGTCGAGCGAGGTGTTGTCCTTGTTGACGTTGTAGCCGGCCACGTTGTAGCTGATGATCTTCAGCGTGCCGTCGGCGGGCTGCTCGCCGAAGTGTAATGGAATATAGGTTCGTATGGGTACGTACGCGAGCGCGAATCCGGCGATGGGGATCCAGGCGCGCTGCCACTTGATGACGAGCCAGAGGAGCAGGAACAGCAGGTTGGCCCCGACGAAGAAGGGGAAGAACATGCCCGCACAGCCCAGCATGGGGTGGGCGGCCGGGTTGATGCGGTCGCTGAAGCCCACCATCAGCATCAGCGCGATGGTGACCACGTTGGCACCCGTCAGGATGCTCAGCACGAACTTGGTGATGATTTTCAGCATGACGTTTCGGTTGGTGTGTGTTGGAATGTCGGCCTCGTCAGCGCTCGCGGCTGGCCTCGAAGAGCCGCTGCTTCTCCTCCTTGGTCAGGCTGTCGTAGCCGCTCTTGCGAATCTTGTCGAGAATGCGGTCGACCTCTTCCTGGCGCTCGCGCTTGCGGGCATTATACGCCATGTCATCTTCACGCGTGGCCGTCTGGTTGAACTTCACCTCCTGGTCCTTCGGCCTGCGGTAGACGCGCGGCCGCTGCTCCTGACGGCGCCAGTAGAGGATGAGCAGCAGACCGAACAGCATGCCGCCGATGTGGGCCATGTGGGCCACGTTGTCGCTGCCGGTGCGCCCGGCATTGAAGCCCAGGAACAGCTCCAGCGCGGCGTAGAAGATGACGAACCACTTGGCCTTGATGGGCACGGGGATGGGGATGATGAAGATCTTCTCGTTGGGATAGATCATGCCGAAGGCGAGCAGGATGCCGAAGATGGCGCCCGAGGCACCGATGGTGACGCCGCCGCCAGCCGTGAAGACCTGAAGGATCTCCTGAGTCAGGCCGGCTCCGATGCCGCAGAAAATGTAATAAAAAAGGAATTTCTTCGGGCCCCACACCTGCTCGATAATCCGGCCAAACATCCACAGCGCGAACATGTTGCCGAAAAGATGGTAGAAGCTGCCATGCAGGAACATGTAGGTGAAAAGCTGATAGAAATGGAAGTCGGGCGCGAGGAAGAACCTCAGTCCGCACCACTGCGAAAGGGTGTCGAGCAGGTAGGGACTGTTAGGGCCTATCAGCACCTGAGCAAGATAGCACAGAATGTTGATGATGAGCAGATTCCGTGTGACGGTGGGTATGCTTCGAAACATTTTCTTGTCTGATGAGTTAGAATTCGCAAATTTCACTTTTCGGCTGCAAAATTACGAAAAATCTCGCTAAACGGGCAAGAAAATGGCCTCTAAGGTATTAAAATTTATGAAATAACGCAATTTTTCGGATTTTTTGTTTGTTTTCTGAATTCTTTAGTTTATATTTGCGGTAGATTTCAAGCAAACATCGTTATATTCACTCTAAAACTTTAAAAAATTATGAACAAGACAGAATTAGTAGAGAAGATTGCAGCTGGTGCTGGCATCTCAAAGGTTGACGCTAAGAAGGCTCTCGATGCAGCCGTTGCAGCAGTGAAAGGCGCCCTCATCGCAGGCGACAAGGTGGCCCTGGTTGGCTTTGGCACATTCAGCGTGAACGAGCGCCCCGCTCGCGAGGGTATCAACCCCGCCACGAAGGCTAAGATTAAGATTGCTGCCAAGAAGGTTGCTAAGTTCAAGGCTGGCGCTGAGCTTGCTGACGCTCTGAACTAATTATTGTGTAAACAATTTTCGCAATTGTCGTAAGGCGGTTCCAATTTGTTGGAACCGCCTTAATCATTGGTTATTGCTGGCTTTCGGCGGCGCACTTGGCGGCATATTCCGAGGGCGTCATGCCGAAATATTTGTGGAAGACTGTGGAGAAGTGCGACTGGTTGTTGAACCCCACGGTGTAGGCCACCTGCGTGATGTTGATCTTGCCCTCGTGGATGAGGCGCTCGGCTTGCTGCATGCGCAGGTTGCGGATGAAGTCGCTGGCCGAGATGCCGGTGATGTCCTTCATTTTGCGGTGCAGCTGGGCACGGCTGATGCCCACCTCCTGAGTGAGGCGCTCAACGTTGAACGACGAGTCGTCCAGATGGGCATTGACCACGCGGGTGATGCGGTCCATGAGTGCATCGTCGTTGCCGCGTGCCTGCAGGTCGTCGACCTTGTCCTCCTGGTCGACGGCGCCCGAGAACTTGCCGCGCAGCCGGCGCACGTAGTCGATGAGCGAGTCAATCTGCTGGTGCAGTTCGTCCATGTTGAAGGGCTTCGTGATATAGGCGTTGGCGCCCTGGTGGAGGCCCTTGAGGCGGTCCTCGACTTCGCTTTTCGAGGTGAGCAGGATGACGGGCGTGTCGCTCAGCCGCGGCACGGCGCGCAGGTTCTTGAGCAGCGTGATGCCGTCCATCTCGGGCATGATGACATCGCTGATGAGCAGGTCGTAGCTCTGCGAGTAGAGGGCGTCGAGGGCCTGCTGGCCATTCTCCACGACGTCGAAGCGATACCAGCGGCCCAGCTCGTTGGCGATGTAGTGGGCCATCTCGTGGTCGTCGTCGGCCACGAGGATGCGGTAGCCCGTGGTGGGCGGACGGTTCGGCTCGCTCACGGCGTCGGCCTCCTCGGGGCTGATGAGGTCGTCGGCCCGCAGGTGCTTGTTGCCTAAGGGCAGGCACACCTCGATGCAGGCGCCGCGCTGGCCGTCGGTGCGGTTGAAGGCTCGGATGTTGCCGCCGTGCAGCTCGACGATCGAGCGCGTCAGGTTGAGCCCGATGCCCCATCCCTCGTCGGTGGCGTTGCGCGAGTGGCTGCCCTGTGCGAAGCGCTCGAACAGCCGCTCCGTCTTCTCGCTCTGGAATCCGATGCCGCTGTCCTGCAGCTGTATGATGGCGTAGCGGCCGTCCTGGCGCAGGATGAACTTAATCTCGCCGCCGTCGCTGGTGTATTTGAAGGCGTTGGAGAGCAGGTTGGTCAGCACCTTCTCGAAGTTGACGCGGTCGATCCAGACGGGCAGCTGGCGGTCCTCGTGGTCGAAGGTGAAGTCGATCTGCCGCTGCTGGGCATGGTAGCGATAGATGGCACGGGCGTTCTGGATGAACTTCACCATGTCGGTCTCGGCAAAGTGCAGCTGCATCTGGCCCATGTCGATTTTGCGCTCGTCGAGAATCTGGTTGACAAGCAGCAGCAGGCGCTGGGCGTTGCGGTCGATGACGTCCCAGTAGCGGCTGATCTCACCGCTGCTGCCCGTCTTCGTCGTCAGGTCCTTGATCTTCTTCAGCGGCTCCATGATGAGCGTCAGCGGCGAGCGGATGTCGTGGGTGGCGTTGATGAGGAATCGCATCTTGGCCTCCTCGAGCTGCTTCTTCTGCCGGCCGCTGTAGTAGCTGGCGATGAGGGCCACGATGGCCAGCAGCAGCAGGGCATAGGCGACGATGGCCCACAGCGAGCGATACCAGGGCGTGTCGACGTGGACGCTCAGCAGGCAGGGCTTCTCGGCCGCGACGCCGCCCTCGCTGAAGGCCTGCACCTCGAAATTATAGGTGCCGGGGTTCATCTCGTTGATCGAGACGACGTGGGTGCCCTCGGGGATGGTCTGCCAGTCGCCGTGGTTAATGCGGTACTGGAAGGTGACGTTGTCGGTCTTCCTGTAGTCGAGCATCGAGAATTCCAGCACGAAATTGTTGTCGCCCGGAGCCACGGCAAACTGGCGGCTGCGGCAGTCGCGGCGCTGTCCGTTCACCATGAAGTTGGTCAGGTAGACCTCGCCGAGCTTGCGGTTGCTGCCCTTCACCTGAGTGGGGTAGAAGGCCGTCAGTCCGTCGTTGTTGCCAAAGAGGATGCGCCCGTCGGGGGCCATGATGCGTGCGCCGACCACATATTCGAGCATGTCGATGCCGTTGTCAGAGGTGTAGCTGTCGAAGGTCTTGGTCGTGGCGCTGTAGTGCCAGATGCCGTTGGGCGTGCTCATCCAGAGGTCGCCCAGGTGGTCGGCCACGATGCTGTAGACCGACTTGCTCTGCATCTCCTCCGAACCGGGGAAGACCGACAGCTCGCCCGTGTCGCGGTAGTAGATGTAGAGTCCGGCCTCGGTGCCGACGAGGATGTTGCCGTCGGGCTGTTCATAGAAGGCATAGAACTTGAGCCCCTTCGACAGCAGGTCCCAGCCCAGCGGGCGGAAGTTGCCGTCGCTGGGGTTCATGCAGCCCAGACCGTCGACCGAGCCGATCCAGAGCAGACCGTGGCTGTCGTAGAGCAGGGCGCGGATCCAGTTGTTCACCAGCTTGCCGTCCTTCTCGTTCTCGTCGTACATGCTGTAGTGGTCAGTGCGGCCCGTCTTGGTGTCGTAGATGGTCAGTCCCTGACCGTCGTTGCAGAAGAACAGTCGGCCCTCGCCGTCGTCGGTGATGCGGTTGATGCCCCAGCCGTCGGAGCGCACCTTGAGCACGCTGGTCTCCGTGTCGGGGAAATATTCGTAGAGTGACTTCTCCGTGCCCAGCCAGTAGCGGCCCTGCGCATCCTGATAGAGGGCGATGGGGGCTTCGGGCGACTTCAGCCGCTTCTCAATCTTGCCGTCGCGGTTGAAGCGATAGATGCCCGACTTCTGAACGACGCAGAGCACGGCGCCGTCCTTGGCCGGTGCTATCGACGAGACGCTGCTGCCGAGCACGATGTTCTGAGCCGAGAATCGCCATGAGGCAAACGTCGACTGGCTGCGCAGCAGCTGATAGAGGCCCACGCGGTAGCAGCCCACCCAGAGGTTGCCGCTGCGGTCCTCGAAGATTTCGTTGACATTGGCCGAGGCGAGGTCGAACGACATGTTGAGGTCGTCGATGGGCTGCAGCGTGCGGCGCCCCTTGGGAATGACCATCAGGCCGCGTCCCGACGTGCCCACGTAGAGGTCGCCCTCGCTGTCGAGGTAAGCGTCGCGGATGGAGACATTGCCCTCCAGGGCCGACAGGTCGTAGTCGGCCGGCTGCAGCGTGCTGCGCTGATAGTCGTAGTAGAGGATGCCGTACATGCAGACGATGTAGAGGCCGCGACGGTCCTTCGTGAACGAGCACATGGCTGGGCCGCAGCCGGTCTCGAAGGTGCGCGTCGGGGCTTCGTCGGCCGTGCTGTCGGAGGCTAAGTAGCAGGTCAGCTCGGACGACATGTTGCCGCACCAGAGATTGCCCTGCGCGTCGTAGAACACGCTGGAGACGAAGTCGTCAGTGTACTTGCGCTTGTAGTGGGCCGGGCGCTCAATCTGCTCGCTGTCCTTAGCCAGCAGATAGAGGCCGTAGCCCGTGGTGCCGATGATCATGTTGCCCTGAGCGTCTTCGTCGATACTGACCACGCGGGGCTCCACGCCGCCGGGGAAGGGATAGCGCTCGAACGAGTCGTGCGAATAGCTGTAGCGGGCCAGGCCTTTGCGGCCGCCTATCCACAGCTGCTTGCGGCTGTCGACGTAGAAAGTGCTGATCTCGTTGCTGAAGAGCGAGGTGCTGTCGCGCGAGTTCGAGAAATACTTCACGAACTGATAGCCGTCGAACCGGTTGAGGCCATACTCCGTGCCGGCCCAGATGAAGCCGTAGGCATCCTGGACGATGCACGAGATGGTGCTGCTCGACATCTTGTCGGCCGAGTAGAGCTTGCCCTCGTCGGCCCGGGCCGTCGTCAGGCTGGCGGCAATCATCGCGAGCAGCGGGATGAGACGTATTGGAAAGAGTCGTGGTGCTTTCATTATGTTTCAGTATTTGCTAACAAAAGTAGTGTTTTTTCTCGAAAGCTCCAAATAAAACGGGCGGTTTCATCGAAAATGAGACATTTTGAAACGAATTGTATCTATTTCAAAATGTCTCAATCTCATTCTATCGTACCTTATAGGTGATGTAGGACCCGTCGCCGGCGTAGCAGACGATGACCATCGGGCCGCGGTAGGCGACGTTGAGCGACAGTCGCGTGCGCCGCCCGTCGGGCTCGACTGACTGGAGCAGTGAGCCGCCGAGCGAGTAGACCTCGACGCGCTCGAGCTTGCGGTCGCTGCTGACGCTGAGCCGCTGGCCGTTCAGCCGGACACGGATGTTGAAGTAGCTGTCGACCGACGTGGTGACGGCGGCCTCAGGGTCATACTGCCACTGCTTGTCGAGGAAGGCTAGGC
The DNA here is from genome assembly GCA_017458195.1 of Prevotella sp. GTDB lineage: Bacteria > Bacteroidota > Bacteroidia > Bacteroidales > Bacteroidaceae > Prevotella. Next base: position 9,133 of record JAFTGI010000136.1, read on the forward strand.
GCTTGGCAAACCACTCCTTGACGGTCTTGATCTCCTCTTCGTAAGATTCCACGAAGTAGGCGGCGAAGTAGGCTATCGGGCTCGTCGTGCCGCCGCCCCACCAGCCGCCCCAGGGCCAGCCGCTGTTGCCGGAGTCCGACTGGAACAGGTCGTTGTACTTGTCGAAGTGGCGGTCCTTAGCCTCGTCGAGCAGCTCGGCATAGTCGTCGAAGAACTGGTCGATGCGCTCCTGGCTGATGATGGTCTGGCGCAGCTGTGCATAGCGCTGGCGGACGGCCGTCATGAAGTTGGGGTCCTGCGTCAGCCGCTTCCACAGGGCCGGCGTCGGGTTGGTCGTGCATCCCTCGTAGACCCAGGCGTTGACGTTGTTGGCGTTGCAGAAGTTGCAGTCGCCGTAGGCCAGGTTGTAGTCCCAGACGGGCCCTGCCTCCATGCGGCTGACGGTGCCGTCCTTCTTGTCCTTGTCCTTGAAGAAGTAGCTGCTGCGCTTGTAGCCGTCGGCATTGAGCGACAGCTCGGTGTGGATGAAGTAGTCGACGAACGAGGGCACGTCGATCCACTTGGCATAGCCCTCCTCGGGGTCGGCGAAGTTTTGTTGCTGGAACGACTGCTCCATCTGGTCGACGTAGTTGTGGATATAGTCGAGCTGCACGGGCTGCAGGTCGGCCTTCTTGGGATAGAAGACGCTCCACGTGACGGTGTTGTTCGTGCCGCCGCCGCCCCAGGGCCAGCCTGTGCCGCTGCTCTCGGGCAAGCCCTTCACCTTCGACGTGAACGACGCCTTGTCGTCGTCGACCACATCGACGCGCACGATGTAGCCGCCGGTCAGGTCGCGGCCCTCAATGTCCTCCTCCTTCAGCTTGGCAATGTCGACGCGCTCCTTGTCGCGCTTGATCTTTTCGCAGAAGACGTAGACACCCTGGTACGTGCCGTTGACGAACACCTCGCACATGCGGGTGCGGGGCCCCCAGTGGCCCATCTCGTTCCACATCGAGAAGGCGAAGACGTCGCGCACGAGCGAGATGTCGTTGTAGGGGGCCAGCAGCACCCAGTCGCTCTCCTCGGGCATGCCCAGGATGGATGCTTTCAGGTCGTTGCCCTCCTCGTCCCAGGTCTCGATGGTGTATTTCTTCTGTGCAAAGTTAAGCGAGCTGTTGCCGCGCAGCTTGATGCCGATGTAGCCTTCGTAGTCTGCCTCTGTAGCGTTGGCATAGTTGCGGCGGCCCTCGCCGCTGTCGATGACGCGCATGGTGCCCCTGACCTTGTTGTCAGCGTTGATGGTCTGGCTGGCGGTGATGTAGATGAGCGGCAGGTTCGACGAGAAGACGTCGGGGTCGGGGCCGGGCTCAGGGTTTGGCTCGTCGTTCCCGGCAGTGAGGTTGTCGGGCTGTCCCATGCCCGTGGGCAGCTGCGTGCTGGTGGTGATGCAGAGCTTGTCGAGGCGTGCGCCGTCCTCGCGGCAGCCGATGGTCAGCACGTGCTCACCGGCCGCGAGCTGGTAGGCGCCCAGTTCCTGCCACGTCCAGGCGCCGTTGTTGCAGAGGCCGTTGACGTAGGGGAACTGCCCCTGGTCCATCTTGATCCAATAGCTGTCGTCGTCCCACGTTGGGCAGTTGACGCGCCCGTAGACATGATACTGTCCGGCCTCCTTGACCTTGAAGCGGGCCACGATGAGGTCGGCGCTGTCGGTCGGGGCGGCATTGACGATGTTGGGGTAGGTCTCCAGATAGTGCCCGTCGGAGGCCTGGCTGTCGAGGATGTCGCGGAAGTTATAGCCGCAGGTGGGCGTCACGAGCCGCTCGGCCTCAATCCAGATGCTGCCGTCGTCGCCCGAGGGCTGTTCGGTCGCGTCCTCGTCGGCGCCCAAGGGGCCGTCCTGGGTGAAGAGGCTGAGGTCGACGCAGCCGCCCATGGCAGCATAGCCGCTGGCGTTGAGGTGCAGGTGGTCGTTCTCAAAGAGATACTGGTCCTGCAGGGCCACGGTGTCCTGCGGGTTGCGCACGGCGCGGTCGAAGTCGATGACGCCGTCGAGCATCTTGGTGGTGCGGATCCAGGTGTTGATGGTCCGGCGTCCCAGCTCGTGGTCAGCCGTGTAGTAGCTGTTGCCCTTGAAGGGGGTGATGGTGCCGCCCAGGACGCGGATGCCCTTCTCGTGGGCCTCGCGCGTGATCTGCTTATATACGTCGATGATGCGCTGGGCCGTCTGGGCGCCGTTCTGGCAGTAGCCCAGGTCGTTGACGGCCTCAAAGAGGATGATCCACTTGACGCCCTCCTGGCCCAGCAGGTCGCGCCCGTAGCGGCTCTGGCCGGTGGGGCCGAGTCCGCCGCTGAGCATGCAGTTGCCGCCGATGCCCATGTTGAGCACGCCGACGTGGCTCGTCGGCTCGTTCTGCAGCAGGCGGCGCGACAGCACGTCGGCCCAGCGGTTCTGCTCGTTGGTGGTCGAGCCGCGGCCGTCGGTGATCGAGTTGCCCAGGATGGCCACGGCGCCGCTCGCCGTCGGGGCCTCCACCTCGAGTGCGAGGATCGAGTACCAGTGGTCGGTGCGGGTGAATCCGGAGCTGAAGTCAGTCGTGTTGCCCGACTTCAGGTACGACGTCGTGCGCGAGCCGGGATGGCCTGAGACGCTCGTCGACGAGGCCTGGCCGTAGTGTATCGTGATGGCCACGTTCTGGCGCGGTTCCATGTGGAAGCTGACGGCGTCGCTGACGGCCTTGCCGCCGGCGGCCATCGTCACCGAGGCCTCTCCGCCGAAGGTGAGGCTGACCGACGACGACTCGTCGATCAGCGGCGAGCTGCCGGCCGTCTGTGCGCGGGCTATCTCGACGGCCTTGATCACGGTCGAGCCCGTGCTGAACTCGTTGGTCAGTTTCAGGCGCACGACGTCGCCGCCCAGGCTGACCTGCACGATCTGTCGCAGCGTGTTGTTCTGTAGGCCCGGCGACGGCGGGTTGTTGTTCGTTTCGACAAGCTGCGGGGCCGTGCCCCATGTGCCTACCCAGTGCACGTCGTCGGCAGCCCGCACTGACAGCGAGCAGCCCAGCAGGCACAGAATGACGATTAGTGATTTTTTCATAGTCAATCGTCTTTAGGATAATGAATAGAGTTAGTTTTCTTTACAAATGATGCTTATTTCTGTTTCCTTGGGGAATTGAATCAAGTTTCGTACATCGCCGTTGTACTAAAAGTACACTGCCGATGTACCGTTAGTACACCGGCAGTGTACGAATAATGGAGTTCCCGACGGTTTCATCGGGAACACCGTTGAAATTACTTGACAATCACCTTCTGCGTGTGCACCTGTCCGTCGTTCGTCGTCTGGCGAATGATGTTCAGGCCCTTTGCAGCCTTGTCCTGCTGGCGGCCGTCGAGGGTGAAGAACGTGGTCTTCACGCCGTCACCGTCCTTCAGCACGAGGTTGATGCCGGTGGTGATGTCGCCCAGGTCGATGCCTTCGATGGCATCGCGGAAGTCGTCGAGCTTCTCGATGTTGCTGACGCAGATCAAGCCAACCTTATAGCCAGCCTCCTTGGTGTAGACGTAGAGCGTGTGGTCGCCGGCGTCGAGATTGGTCTCCATGCTGGTCTTGTCGGCATTGCTCAGCAGCGAGTAGAGGTTCTTCCATGCCCACTCACCCTTGGTGCTGGCACCGTTGGAGTTGTAGGCCGTCTGGTCGTCATAGCCAATCCATACAGCGTCGTTCGTTGGCTTGGCGCAGTTCACGTAGCCATAGACGAAGTAGGGCTGCTTCAGGGGTGCGTTGAAGTCGAACTTCAGGGCGTGACCCTTGTCAGCGGGGCAGGTGGAGTTCTTCACCAGAGCCTCAATCATCTTGCCGCTGGGGGCAGTCTCGTCGTCCTTGAGCTCCCAGTCGGTAGTCGTGGCGGTCATGATGTCAGTGGGGGCACCAAAGAGCAGGGCGTCCTCCTGCTTGTTCGAAGGCAGCAGGTTGGGCACGTGGTCCTCGCTCTCCCACCAGTCCATCCACTGGCCGAGCTCCTCGAGGGCCGTGGCGCGTGCGCCGCCCTCCTTGTAGATGGGAGCTGCGTTGTAGTTGTCGATGGTCGTCAGGTCGACGTCCTTGTCGAGCATGAACTTGTCGAGGAATGCGCCCACGACGTCATACTGGTTGTTGGGCAGCGAGCAGTGGCCGTGGCCGTCGATGATTGAATAGCCGCAACGGTCGGCAACGCCAAACTGCTCCCACACCTTGCGGGCAGCTTCCATGGCGACGTAGCCAGAGCCGTCAGCCAGCCATTTGTAGTCAGGATTGCCGAGCATCAGGAAGCCACGGGGGCAGCAGAGTGCTGACAGTTCGTGGTGGTCGTAGGGCAGATAGAACACCTTGTTCTTGTCGTAGGTGGCATCGCGCTTGAACTCCTTCGAGAACCACGAGCCGTCGGTGTTGGTGTGGCCCTCCCAGGCATCTTCCTTCGTGTAGTCGCGGTTGTGCACCCAAGTGGTACGCCATGCAGCGCAGCCGCCGCCACCCGACTCCTGCGGGATGGTCAGACAGACGCGCTCGTCGAAGGCACCGCAGAACAGGGCCATCTTGCCGGCGTAGGAGCAACCGGTGACACCGATGTGGTCCATGTCGATCTTGGTCACCTCAGGACCGAGGATCTCCAGACCGTCGAGCAGACGGCTGAAGCCCCATGCCCACTCGCTGTAGGCACCGTTGTCGGCATACTCGGGATAGAGACGCTCGAAGTCGCGGGCTGCGCTGCCGCCCATCTGCGAATAGCCGTTCACCTGAGCAGCCGTGAAGTTCATCGTGGCGATGTTGCGGCTCGACAGCAGGCTGCTGGGCAGCGAGTTGTTGTCGGCACCGACCATCAGGGGATAAGGAGCCGTGCCGCCCGAAGGATAGCTGATGCGTGCGGTCTGAGTGAGCACCTCGCCGTTGATGGTGGTCTTGACGGTCAGCACGCCGTCCACGAACGAAGCCTCGATGTTCTCCCTGCTGACAGCAGGCTTTTCACCAATCTCGTAATGCTGGATTTCACGGGCGATTTCACCGCGGCGCTTTGACCACTCCTCAAACTTTAGGGCACGTCCGCTGCCGTCGCTCCAGGCGAGCGGGTCGGGCAGGGGCTCGCAATAGTACTTGTCGGGATCGGCCATCATGTCGGCAAGCGTGGGGAATGCGGGGTCGGGGTTGCCGGCGGCGGTGTTCTCAACGCTGTAGTGGGTCGGGATGCCCTCGACAATGGCTTTCTTGCGCACGGTGATGGAGTAGTTGGCCGTGCCGGCCTCATACTCGTCGTTGCCGGCGAACGTGGCACTGACCGTGCCGCTCAGCTCGCCGTCGGCCAGCGTGACGGCGCCAGTGGCGGCGTCGACGGTGATGGCACCGGCGGGCTCACTGGTGGCGCTGTACGTGACAGGCAGGTTGTAGGGGTTGATGAGCGTGGGGGCCGTGAAGGCATCGCCCACCTCGAGCAGCACGAGCGACTGCGAGAACGACAGGTCGGGATCCTTCTTGCGGGGCACGGCGTCGTCGTAGGTCTCAAGATAGAGGTCGATGACGTGCACCGAGCCGGTGCTGGTCGTGCCGCCGGCCAGTCGCACGTCGGTGACGTCGGCCAGCTGGTTCTTTGAGAGATAGTTCTTCAGGCTGAACTCCTGCACGTCGGTCTCACTGACTTTGATGGCTGTGTAGGCCTCGCCGTTGTAGATGTAGATAAAGAAGGCTTCGCCCTCCAGGTCGCTGCTCTCGACGACAATCTTCTCATAGTTGCTGTAGTCGCCCTTGGGCAGTCCGAGATACTTCAGTGTGTTGTCGTAGGGCAGGCTCCAGCTAAAGGTCTGGGTCTCTGAGCTCCACGTAGCGTTACCGTCGCACATGATGTCGGCGCTTGTCAGGTCGACGTGCACCTTCTCGGTGGCGGCATTTATCTGGCCAATACCAAACAGTACGGCAGAAAGGAGTAATAGTAGTTTCTTCATAATATAACGTGAATCATTATTAGTTAAAAATATTTAGCGAATCTCTTTCCTAACGCGCACCGAACCGTCGTCCATGCGGTCGCGCACGATGTTGAGGCCGTGGCCGCGATAGTCGCGGCGCATGCCGGAGGCTGTGTAGATGTCGCGATGGGCCACGCCCTGCATCGTCACGGCGTCGTTGATGGACGACGGGTCGATGAAGTCGCGACAGATCTCGGTGAAGTGGACGGTCATCGGGTATTCGCCCTCGTAGACGAGATAGGCAAACTTGTAGCTGTCGTCGATGTCGGGCGTGACGTACTCGGTCACTCCGGCCGGCACCTTGTATTCGAAGGCGGAGTCGTCACCGTCGTCGAGCATCAGGAAGAACGTGAAGCCTTCGGGCAGGGGCTCGGCCGTGCGGAAGGTGTAGCGGTGAATCTCGCCCTTGCGGCGGTTGAGCTGAATCTCATTGCCGTTGGAGGTGTAGACGCCCACGGTGCCCTTGTTGTCGAAGCGCACCAGACCGTCGTAGACGGGGTCGGGCTCATTCCAGTCGGGCGAGGGCTTCCAGCTCTCGTTGCGCACGCAGTGGGAGACGATTTCCTCCTCGTCCTCGTTGATGAGCACCACCTCAGTGACGGTCAGCTCCAGCCGCTCGGGACCGATGTTGGCCTTCTGGATGGCAAACCATGTGCAGAGGGGGTCGTTCTCGAAATAGCCGCCGCCGTGGGCGGTGTCGTCGTAGTCCCAGAATTCACCTTCGAGCACGGTCTGGTTTTTCTTGAAGGGGATGTAGGGGCCCTTCCAGTTGCCCGTCGACTCGTGGTTGCGGGCAAAGAGCTGTACCCAGCCGTCCTCCTCAGGGCCGCGCTGCAGGGTCACACGGAACATGGGGTACTCGTTGATGCTGAACGGCGCCTTCCACAGGGCCATGTCGCACCACTGTCCCTGGAACACCATGTGTGCCGGGTAGACCGTCTGCTCCGTGCCGTTGGGATTGAGCAGCACGGCGCCCAGGTCGGCGCTGATGGGAATCTGGATATGGGTGTCCTGTGCAACAGCCGTTGCACAGAACATTCCCATAACAATAGACATAAGCATCTTCTTCATAATCACGATCTTTTCGTTGATGAGATGATTATTAAGAACAATCAATTATTACTTACTTCAGGATAACCTTCTTGCCGTTGACGATGTAGAGACCCTTGCTGGGCTGAGCCACGCGGCGGCCCTGCATGTCGTAGATGACACCGTCGTTGATCTCGGCCTTCACGTTGGTGATGCCGGTGGTGGTCAGGTAGTCATACTGCTTGCCGTCGACGTAGTCCATTTCGCCGGTGGTGTTGCCGTTGCCGTCGCTGAAGATAATCAACGTGGGCACGTCCTCAGACTTCATCGACCAGCTGTAAAGGTCGACATTCTGGCTGCTGCTGTGGCGCGTGAACGTGGCCTCCTCGTTGGCAATCTCCTTGTCGCCGCTCATCACGCGGACCATGACCTTCTCCCAGTTGCCGTTGTTGGCGAAGGAGACGCTCCATGTGCAGTCGTCGGTGCGGACAGCCTCAACGCTGACGGTGCCGTCGTTGCTGTTGAAGGTGAAGGTGAAGGTGTAGACACCGGCCTTCTCGGGCGTCCAGGTCTGCTCCTCAGTGGTGAAGAGGTTGTCGGACTTGTTGGCGCGCACTCTGTAGGCGTATTCCTTCACGCTCTTGATCTGCTGGTCGGGCAGGACGAGCGTCCAGACGCCCTCCTCGCCACGGGCCATGAAGTATTCGCTGGAGGCAAGGTCGCCTACGACGCTGTAGATGTAGTCAGCGGGAGTGGCCTCATAGATTTCGCGGACAATCTTGGTGAAGCGGGTCTTCAGAGGCAGGGCCTCCTCGTCGCCGGTGTACATGAGCTGCAGGCCACCGAATGACATTCCGAAGAACTCATAGGGCGAATAGTCGGTCAGAAGCTTGACGGCGATGGCGTTGTCGGCCTTCTTCGTGACCTCATAGCCAACGGCCTCATAGTTCCACTGGAAGGTGCTCCAGTCAAGAGAAGTCTTCACGGCTGCGGCGGTCAGGCCTTCGGGCATGGGCTCCTCAGTGTAGAACGTCACCACGTGATAGGTGCCTTCCTCGACGGCTGCACCGTAAGCACCGACATAGTCGTTGGCGGCGTTGAACGTCACGTAGGCGTCGAACAGGTTGCCGTTCTCGTCGTAGCTGCCGGCCACGGGATAGGTAGAGCCGCTGTTCCAGATGCTGATCGATGAGCCAAGACCCGGGGTCTCAATCCACTCCTCGTCCTCATTCATCAGGTAGACCTGCATCACGACCACCTTGACGGCCGAGCCGCCGGTGTTCTGCAGGGCGATGGCCTCAACGTCGCTGCTGCCAAGAGCATCGATGTCGAACCAGCCGGTCAGCGTGGTGCCGTCCTCAGAGACTTCGATTTCCTTTTCTTCGTTGGTTTCCCAAGGCACATAAACGGTCGACTCAACATTGCCGCCCTCTGCATCGGGCACGTGGGTGCGATAGAAGAACTGAACATCCGTGGGACGCTCGCGCAGGACAATCTTGAAGGCGGGATACTCAGCAGCGCTGAAAGGCTCCTTCCACAAGCCGTAGCCACCCCAGCTGCCGGGCAGGTTTACGCCGATGGGCAGACCGTTCTCACCGACATCCTCACCGGGATTGGGATCCTCCATGACTGCGCTGCCTCCAACCTTGATGGGCAGGGTCTCGCGGGCAATGGGAGCTCCTTCAATGTAGCGATAGAACTTGATGTCCTGAGGCAGATAGCTGGTCGATGAAACGAAGTGCTGGATGGAAATGCCGGTGTAGTTCTCGGTCATCTCGTAGGTCACGACGTTCTCGGGATTGATGTTCCAGCCGGGATAGCCGTTGCTGCCGTCCTCCTTGTATAACTTCCACTGGAATTCGCCGGCGGGGATGGGCTCGCTGCTGACGAGGGTGAAGATGTGGGGCTTGCCAGCCTCAACCTCCTGCACCTCACCGAAGTCGACGCCGATCTCACCGTACTGGTTGGTGAACTCATAGACGTCCTTCGACACAGCACCCTCAACCTCGGTCAGCGGGGTGATGCTGGCGGGGTTCCAGCCTGTTGCACGCAGACCGGTGGTAGGCACCTCATTGCCGTCCTTATCGATGAGATAGACCTCGTTGACGATAACGGTCACGCTGCTGCTGGTGCGGTTCTGCATGGCCAGTTCAGTGATGACGGGGTCGTCCTCGAGATTCTCTAACTTAAATGAACCCGTGAACGTCAGGCCGTCTTCAGAGAGGATGCCGCCGTTGTCGCCTTCCCAGGGCAGATAGCTTCCACCATAGGAAGTTGTCTGGGTTGCATTACGATAATAGAACTGGATCGTACCTTCGGCAGGGGCTTCGCCCAGCACCACCTTGAAGCCTTGATACTCGTTGGCGTCGAATGAGCCGGTGTAGATCTTCACGTCGCCCCAGTTGCCGGGAATGGAGACACTGGCGGGCAGCTGCGGAACTTCCTGGTCGGAGACGGTGATGGTCTTCTGCGACCAACCCCAACCACGGATAGAACCGAGCGTGAGCTCCTCGCCATACTGTTGTGCACTTACCTGTCCGGCTAAGCCGAGCATGGCTGCAAAGAGTAAAGTTAATTTCTTCATAATCGTTTTGGTTTTTAGTGAGTAATAATGTTGCGTGATAATTTTTTTATTGTTTCCGTTGGCAAAGATAGGATGTTTTACGGAAAGAGACGTTTCTATTTGTCTCAAAAGTGTTTCAAAATTTATCTAATGGAAAAAAGAGGGGCCCGGCTACTGATTTTCCTCCTCAAGCAGGCCCTGGAGCTGTCCGCGCACCTCGTCGTAGACCTCATTGTCGATGAAGGATTCCATCTGTTCCCAGGTCTCAAGCAGGCGTTCGCTGCGCTCCCGGCCAGGCGGAAGGAGCAGGACGTCGCGCATGGTGATGACGAAGTGGGGATTGTCGTTGAAGGTCTGCGAGAGCCACTCGTAGGCCAGCCGCTGGTCGGCGACATCGGGCTGCCAGAGGCGCCGCCCGGCGGCATACCAGTCGAACTGCAGCAGGTGGTCGCCCGTCCAGTTGGCGTCGCTGGTCAGCCGGAGGGGCGTGGCCTGCGGGTCGTCGCCAAGCCTGACGGCGATGCCATAGGGGCGCAGACTGTCGGTCAGTGCCGCCACCTTTTTATTATTAGTGGGGGGAAGGACCACTTCGTTGACGCCGAGGGAGCACATCGCCCGTGCGAAAGCGGTGCTTCGTTTCAAGAGAAGGGCCGCTTTGCTGACGGCAAAGGACCGCTTTGCATTCCGGGGACTTTCGGTCAGCTCGCGCGTGGGGGGCAGAGTCTGACAGAGACAGCCGTCGCCCATCGTCTGCGCGCGCAGCATGAAGTAGGCGCCGTAGAGCAGCCCCATGGCTGACGAGGCCGAAATGCAGAAAGAGTCCTCCTCGACTTTCGTTATCCTGAAAGCATCGTGCCCAAGGCCCGGCTCGTCAGTGAGACGGAGGGCTACGGGCAGCCCCTGCCAGTGGGCCCGGAGCTCGCCGACGGCCACGCGGAGGGTGGCCTGATTGTCAGCGGTGGCCTGCTCAACGCCGCTGACGTTGACGACGGCGGGAGGATCAGCAGCAGGAAGCCGTAGCCACAGTCGGCGACCGTCGTCGGCTGTGGCTGCGATTGCTTGCCAGATAGTGAGAGCAAGAAGGACTCTTCTCATATCAGAATTACTTAACTCAAGTTCTGAGGTTCTATTCTACCACGGATTTCGCGGATTATACGGATTTTTAACAGGAAGCATATAATCCGTTAAATCCGTTAAATCCGTGGTTGTTAGAAGCATGCGTCAGTAGCGGTAGGCAGGGTTCTGATAGGCCGTGCGCTCCTCGTCGGTCATCTCGAAGGCATCGATGGTGCCCTGCGGGATCGGGCGCAGATAGTAGCTGGCCGGGATGTCGCGGGTGACGGTCTCAGGCGTCCAGTCGGTGTTCTTCGAGCCGCAGATGCGATACGTGCTGGCCTTCTCGGCCCAGGTCTGCGTGCGGGTGAGTGTGAACCAGCGGTCGCCTTCGCCGAAGAGCTCGCGCATGCGCTCATCGAGGATGTAGTCGATGGTGATGGTGGCGGGCGTCTCAGCCGTCAGGTCGGCGCTGTAGTCGCGCACGTAGGGCTCACAGTACTGCGAGTCGCCGTTCACCTTGTGGGTCCACTTGCCGGCACGTGCACGGAGCACGTTGAGCAGTTCGCGGGCCGAATAGCCGCTCTTGGTCGATGCTCCCTTGACGGCAGCCTCGGCGCCGATGAGGTAGAACTCGGAGAACTTGGCAATGTTGTAGGGACGGGCGATGGGGCCGTTGGGCGAACCCAGCTGGCGCTGACCGGTCGACGAGATGTTCTCGAGCGGATACATGCCGAGCTTGTAGGGGCCGGGGAAGCGCAGGCGGCTGATGGCCTCGGGGTTGATGACAAACTCCTTGTAGCCTGCCAAGTTGCCGGCGCCGATCTGTCCGTTCTTGCGGGCCGTCGTCGAGTAGGTCACGGGCGTGGCGGGCTCCTCGTCGAGGAAGCGCAGCACGACCTCGCCGCGATAGATCTTCTGGTCCTTATAGCCATAGACGAACGTCACGTCCGGGTTGGCGCCGATCTCCCAGTTGGCGTGGTAGACCGTCGTGAAGGTGGCGTCGTAGCGCGAGTCCTTCGACTTGTCGCCGAAGTTTTCGATGGCGTCGATACAGGGAGCCATGCGGATCCAGGGGCGGCCCAGAGGCTGGATGGCCTCACGCTGCACGGGGTTGATCCATCCGGCCTCCTCGCTCTCCATCTGGAGCGTAGGATAGTTCCAGTTGGCCATCCATCCGGCGAAGTTGTCGGGCGACGAGCCGCTGGCATAGCCCCACGAGGCACCGCTCTCGGTCATGCCGCTGTACTGGGCGCTCTCGGTGGTGTGGTCGGCCATGAGCAGGATCTCCTGGTTGCGGTCGTTGTCGTAGCGGGTCAGGTCGTAGTAGGTGTCGCAGAGTCCGTAGGCACCGGGGTTCTCCAGGGCGGCGACGGCGACGTCGTAAGCCTGCTGGAAGTACCAGGCGGCGTTATGTCCGTCGGGGTCGGTGCGCTGGCATTCGGGATAGGTGGGAATCTGCTTCGGGTTCTCCAGCCACCAGCCGTAGGTCAGATAGGCCTCGGCCAGGAACTTGCGGGCCGTGTTCTTGGCGGCAGCGCCGGTGGCACGGGGCTCGTCGGGCAGGTCCTGGACGGCCTTGAGCAGGTCGGGGAAGATAGCCTTGGTGTAGACCTCGGGCACCGTGTTGCGCACCGACGTACGCGACGGGGTGGCATTGAACTTCAGTTCGCCGGCACCGAAGTCGAGGGGCACGCCGCCGAAGGTGCGCACCAGGTTGAAGTAGTAGAAGGCACGGAAGAAGTAGGCCTCGGCAATCTTGCTCTCGGCCACGTCGCCCTCCTCGGCATTCTCGATGATGCCGTTGACGGTGTTGATGAACGTGAAGGTGTTGTTCCAGAGCACGTCGCTGCGGCTGCTCGACGGTGTCAGCGAGCCGGCGCCCGAGAGGTCGGCGTCCTTGAAGTTGCCGTCGGCCGACTGTCCGTAGGTGTACTCGTCGGTGCCCGTCTCGTTGATGTTGAGGAAGTAGCCGTTGCCGTAGACGTTGCGCAGGTTGGCATAGAGCGAGGCCAGTCCGCCCTCGATGCCCTTGTCGGTCTTGAAGAATCCCGGCTCATAGATGGTGCGGGGCTGCTCGTCGAGCACGTCGGAGCAGCTGCTGAGCATGGCTGTAAGTCCGCAGCCGGCTGCCATCACTAATAATGCTTGATATATTGTCTTCATAATCGTAAGCTGTTAAAAAGTTAAGTTAATACCGAACAGGAAGTTGCGCGTCGCAGGCGTGTTGTAGCCGATGACGGGAATCTTGTGGGCACCCTTGTAGCCGTCCATCGTGACAGCCATCGTGCCGCCGTTGTTCGACAGCGTGTTGGTCTCCGGGTCGAGGCCGCTCTCGTTGGTGTAGGGCGAGAACAGCACGAAGGGGTTCTGCACCGTGGCGTAGGCGCGCAGACGGTCGATGCCGTAGCGCTTCAGGTCGAAGGTGTAGCCCAGGGTGATGGTGCGGATCTTCAGGTAGCCGGCATCGAAGTAGCCGAGCGTGGAGCCGTAGATGGGGTTGTCGTTCTGCGACATGCCGCCGGGCTTCGGGTACTTGGCGCCGGTGTTGTCCTCAGTCCAGTAGTCCACGTCGAGCTGTCCGCGGCGTCCGCTCAGCATGTTCAGATAGCCGTTGCTGGAGTGGATGGCTGAGATGAGCTTGCCGCCCACCTGGAAGGCGCCGATGACGCTGAGGTCGAAGCCCTTCCAGCCGACGGTGGTGTTGAAGCCGCCCATGAGGTCGGGCTCCATGTCCATCACCTGACGGTCCTCGGTGTTGATCTGTCGCGTGGGCAGTCCGTTCGCGTCGTAGTCGCCGGTGTATTCCACCTTGATCATGCCCACGTTGCCGCCTGGCTCCAGGATCTGGAGGAGATCCTCCTCGCCCTGCTGCCAGAGGCCGATGTTCTTGTAGTCATAGATGACGTCGATGGGATGGCCGACGAACCAGCGGTTGCTGACGTCCTCCTCGGCACCCGAGGCCAGTTCGACCAGCTTGTTGCGGTTGGCATATAGGTTAAGGCCGACTTCCCAGTTCCAGCCCTTGTAGTTGTCGAGGATGACGCCGTTGACGGAGAACTCGAAGCCCTTGTTGCGCGTCTTGCCGACGTTGGCCATGTAGCTGCTGACGCCCGATGTCGGGGGCAGGTTGACCGAGAGCAGCAGGTCGTGGGTGTTCTGGACGTAATATTCCAGCGTACCGTAGAGGCGGCCGTTGAACAGCGAATAGTCGAGACCGAAGTTCCAGGTCGAGGAGTACTCCCAGCCCAGCTCGGTGTTGGGCAGCGTCGAGACGTAGTAGCCGGTCAACATGCTCGTGCCCATGTTGGTGTACTTCGTCGAGAGTGCGCCGAGGGTGGAGTAGGGGTCGATGCTCTGGTTAGAGGTCTCGCCGTAGCCCACGCGCAGCTTCAGGTTGTCGAGCCACGTCAGGGGCTGCATGAACGATTCGCGGGCGATGTTCCAACCCACTGACACGGCGGGATACGTGTGCCACTGGTGGCCCTTGGCCAGGCGCGACGAAGCGTCGCTGCGGAAGGCGACTGAGGCCATGTACTTGTTGTCGTAGGTGTAGATGGCGCGTCCCATCCAGCTGATGAGTCCGCTCTGCCAGTAGTTCTGGTTGGCGGGGTTGACGGTCAGGTCGCTCTGTGCTGCACCAATATTATAATACTGGAAGTACTCGGCGGGAATGTCGCGGCCCGACATGTGGTTCTGCTCGTAGAACGTGCGCTCCGAGGAGTAGAGGCCCGTCAGGTTCAGGTGGTGCTTCTCCTTGAACGTGCGGTCGAAGGTCAGGATGTTCTCCACGGCCCAGTTCTTGGTGATCGTCTGCTGCACCGAGGCCGAGTTGGGCTCGTTGGCGTTGCTCGAGCCGATGCCGGTGCCGGTGAAGGTGCCAGTCTTCGACGAGCGGTAGTTCAGACCGATGTTGATGCGGTAGCTCAGACCCTCAACCCACGGGCACTTCACCTCGCCGAACAGCGTGTTGTAGGAGCCGATGCCCTTGTTCTCGTTCAGATACTGGTCCTGCAGCTGCTGCAGCCGGCCCTTGGTCCAGACGTACTGGCCACCGTCGATCGGCATGTCGACCGTGCGCTTCAGCTCGCCGTTGGCATCGTAGGGGTCGATCATCGGGGTCTTCGACAGTACGCCGTAGGGGCTGACGTTCGAGCCTTTCGTCTCGCGGTAGCTCGTGTTGGTCGAGAGACCGAAGCGCAGGTATTCGCCCACCATCTGGTCGAAGTTGCCGCGGATGTTGTAGCGGTCGTAGCCCTGCGTGGGGATGACAGCCTCGTCGTGGTAGTAGCCTGCGCCGAAGCTATAGCTGCCGCCGTTGGAGCCGCCTGTGATGCCCACGTCGTGGCTCTGGGTGATGCCCGTCTGATAGAACAGGTCCTGCCAGTCGGTGTCGACGTTCTCGTCCTCATCGAGCGAGTTCGTGTAGAGTCCGGCGTATTCGCGCATCTTCATGTACTTTTCGGTGTTCATCATCGGATACTTGTGGAACACCTTCTTGAATCCGATGTAGGCGTTGTAGTTCAGCTTCGCGGGCTGGCCCTGGGCGCCCTTGTGGGTGGTGATGATGATCACACCGTTGGCGCCGCGCGAGCCGTAGATGGCCGTGGCCGAGGCATCCTTCAGGATGTCCATCGACTTGATGTCGGCGGGGTTGATGTCGCTCAGCTGACCCATGAAGGGCACACCGTCGAGCACGATGAGCGGGTCGTTGCTGGCGTTCAGCGAGCGCTGGCCGCGGATGCGGATCTGCATCTCGGCGCCAGGCTGCGACGACGTCTGCTGCATCAGCACGCCGGCCACGCGGCCCTGCAGGGCCTGGGCGGCGTTGGTGGCAGCAATCTGGTTCAGCTTCTCGCCGCCGATGTTGGCCACCGAGCCGGTGACGGTCTCACGGCGCTGCGAGCCGTAGCCGATGACCACCACCTCGTTGATGTTGTGGCCCTCCTCCTTCAGCACGATGTTCAGGTCGCCGCTGGCCTTGACCTCTTGCGAGACGTAGCCCATGTAGCTGACCACGAGCGTAGCTCCGCTGGGAACGTCGATGCTGAACCGGCCGTTCAGGTCGGTCACCACGCCGTTGCCGCGCGAACCTTTCTCCATCACGGTGGCACCCATCAGCGGTCCCATGGAGTCGCTGACGCGTCCCGTCACTTTTCTTGCCTGCTGAACCGCGTCCGTTTCGTTCGTGGCTGCAGAGGCTTGCGGTGTGGACAGTAGCCCGAAGATCGAGCACAGTCCCACGCACAGGATAGTCTTTTTCAGGTTCAAATTCATAATAAAGCCTCTTGTTAAAAAAAAGTAAGTAATTAGTTAGTTGATATAAAAACTTCGCGATTTTGTTTGCAAATATAAGGATAATTAGCAAATGTTTCGTTCAGATTTGTATCAATTGTGTTTCTCAATTTCTCAAAGCGAAGAATAACGATGATTTCCGAAATTCAGGAAACAGAATAAAAAGTATAAGGCGGAAATGCAAAAAACGGCGGTTTCATCGAAGCGTTATGTCGATGAAACCGCCGTTTTTTGCATTTGTTTCGTCTCTCGGGAGCCCTTATTTCACCTCCCAGATGTCGTTCGTCTCAAGCAGTTCCATGAAGTTGTGATACTTCTTCTGAGCCGAGACGTCTGCCAGCTGCTGATGGACAGCCTCGTCGTAGGTCGGGGCCTCGACGTCGCGGATGACACCCAGGGCGATGGGGAATCCGTCCTCGGGCGACATCATGGCCAGCTTCAGCTGCAGGGTGTTGTCCTCGCAGTGGGCGTCGTGCGTCAGCACGTCGTCGAGCGTGTAGCCGTCCTTGCCGATCTCGACCACCTTCAGGCCGAAGCCCTCCTGCACGAGACCGAACTCCGAGTTCTCGCCGAAGACGAGCTTCTCGCCGTGTCGCACGTAGATGGCGTTCTTCTTGCGGCCCTCCTTATTATATACGATGTCGTGGCAGTGGTCGTTGAAGATGACGCAGTTCTGCAGGATCTCCGTCACGGCGGCGCCCTTGTGCTCGTAGGCAGCCTTCAGCACCTCGACGGTGGCGGGGGCGTCGGTGGCCACGCAGCGGGCAAAGAAGCGGCCGCGGGCGCCGAAGCACAGCTCAGCGGGGCGGAACGGGTCCTCGACCGTGCCGTAGGGGCTCGACTTCGAGACAAAGCCGCGCGGCGACGTGGGCGAGTACTGGCCCTTGGTCAGTCCGTAGATGCGGTTGTTGAGCAACAGGATGTTGATGTCGATGTTGCGGCGCATGGCGTGGATGAAGTGGTTGCCGCCGATGGCGAGGCCGTCGCCGTCGCCCGAGACCTGCCACACCGTGAGCTTCGGGTTGGCCACCTTGGCGCCGGTGGCGATGGCTGCAGCACGGCCGTGGATGGTCTGCATGGCGTAGGTATTCACATAATAGGGCAGGCGGCTTGAACAGCCGATGCCGCTGATGACGGCCATCTCGTGCGGGGCCACCCCCGTCTCGGCCATAGCCTTGTGGAGCGATGCCAGGAAGAAGTGGTCGCCACAGCCAGGACACCAGCGCGGCTGACCCTTCTTATAGTCTTGAAAACTGTAATTACTCATATTCTTTCTTTCTTTAACCACGGATTACGCGGATTTAACGGATTTCTTTTGAGATATTCTACCACGGATTACGCGGATTTAACGGATTTCTTTTGAGATATTCTACCACGGATTACGCGGATTTAACGGATTTCTTTAGATGTTATTCTACCACGGATTACGCGGATTTAACGGATTTCTTCATCGTTTTAGGATATATCTTTCAAACTTCAAAGACGATTCTCCGAAATTGATGAGCAATGAAACTGGACATTCGGCAACTTTACCGTAGTTAATTGCCTGTGAGCGGTGCAGATCCTCCAATTCCTTTACAGCTTTCAGTTCTACGATGATTTTGTCGTAGCAGATGAAGTCGGGTTTGAAGATGGCCGGAAGTACCATGCCTTCATACACTGCATGCAATTCACTCTCTCGTCTGAATGGGATGTTTCTTTTTTTGAGTTCAACTTCAAAAGCGTCTTGATATACTTTTTCAGTAAATCCGTTCCCGAAGTACCTATGCACAGCCATTGCAGCCCCGATGACCTCGTGAGTCTCTTGACTGAAAAGTAGTTTTGACGATGTGCTGACTTCACTCATAGAATAATCCCTTTTTGAAAATAATCCGTTTAATCCGTTTAATCCGTGGTCTTATAATTATTATAGCAGTCCTTCGAAATTTTGAATCAGAGAGGTGGTGGAGAAGGGCTGGCCCTTCACTTCGTTGTACTGGGCGGGCACGAAGCCGTCGACCTTTGAGCGGAGATAGGCGGCCAGCTGACCGAGGTTCTGCTCGGCCACTACCACCTTCTTGTACTTCATGAGCACCTCGGCCGTGTTCTTCGGCAGCGGGTTGATGTACTTGAACTGTGCCAGGGCAACCTTGTGGCCCTTGGCCCGCAGCTCCTCCATGGCCGAGTAGAGATGGCCGTAGGTGGAGCCGAAGCCCACGATGAGCAGGTCGGCGTCGTCCTTGTCACCCTCCACGCAGAGGTCGGGCACCGGGATGCGGGCCACCTTCTCGGCCCTCAGACGGCACATCTCGTCGTGCACCTCCGGGTCGGTGGTGATGGCGCCCGTGCGACCGTCCTTCTCCAGTCCGCCGAGGATGTGGGTGTAGCCCTCCTGTCCGGGGATGGCCCAGTAGCGCACGAGCGACTCCTCGTCGCGCTTGTACGGCGTGTAGTTGTCCTTCATCTCAGGCGTCACGTAGTGCGGCTTGATTACCGGCAGCTCGTCCATCGAGGCCGGCAGGCGGAAGGCGCCGGAGCCGTTGGCGATGAAGGCGTCGGTCAGCAGGACGACGGGCGTGAGGTGCTCCAGGGCGATCTTCGCGGCGTCCTTGGCAGCATAGTAGCAGTCGGTGGGGCTCAGGGCAGCGATGACGGGCATGGGGCTCTCGCCGTTGCGGCCGTAGAGGGCCTGCAGCAGGTCGGTCTGCTCGCTCTTCGTGGGCAGACCCGTCGAGGGACCGCCGCGCTGCACGTCGATGATGACCAGCGGCAGCTCGTCGATGACGGCCAGGTTCATGGCTTCCGACTTCAGGCAGATGCCCGGGCCCGAGGTCGACGTGGCGGCCAGTGCACCGGCGAACGAGGCGCCGATGGCTGAGGCGCAGCCGCTGATCTCGTCCTCGCACTGTACGGTGATGACGCCCATCGACTTGTGCTTCGACAGCTCATGCAGGATGTCGGTGGCCGGCGTGATGGGGTAGGAGCCCAGGAACAGTCGCAGTCCGGCGCGCTCGGCGGCAGCCATCAGTCCGTAAGCCGTGGCCTTGTTGCCGGTGATGTCCATATAGCGTCCGGGCACCTTTTCCTTCGACTCGATGCGATACGTGGCAGGCACTGACGAGTGTGTGTTGTGACCATAGTCGTAGCCGGCCTGCACCACCTTGATGTTAGCCTCGGCGATGGCCGGCTTCTTGGCGAACTTCTCGCGCAGGAAGTTGTTGACGAGCTCCAGGTCGCGGTTGAACAGCCAGCAGACCAGTCCCAGTGCAAACATGTTTCTGGTCTTCAGTACAGTCTTCATATCCAGAGCCCCCCCTACGGCCCCCGAGGGGGCTTCTGCAGTTTTGCCATCTGTCGTAGCCCCCTCGGGGGCTGAAGGGGGGGCTTGCATTAGGGCTTGTTTCACCATCTGCGTCAGCGGGCACTGGACGACGCGGTCGGGGTCGATGCCCAGCTCGCCCAGATAGTCTGTCGTCTTGAACTGCGCCTTCTCCAGGTCCTTCGGCCCGAACGAGTCGGTGTCGATGATGATCGTGGCCTGAGGCTTGGCGTAGCGCACCTGCGTCTTCAGTGCCGAGGCGTTCATGGCCACCAGCACGTCGCACAGGTCGCCCGGCGTGTAGACACGTCCGGCGCCGATGTGCACCTGGAATCCGCTCACGCCGTTGAGCGACCCTTGCGGGGCGCGGATGTCGGCCGGATAGTCAGGGAAAGTAGAGATGCCATTGCCGACAGTGGCGCTGACAGTCGAGAAAATGTTTCCGGCCAGCTGCATGCCGTCGCCGGAATCACCAGAGAATCGCACGACCACCTGGTCGAGCTCTTTCACTTGCAATTGTTCTGCCATTATGTTTATTTTTTAAGGTTATAATAAGATTTCGGCTGCAAAGTTCGGAAACTTTATTGAGATTACCAAACTTTTCGCCAACTATTTATTAATTTAACCCAAGTTTCGGGGGTGCGGAGATAGCTTCGGGGGTGCGGAGGTACGGGGGTACGGAGGTACGAGGATAG
>JAFTGI010000039.1 GCA_017458195.1 Prevotella sp.
CGGGCACCGTTCTGTGCCATCTGCTCCATGGCCGAGGCAGCATCGACGGCACTACGGGCCTGCACCATCTTCGCCTCCACCTCCGGCGACTCGATGATGGCCAGCGTGTCGCCCTTCTTCACCATGTCGCCCTCTTTTACACGCAACTCGAGGATACGCCCGGGCACCTTGCCCGACACACGGTATTCCTCCACCTCCATCTCTCCCTGAACCACATCCGGGTCGCGGCCAAGGGCGAGGAAACCGATGAGGGCCACGATGACTACTACTGCTGAGAATCCTGCGATTGCCAGCAGGATATTGTTATGCTGTTGTTTTGCTTTGTCTGCCATAATTCTTAATTCTTAATTTTTAATTCTTAATTCGCTGTAAGCGTTCCCAGTGCCTTCTGTAGTTCAACCTGCGAGAGTCTGACGCCTATCTCGGCATCTATCTTCTTCGTCTGAGCCAGTTGCCAGGCGGTCTGCGCCTCCATGACGGTGGTGAAGGAGACGGTACCCTCCTTAAAGCCGAGGTTCGCCATGCGCAGGTTCTCGTCGGCATTGGCCACGTTGGCCTGAGCCATTTCCAGTTTCTTGTAAGCCTCATTCACGCGGAAGCGGCTCTGGTTCACCTGCAGTTCAATCGCCTCACGGGCTTCGGCCAGTTCCAGGTTGGCCATCGTCGTGGCTCCCTTTGAGGCGCGTACCTTATACTTTACGTCGCCCCAGTTCCAGACGGGTATGCGCACCAGTACGCCGACGTTCCAGAAACCGCCGAACTTCTTCTCGAAGCCGTTGAACGTGTTGGGGTTTGTAACGGCATAGCCGCCCGTCAGCAGCACCTGTGGCAGGTTGCCCGCCTTCAGCAGGTTCGTCGTCTGTCGGCTCAAATCCACGGTGTTTTGTAGCAGTTTCAGTTCCGGGCGATTGTCATAATTCTGTGCGTCAGGCACGCTCAGCGCTGTCGGCAGGCTCTCACTGTTTTCGTCGGCCAGCACAATCGCTTCATCCACAGGCAGTCCGCACAGTTGGCAGAGCAGCATCTTCGACAGTGCCAGACCGTCCTCGGCCTCCATCAGTGCAATCTCGGCCTCGTTCACCCTGACGCCGACGCTCAGCCCGTCGCCCTTCGTGGCCACGCCCTTGTCTATCATCTTCTGCACGTCGCCCTTCAGTTTCCTCACCAGTTCGACGTAACTCTCGGCTAACACCCGCTTGTGGTGCAGCGACACCACCTGCCAGTAGGCATGGTCGATATTGAAGAGTGTGGTCTGCTGTTTCGCCTCAAGGGCGTTTGCAGCCATCTCCTCATTGATGTCGGCCATCTTGTTAGCCGCCACGATGGCTCCGCCCATAAACACGGGCTGCGTCACCGTGATCCCTCCAGCCCAGATGTTACGGGTGTCAATGTCGAGTGCATCAACAAGCCCCTGGCCAACGCCGTTCAGGGCGTTTGCCAGTCCGTCAATTTGCTGCCCACTCATACTGCTGATGATTTCAGGTGTCAGTCCCATCTGCCCCAGTGCCTGAATGGTCTGCGGCGGCAACTGCGAGAGTGTGCCGGCCATGTTTTGTTTCAGACCTGCACCGACCGCTGTACCCATCTGTGGTAAAGACGTCTTCTGTTCATCATTGAGCAGACTGATGGACTTGCTCACATGCTGATACGTGCCTACGGCGTTCACCTTCGGCAGATACTGTGTGCGTGCCGACTGCCGCAGGTTGGCGTTCACCTCCTGCTTCACCCTCGCCACGCCCATCTGTTTGTTGTTCCTCAGTGCCATCGCCCTGCAACTGTCCAGCGTCAGCACCCGCATTCCCGACGTTCCGTCGCCTACCCGTAGCCTTTGCGCCTCACCGTTGAGGGTCGACAGCATCAGTAGCCCGAACAGTGCCGCTCGTGCCACCATTGGTTTTCTTTTTGTCTTGTACATTATTATATATTTAGAATTCATATCCGAGGTTCAGGTAGAAGTACGGCTCTTTGGTGCGGTTGCTGTAGCCGACGGAGGCACCGACGGGGCCGAACATCGTATTGTAATAGTAGGCGGCCTGGAAGCCAAGGAGCGTCCGGGTGTCGAGGAGTTCCTTCGTCTTGTCGGCCTGCTGGGCTCCAGCCATGCGGAGCAGCACGTAGTGGTTAGTGCCGATGCGCTGCTGAGCCTGCAGTTGTGCGGCTACAATCTGGTGGCTGACGTACTCGATGTTGCCGATGCCGGCGAAGGGCATCTGCTGTTCGACGTAGTGGCTGAACCATTCGCCGCCGATAGCATTGCCGAAGACGGGCGGGACGACGTCGCCGAAGAGCAGCCGCCCGTAGAGCATGGGCTGGAGCGTGAACCGGCTGCCGAGGGTGAACGACCAGTGCCAGTTGGCACTCACGTCGCTCATGCCCGTGGCCTTGCCCGTCTTGTTGCCGTCGGCATCACGGACGGTGAGTTTGGCCAAGTCGTTGGTCACGTAGGCATACTCGGCCTTCAGCCGCGTGCCGCGTGTGGGGAAGTACCAGTTGTCCTCGCTGTTATAGGTCAGTCGGGCGCGGTAACTGATGAAGTGCTCATTCTTGAGCGTCACCTGCACGGCCTCGTCTGCCCCGAGTTTGTTGCGGTAGTGCATGAAGTCCCAGCGGAGGCCGAACTGCAGGTTGAAGTGCTTCAGGTCGAAGTTCAGCGGAGCGAACTCGCCTTGGAACTGGTTGTAGAGGATGTTGTAGGCTCGGTCGCCCTTCATGTAGATGTCCACGTCGTTGCGGCGGAAGGCGGCACTGAGCGTGGGCCGTGTGAAACTGCGGGGGTGGATGGTAAGGTCGCCGCGTGCCATGAGCCGCTTGCCGAGCCGCAGGGTGATATCGGTGTTGACGGGGATGGCCGTCTTCAGCGGGATGTCAAGGCCCAACTGTACGGTAGCATGTTCCTCCGTGTCATATCGGAAACCGGCGTGCAACTGCACCGACTTGCGGTTGCCAGCCGTGAGGACAACGCGCACACCGTCGCCGTTGGGCACGAGCCGACAGTCAGCCGTCTGGTAGAACAAATCTACGCGCATCGCCGTGGTGAGTTCCTGCTCCAGTTGGGCATCGATGCTGTCCACGCGGCTGAGGTGGAATTTCTGCCGGATGAACCGTTCGGCCTGCGGGGTCATGTTCTCGAACGTATAGCCCGTGACACGCTGCTTCTCGGTCATCACGTGTGGTCGCAGCGGTTGTAGGATGGTGGGGCGAAACGCCTCGTCGATGCCGATGCGCTGCTTCAGGGCGATGAAGTCATCCCAGCGGCGCATGGCCGTCTCCTCGCCCCGGCGGATGAGCGTGTCGATGGCTGCCGGAGTGAAACTGGCCGAGCCGTAGCCCTTCGTATCGACTTGCATGTGCAGGTCGGTGATGGCCAGGTTCTCGTCATACTTGTTCTTGCAGTTCACATCGACAATCTGGCTGATGATGCTCATCGCGCCGCCCATGTCCTCGGCCACCTTAGGCGCTCCCTGCACGGTGACGCCGATGATGATGTCGGCCCCCATCTGGCGGGCGATGTCTGCCGGGTAGTTATTCTTCAGACCGCCATCGACCAGCACCATGTCGCCGATGCGGACGGGCGAGAAGGCGGCTGGGATGGCCATCGAAGCACGCATGGCCTGCGGCAGCCGTCCGCTGTGGAAATCGACTTCCGAGTTATCGACGATGTTCGTGGCCACACAGGCAAAGGGGATGCGCAGGTCGCGGCTGAAGTCGAGCGAGTCGGCGTAGCCCGTGCAGAGTTGCTGGAACAGTTCGGCCAGGTTCTTGCCCTTGATGAAGCCTCCGGCCTGCATGTCCTTCCGTCCCAGGGTCAGCCCCAGGGTCAGGGCGTAGGTGTTCTGCTTCCGTCGGTCGCCCAGGCTCTGTCGGCGCAGGTCCTCGCGGTCGCTGATCACGTAGCCCCAGTCCTGCACGCGCACCATCGAGTCGAGCGCCGTGGCATTGTAGCCGATGGCATACAGTCCGCCGATGATGCTGCCCATCGACGTGCCGGTGACGATGTCGACGGGTATGCCCGCCCGCTCCAGCACTTTCAGCACGCCGATGTGCGCCATGCCTTTCGCGCCGCCGCCGCTCAGCACCACCGCCACCTTCTTCCGGCCGACGGCGGTACTGTCGGTCTGAGCCTGTGCGCACACTGCTGTCATCATGGCGGCTGCGGCCATTGCTAAAATCCTTTTCATTATATACCTTTTTTATATATTGTTTCATCCTTCTGAGACAGCAACCGCCGAGGCCCTTGCGAGGGTCTCGGCGGCGGATAAAGTATCTAAGAATGCAGGTTTAGTACTCGATGAGTTCAAGTCCTTGATTGCGGTAGAATGGGAACTTTTCATCGCTCGACAGCAGGGGCATGCGCTCTGTGATGGCGTGCGAGATGATCATGTGGTCGCTGGGGTCGTGGTGGTCTTCAGCCTCGTTGATGGTGAGGCGTGAGTACTGGTACCCCACGTTACGGCGCACGGGCAGGAACTCGATGTCGAGTTCGGTCTCCACAGCCTTCAGCACATCGGTCGAGGTCTTGAAATAGCGGTTGAGCAACCTCTTGTTGTTGAAGTGTACCACCAGTTCGCGCATCGACTCGGCACTGGCGAAGAGTATGTTCTCAGGGTCTTCAATAAGTGCCTGTGCGCCTTTGCTCAGATTGTCCATATCAACGAGCAGGTCGATGATGGCGCATGTGTCAAGCATCAGTCTCATGGGCGAATGATTTTCTGTCCGTCCTTGTAACTCTTGCACTGCTTCTGCAGTTCAGGGTCTACAACCTCGATTACCCACTTGTGGGCTCTGGCCCACCTTGCTGTTTTTGAAATCCGCTTCTTCGGAGCGGTCGTTGTTGTTCTTGCTTCCATAATTCTCCTTATTTATATGTTTACGGCTGCAAATTTACGAAAACTTTCCGAATAATCGTGCGATTATCCGATATTTAACCTTTGGTTGAATCTCTTTCGCGACTCGGCAAAGCTCAAGCGAGTTTGGCTTTGCTCTCGCTGCTCCGAGATTTCTTTTGTTTTATCCGTCTGTCTCAGTATGTCAAAGAGCGTTCGCATTTATTAAAACCGTGCGGGGCTTTTGTTTCAGACGGCTGCCGCCGCACGGGGGTCATATATTATTATGAGAGAGTGTCGCCGTCAATAAGGGGGCTGTATCTTTACTCGGTGGGAATCAGTTCGTACTCCTTTGTGGCATCCACCTCGTCCTCGGGCTTCACGGCCACACCGTTGAGGGCGAGCAGGAGGCCGCCGGCCTTCAGGGCCTTCTTGTCGGTGGAGACGATGCGGGCGACATCTTCGGAGTCGACGGCCAGCGCGGCCTTGCCGTTCTGGATGAGGCGCTCCCACGTCCAGCCGCTGACGGTGGCGTAGGTGTGACGGCCCACGACTTCGGACTTCACGGCGACGCGGCGGTTCGTGCGGCGGCGGTCGTCGGCGATCTGGCGGTAGTACTTGATGGTCTCCTGAATCGACTTGATGAGTTCCGTGTAGAGATAGTTGTCGGCTGCGGTGATGGCCTGGGCGTTGAGCATCAGGGCGAGGGCGCGGAAGGCCTGGTCGGTCTCGGTGCGGGCGTTGCGGAGTTCAGCGGTGGTCTTCTGTGCGCGCTCGTCGTTGCGGTCGGCGGTGAGTTGCTGAATCTCGTCGTTGAGCGTCTTCAGTTGGTTGATGCTGTCGTAGATGCCGAGTTCCTTGGCAGCGAGTTCGCACTGGTAGTTGCGCAGTTGCTCCTGCAGCCACTGGTCGGTGGCGACGGTCTGCGCCTCGATGCCGCCGTCGGGCTGGATGTTGTACTTCTGCATGATGGGCTGCATGACGAGGGCCTTGGCCTGCTTCTCGGGGAAGATGCTGAGTGTGGCGAAGGTATCGACCGTCTTGCGAATCTCCTTGTAGAGCACGTCGCGCTGGCGGTCCTTC
>JAFTGI010000137.1 GCA_017458195.1 Prevotella sp.
ACAAAAAAGTCGTACCTTTGCTGTTCCTAAACAACAAAGAACATCTGAGCATGATATTATCCCTCAAGCACCACCTGCTGATCTGGCTGTTGGCCATAGCGGCCTGGACGACCGCCGCAGCCCAGGAGCGACAGTATGACAACAGCCTCGACGCACTCTACAAACAGATTGACGAGGCCATCGAGCAGTCGCCGGACTACGTGGCCGACTATGAGGCCAAGGTGCAGGTGGTCAAGAATGCTCTCGCCCGCGAGACGAACGCCGAACAGCAGATGTTCCTCGCCGGACAGCTCTTTCAGCTCTACCGCGCCTTCAACAACGACTCGGCCCTGAACTACATCAGCCAGGCCATCACGCTGGCCGACCGCGACGGACGGGCCGACGTGAGCAACCGGGCCCGCGCCCAGATGGCCTTCCAGTGCTCCACGGTGGGCATGTACACCGAGGCACTGTCAATCCTCGACGGCATCGACCGCGCTGCCCTCGACTCGACAGGGCGCTGCGACTACTACGTGGCTCAGATGCACGTCTACGGCGAGCTGGCCTACTACACCCGCATCGGCTGGCTGCGCGAGCACTACTACGACCTGCAGCACCGCTACCGCGACTCGCTCTTTGCCGTCGCATCGCCGCAGAGCGAGCCCTACATGCTGCGCCAGGAGACGGAGCTGCTGACCGCCCAGCGGTTCCAGGAGGCCCTGGCCGCCAACGACCGCCGCAGGGCCATGACCGACAGCATGAGCCACGAGTTTGCCATCGTGGCCTACTACCGCCACCTCATCATGAACGCCATGCACCAGCCCGAGGAGACGCGCCGGTGGCTCGCGCTGTCGGCCCTCAGCGACATCCGCCAGGCCGTCATGGACCAGGCGTCGCTCATCACCCTGGCCGAGCTGCTCAACAGCGACGGCGACTTCGACCGCAGCTACCGCTACATCCGCTTCACATGGGACTGCAACAACCGCTTCAACACCCGCATGCGCTCGTGGCAGATCACGCCCATCCTGAACGTCATCGAGCGCAACTACCAGAACGAGATGAAGCAGGGCGCCACCCGGCTGCGCTGGGCCCTGATAGGACTGAGCCTGATGGGTCTCATCATCCTGGCATCGCTCATCGTGACCCTCCGCGAGAAGCGCAAGCTGACCCGCGCACAGGCCCAGCTCAGCGGACTGAACGACGAGCTGCGCACGAAGAACGATGAGCAGGCGGCCCTCAACGCCCAGCTGCAGTCGCTCAACGCACGGCTGCAGTCGCTCAACGCCCAGCTGAGCGAGTCGAACCGCGTCAAGGAGGAGTACATCGGGCGCTTCATGAGCCTCTGTTCGGAATACATCAACAAGCTCGACGACTATCGCAAGATGGTGCAGCGCAAGATGAAGCAGAAGGAGCTCGACGAGCTATTCCGCATCACCAAGTCGACCGAACTGAAGGAGAAGGAGCTCGACGAGCTTTACGAGAACTTCGACTCCGTCTTCCTGCATCTCTTTCCCAGCTTCATCGACGAGTTCAACGCCCTGCTCTCGCCTGAGGTGCAGGTGCGCCCCAAGGAGGACCACCGGCTGACGACCGACCTGCGCATCTTCGCGCTCATCCGCCTGGGCATCGAGGACTCGTCGAAGATTGCCGAGTTCCTCCACTATTCCGTTAATACCATCTACAACTACCGCGCACGCATCAAGAACGGTGCCCTGGGCGAGCGCGACGACTTTGAGCGCCGCGTGAAGGCGCTCGGACTGCCCCGCCAGTATGCGGGCGGCCAGGACTGACCACCACTCGACATCCACTTTTAGCAACATCTTCCGGCAAAAGCAACAGCCTGACGTCCAAACATTTACAAAGGGCGTCAGGCTTCTTTGTTTCCACTTTGCGCGCCTCACCTTGTTATATATATTGGAAAACTTCGTAACTTTGCACGGCAAGACTAAGAACATGTAACAGATAACTTAAAGCAATGAAAAAACTATTCATCACCTTCGTGTCGCTCATCGTGGCGACCGCCAGCTGGGCTCAGACACCACGCTACCTCGACGAGCGGCTGCCACTGGAGGAGCGCATCGACGACGCCCTGAGCCGCATGACCCTCGACGAGAAAATCCGCATCATCCACGCACAGTCGAAATTCTCGGCTGCCGGCATTCCGCGACTGGGATTCCCTGACCTATGGACCGACGACGGGCCCCACGGCGTGCGCCCCGACGTGCTCTGGGACGAGTGGGAGCAGGCCGGACAGACCAACGACTCGTGCGTGGCCTTCCCCGCACTCACCTGTCTGGCTGCCACATGGAACCCGCAGATGGCCCGCCTCTACGGCGAGAGCGTCGGCGAGGAGGCTCTCTACCGCGGCAAGAGCGTGCTGCTGGGCCCAGGCGTCAACATCTTCCGCACCCCGCTGGGCGGCCGCAACTTCGAGTACATGGGCGAGGATCCCTGGCTGGCCTCGCGCATGGTCGTGCCCTACGTCCAGGGCCTGCAGTCGAAGGGCGTGGCTGCCTGCGTGAAGCACTATGCCCTGAACAACGACGAGGAGTATCGCCACCAGGTGAACGTCAGTGTCAGCGACCGCGCCCTCCACGAGATCTATCTGCCCGCTTTCCGTGCCGCCGTGCAGGAGGGTGGTGCCTGGTCTATCATGGGTGCCTACAACCTCTACAAGAACCAGCACAACTGCCACAACGAGGTGATGCTCAACAAGATACTGAAGCAGGACTGGCAGTTCGACGGCGCCGTCATCAGCGACTGGGGTGGCTGCCACGACACCGACGAGGCCGTCCGCAACGGGCTCGACCTCGAGATGGGCTCATGGACCAACGGCCTCTCCGAGGGCGCCTCGAATGCCTACGACATGTACTACCTGGCCATGGCCTACAAGCGCGGCATCCAGAGCGGCAAATACTCGACCCGCGAGCTCGACGAGAAGGTGCGCCGCGTGCTGCGCCTCCACTTCCGCACGACGATGAACCGCCACAAGCCGCAGGGCTTCCTCTGCTCTGAGGCCCACTACGCCGCCGCCCTGCAGATTGCCCAGGAGGGCATCGTGCTGCTTCGAAATGAGAAAGTAGAAATGAGAAATGAGAAATTGGCAGAACCGCTGCTGCCACTCAATCCCGACATGACCGGCCGCATCCTCGTTGTCGGCGAGAACGCCATCAAGATGATGACCGTCGGCGGAGGCTCCTCGTCGCTGAAGGTGCAGCGCGAGATTCTGCCCCTCGACGGCATCCGGGCCCGCTTCGCCTCGGCTGAGGTCGACTACGCCCGCGGCTACGTCGGCGACACGGTGCAGAGCTACAACGGCGTCACCGTAGGCCGCTCCCTCCGCGACCTGCGCACGAAGGACGAGCTCATCAGCGAGGCCGTCGCGAAGGCCCGCCAGGCCGACGTCGTCATCTTCGTCGGCGGCCTCAACAAGAGCGACTATCAGGACTGCGAGGGCCACGACCGCAAGGACTATGGACTGCCCTACGCCCAGGACGAGCTCATCGAGGCCCTGGCCAAGGCTAACCCGCGCCTCGTCGTCGTCAACATCTCGGGCAACTGCGCCGCCCTGCCCTGGCTGGGCCTGGTGCCCGCCGTCGTGCAGGGCTGGTTCATCGGCTCCGAGGCCGGCGAGGCCATCGCCTCAGTGCTGGCCGGCGACGTCAACCCCAGCGGCAAGCTTCCCTTCACGTGATACGCCTCGCTCGACCAGTGCGGTGCCCACGCCACGGGCAGCTATCCCGGCACGTGGCGCCCCGGCCACCAGATCATCGACGAGGACTACAAGGAGGGCATCTACGTAGGCTATCGCTGGACCGACCGTCTGGGCAAGAAGCAGCGCCCACTGTTCGCCTTCGGCCACGGCCTGAGCTACACCACCTTCGAGCTGGGCCGACTGAAGACCGCCGCCAAGGAGCTCAGCCGCGGTGGCGAGGTCACCTTCACCATTCCCGTCAGGAACACCGGCCAGCGCGCCGGAGCCGAGACCCTGCAGCTCTACGTCAGCTGCAAGAACCCCAAGGTAGAGCGCCCCGTCAAGGAGCTCAAGGCCTTCCAGAAAGTCTACCTCCAACCAGGTGAGCAGCAGCTGGTCAACCTCACCGTCAAGGCCGACGCCCTCGCCCGCTACGACGAGCCGACAGCCCAGTGGGTCGCCGACCCCGGCGACTACGAAGCCCTCATCGGCACCGCCTCCGACCGCATCGCCCTGCGCATTCCCTTCCGCCTGACCGACTGACCATAAAGAAGTGCCGGACAATAATAAATCCTCGTTGTAGTTTTTAAGAAACTGCGACGAGGATTCAAGAAATTATAGAAACCGTCAAAAAAAAGGAAAAAGGCTTTGCGGTTTCAGATTTTTTTTGTATATTTGCCGCATTAATTATCTTAAACCTAAAAAAACATATTATGAAGAAACTTCTTTTAGGCGACGAGGCAATTGCACAGGGTGCTATCGACGCAGGTCTGAGCGGCGTGTATGCCTATCCGGGCACACCCTCGACAGAGATTACGGAGTACATCCAGATGTCGCCCGTCGCTAAGGAACGAGGCATCCACCGCCTCTGGTCGACCAACGAAAAGACTGCCATGGAGGAAGCCCTCGGCATGTCGTTCATGGGCAAGCGCGCACTGGTCTGCATGAAGCATGTGGGCATGAACGTCTGCGCCGACGCCTTCGTGAACAGTGGCATGACGGGCGTCAACGGCGGCGTCGTCGTGCTGGCAGCCGACGACCCCTCGATGCACTCCAGCCAGGACGAGCAGGACTCGCGCTTCTACGGCAAGTTCGCCATGATTCCCATCTTTGAGCCCTCAAGCCAGCAGGAGGCCTACGACATGATGCAGATGGCCTTCGACTACTCGGAGCGCGTCAAGCTGCCGGTGCTCATGCGCGTCACGACCCGCATGGCCCACTCGCGCGCCGTTGTCGAGTGTGTTGACGTACCACGTCAACAGAATGCCCTGAACTACGACGCCGAGGCCAAGAACTGGGTGCTGCTGCCCGCCAATGCGCGCCGCCGCAACGACCACGTGACGGCTCAGCAGGCTGAACTGGAGGAGAACGCCGCCCAGTCGGAGTGGAACAAATACATCGACGGGCCGGACAAGAAGCTCGGCATCATCGCCAGCGGCATTGCTTATAACTATGTGCGTGAGTGCTACCCCCAGACCTGTCCCTACCCCATCCTGAAGGTGTCGCAGTATCCGCTGCCGAAGCGGCTGGTGCGCCGCATGATGGAGGAGTGCGAGCAGGTGCTCATCGTCGAGGAGGGCCAGCCCTTCATCGAGGACATGGTGCGCGGCGTGGCTGAAAGCAAGAACATCCTGGGCCGCCTGACGGGTGAGCTGCCCCGCACGGGCGAGCTCAGCCCCGACGTGGTGCGCAAGGCCCTCGGCATGGAGATGGACGAGTGCTACGCTCCCTGCGAGGACGTGGCCCCGCGTCCGCCCGCACTCTGCCAGGGCTGTGGCCACCGCGACGTCTACGCTGCCCTGAACGAGGTGCTGCGCGAATACGAGAATCCGCGCGTCTTCGGCGACATCGGCTGCTACACGCTCGGCTTCCTGCCCCCCTTCCATGCCATCCACTCGTGCGTCGACATGGGCGCCTCGATCACGATGGCCAAGGGTGCTGCCGACGCCGGACAGTGGCCTGCCGTGGCCGTCATCGGCGACTCGACCTTCACGCACTCAGGCATGACCGGCCTGCTCGACGCCATCAACGAGAATGCCGACATCACGGTCATCATCTCCGACAACCTGACCACCGGCATGACGGGCGGACAGGACTCGGCCGGCACGAACAAGTTTGAGGCCATCTGCCGCGGACTGGGACTGAGCGACGAGCACCTGAAGGTCGTCGTCCCCCTGCCGAAGAACATGCCGGAAATCACGAAGGCCATCCGCGACGAGATTAACTACCACGGCACCTCGGTCATCATCCCGCGCCGTGAGTGCATGCAGACTTTACAGAGACACCTTAAACAAAAAAAAGCACAGGAGGGTAAGAAATGAAAACAGATATTATCCTTTGCGGCGTGGGCGGACAAGGCATCCTCTCCATCGCAACGATCATCGGCGAAGCAGCCATGAACGAGAACCTTTACATCAAGCAGGCTGAGGTGCACGGCATGAGCCAGCGCGGCGGCGACGTGCAGTCGAACCTCCGCATCTCGTCGGAGCCTATCCACAGCGACCTCATCGCACGCGGCGGGGCCGACGTCATCATCTCGATGGAGCCCATGGAGGCCCTGCGCTACCTGCCCTTCCTCTCACGCGAGGGATGGATCATCACCTCGTCGGCCCCCTTCGTCAACATCCCCAACTATCCCGACATGGAGGTCATCAAGGCCGACCTGGCGAAGATCAAGAACGTCATCGTCGTCGACATTGAGCAGCTGGCCAAGGACAACGGCATCAGCCG
>JAFTGI010000040.1 GCA_017458195.1 Prevotella sp.
AGCGGCACTTCTTTCAAATCGTGTTTTAATTTGCCTGATAATCAGACTGTTGTAAATAATTGACAATTTTTTTAGAAATTATTTTACGTTTCCTCATCCTCGTCTCCCCAAAAACCGGGCGAGGTAGACTGGCGTGAACCAGCTGTTCCGCTTAAAATAATAGTCCATACAATACCGATTTTGTGCGACCGGTGTACTATTTATAGAGCGGCCCGAAGTTCTGGCAGGCGCGGAAGTCGGCGCCCTCCTTGTCCATGCCGAAGGCATTCCATGCGGCGGGGCGGAAGATGTCGGCATCCTGCACGTTGTGCATGCAGACGGGGATGCGCAGGATGGAGGCCAGCGTCAGCACGTCGGCACCGATGTGGCCGTAGGCGATGGCCCCGTGGTTGGCTCCCCAGTTGTTCATCACGGAATAGACATCCTTGAAGCAGTCCTTCGTAGCGTCTAAACGGGGCACGAACCACGTCGTGGGCCACGTCGGGTCAGTGCGGCGGTCCAGCTTGTCGTGCACGTCCTGCGGCAGTTCTACGGTCCAGCCCTCAGCCAGCTGCAGCACGGGGCCGAGTCCCTGCACGCGGTTCAGGCGCATCATCGTCATGGGCATGCCGCCTCGGCTGACGAAGTGGGCCGAGTAGCCTCCGCCACGGAAGTAGTCGCGGTCGGCCGGCATCCAGCTGGTGGCCTCGATGCAGGCCTCTACGTCCTGCTGGGTCATGTTCCAAGGTTCCTTCATCGTCGGCCGGCCCTCTGCGTCGGTCATGGCACCGGTGGCGTCGAGTGTTGTGGCACCGCTGTTGATGAGATGTATAAAACCGCCGGCGGCCAAACCACCGGGTGCATGGCCCGTGACGCGCTCCACGGCCTCAGGGCTCCAGTAGGTGCGGATGTCTGAGAACATCACGCCGCGGTTGGTCAGCAGGTGGCCGAAGAGCATCGACACGCCGTTCAGGGCATCATTTTCCGTGGCCAGCACGTCGGCCTCGCGGATGCCGTTCCAGTCGAACGAGGTGCACATCATCGACTCGGGGAAGTCGAAGTTGGGCTTATAGTCGGTCCATTGGCGCTGGCCCTGCACGCCGCCCAGCAGGGCGTTGTGGCCGAGTGCCTCCTCCTTGTAGCCCATCTCCAGGAGGCGCGGGTTGCCGTGCATCAGGTCGCGGATGATCATCATGTTCTTCACCGTGAAGGCCCAGTCGGCGTCCTTCTCCTCGCGCGTCTTGCCTTTACCCTTGCCGTTGAAGGTGGTCATCGGCGTGCCGCCGAACAGCGGCCGGTCTTCGTTGTAGTCGTGGCCCTCGTGTGGCTTGGCATAGCGCTCAACCCACTGCATGGCCCGCCCGAACTCCTCATGGTCGAAGATGCCGAAGTCGACGCGGCGCAGGATCTCGACCAGCTCCACATACTCGGTGCGCATGCCCAGATACTGCTGGAAGAAGTCGGCATCGACTATCGAACCGGCAATGCCCATGCAGGTGTTGCCAAGCGACAGATACGACTTGCCGCGCATCGTGGCCACGGCCTGGGCGGCACGGGCGAAGCGCAGAATCTTCTCCGCCACGTCGGCAGGAATGCTGTTGTCGTCCAGATCCTGCACGTCGTGACCGTAGATGCCGAAGGCGGGCAGGCCCTTCTGGGCGTGGGCGGCCAGCACGGCGGCCAGATAGACAGCCCCGGGGCGCTCAGTTCCGTTGAAGCCCCACACGGCCTTGGGGTAGTGCGGGTTCATGTCCATCGTCTCCGAGCCGTAGCACCAGCAGGAGGTGACGGTGATAGTGCTCCCCACGCCCTCGCGCTCGAACTTCTCGGCGCAGGCGGCGCTCTCGGCCACGCGGCCGATGGTCGTGTCGGCGATGACGCACTCCACGGGTGAGCCGTCGCCATTGCGCAGGTTCGTCTCAATCAGGTTCTTCACTGCCACGGCCAGGGCCATGGTCTTTTCTTCAAGGCTCTCGCGTACGCCACCCTGACGACCGTCAATGGTGGGGCGGATGCCGATTTTAGGATAGTTCTTCATCATGTTCAAGTGTTATCAGTTCTTATTTATTGGTTATTTGAATTCGACTAAAAGGGTTGCTTGCCCGTTTTCAACGGTTGGTTCCCTAACCATATTTCCAGGGTGCCGCCCCGCTGGAAGTCGGCATGGGTGAGGCGGGGGACGGTGAGGGGCTGGCCGTTGAGTTCGAGGCGCTGGATGTAGCAGTTCTCATCGCTGACGTTGTGGGTGACGATGCGGAACTGACGGCCCTCGCAGTAGTCGGGATGCAGGCGGATGGTGATGTCGCTGAAGAGCGGGGCGGTGATGTCGTAGGCGGGCGTCTGGCTGCTGCCGCCGTCGATGGCAAAGAGGCCGAGCGACATGAGGGCTGAGAGGCTCGACATCTGGCCCTGGTCCTCGTCGTGACCGCCGTAACCCTTGTCGGGAGTCGTGCCGCCGTAGGTCTGACGGCGCACGCGGCGCACCCAGTACTGCGTGAGGTCGGGCCGGCCGGCGTGGGCAAAGACGTGGGCGTTGGAGAGGCCCGGCTGGTTGCCGTAGTTCACGTAGCCGTTGCCGTAGCCCGACATGAAGTCGTCCTTCTGCGACTGGCGGAAGGCGTAGTCCAGTTTCTGGCAGAGCGAATCCGCGCCACCCATCAGGCGGGCCAGCAGGGGCAGGTCGTGGGAGAGCCCGAAGGTGGCCTGCCAGGCGTTGGCCTCCTCGTAGCCCCAGCCGTTCAAGGGGTCGGTGTGGAGCCACGTGCCCTCCTTTGTCTTAGGCAGCACGAGGCCCAACTGAGGGTTGAAACTATTGGCCCAGCCGTGGGAGCGACGGTGGAAGCGGTCGGCGATGCGCTTCTGTCCCATGCGCTCAGCCATCTCGGCCAGCGCCCAGTCCTCGAAGGCCCACTGGATGGTGAGTCCTGCCTGATTGGGCACGTAGCCGTGCTGCTCGTAGAAGCGCAGGTCGTCGTCCTGTCCGTAGGCCATCATGCCGCCGGGCTCGTGGTTGCGCACCATCTCGCGCAGTGCTACTTTCGGCGAGAACTTGCGATGGATGCCCCGCTGGTAGGCTGAGGTGATGAGCGACGTGGCGGGGCAGCCGCTCATGATGAACGAGTAGGCACCGGCGCAGGGGCCACGTGCCAGCAGTCCGCCGTTGAGCGAGTATTGCAGGAACGAGGCGGCGAAGTCGTCGAGCACGTCGGGATAGGCCAGTCCCCAGAGGGTGTTGAGGTTCCACATGGAGAGCCAGAGGGCGTCGCTATTATATAT
>JAFTGI010000138.1 GCA_017458195.1 Prevotella sp.
AATTTTATCTAAATTTGCATGCATGGAAGAACATCTCTTGAATCATTATCTTGACGAAATCGGTCGCGGGCAGCTCCTCAGCGAAGACGAGGAACGGCGGCTGAGTGAACGAATCCTTAAAGGCGACGAGCGGGCTCTCAGCCGATTGGTTGAGGCAAATCTGCGCTTCGTCGTTGCTGTAGCCAAACGCTATCAGGGGAAGGGCCTCGCGATGGAAGACCTTGTCAGCGAGGGCAATCTGGGAATGATGAAGGCTGCAAGAAAGTTCGATGCCGGGCGTGGCGTCCGCTTCGTCAACTATGCCGCCGCCTTTGTCCGCCAACAGATTGAACGGGCCCTGACGGCAGAGAGTGCTGAACGCCGTGTGGAAAGTAGCCGCGACGGTGAGACCCGCTCCGTGGATGCCCCCCTTGGTTCCAAGACTGGCGTCAGTCTTCTTTCGGTGCTTGTGGACGGCAATTCCCCTTTGGCCGACGAGCGTGTCTATAACTCCTCGGTTGAACAGGCAGTGGAATATGCCCTCCGCTCTCTCTGCGAACGCGACAGCCAGGTGGTCAACGCTTGGTTCGGCATCGGGCAGGAGAGTCTGACCATGGCCGAGATTGCCGACGACATGCACCTGAAGCGCGAGCGGGTGCGCCAGATCCGTGACCATGCCGTGCGCCAGCTCAAAAGGGCCTTCAAGCGTCGTCTGGCCGAGCTCCGCCAATAGCCTGTTATCCAACAGAATTGCGAACTACACTGCTCACACTAAAACAATCTGATATGAAACCTACTTTCAAGACTGCACTCCTGTTCCTGTTGCTGATGTCTGCAGGCGGCTCGAGTGCCCAGCCGTCGTGGCCGGAGGTGAAGCCGGAGATGAAAGCCGGCAGCCGCTGGTGGTGGATGGCGTCAGCCGTCGACGAGACCAATCTGCAGTTGCTCATGGAGCAATATGCCGAGGCGGGCATTGGAACCCTCGAGATAACTCCCATCTATGGCGTCAAGGGCAATGCCGCTCAGAATGTGACCTACCTGAGCGCTCGGTGGTTTGAGCTGCTGAAGCATGTGCAGGCTCAGGGGCAGAGGCTCGGAATCGCGGTAGACATGACGATGGGCACGGGCTGGCCCTTCGGCGGACAGATGGTGAAACTTGAGGAATCGGCCAGTAAACTGCAGACCGAGACAACCACCATCACGGGCGATGGCAGCACCACGGCCACGATAGCCCTCAGCAATTCCCTCGGAACACTCCAGCGCGTGCTGGCCTTCCCGAAGACCGGCACGGGGGGCTCGCCTATCGACCTGACCGACCTGCGCAGCGGGACAAGCGTCAGGTGGGTGGCGCCCGCAGGACAGTGGGATGTCATCACGGTCTATTGTCAACCAGGCGTTATGCAGGTGAAGCGCCCCTCACCAGGAAGCGAAGGCTATGTGCTCGATTATTTCGATTCCACGGCGGTGGCTAACTATCTGAAGTATTTTGAGCAGCGCTTCCAGGCAAACGGCGAACCGTATCCCGACATGTTCTTCAATGATTCCTATGAGATTACGCAAGCCGA
This sequence comes from Prevotella sp., assembly GCA_017458195.1. Lineage (GTDB taxonomy): Bacteria > Bacteroidota > Bacteroidia > Bacteroidales > Bacteroidaceae > Prevotella. The sequence continues at coordinate 1,545 of JAFTGI010000138.1, forward strand.
TTGGACGCGTGGCATATTCGAGGCATTCCTCAAATATCGCGGATATAGGCTGGAGGAGCACATGGACAAGTTGCTGGCCCGCGATAGGCAGGTCTATGCGGACTATCGGCTGACGCTGAGCGATATGCTGCGCGACAACTTCACCCGCCAGTGGACGGAGTGGGCGCACAGCCACGGTTCGAAAACACGCAATCAGGCGCACGGGGCACCCGGCAACTTGATCGACCTCTATGCGGAAGCTGACATCCCTGAGACGGAGACGTTCTACATGAATGATTTCGGCATCAAGGGCCTCCGACGCGACGACGGGTTCACGATGAAAGCACTGAGCAGTCTGGCTACGCTGAAGTATGCCTCGAGCGCCGCCCATATCACCGGCAAGCGGCTGGTGTCGAGCGAGTCGCTGACGTGGCTCACCGAGCATTTCCGCTCCAGTCTTTCGCAGATGAAGCCTGAGCTCGACCAGCTGTTCGTGGCGGGCGTCAACCACGTCATGTTCCATGGCACGACCTATTCGCCCTCGACGGCAGCATGGCCTGGCTGGAAATTCTATGCATCGGTCGACATGAGTCCCACGAATTCCATCTGGCGTGATGCTCCCGAGCTGATGAAATATATTGAGCGCGTTCAGAGCTTCATGCAGATGGGCCAGCCGGACAACGACCTGCTGGTCTATGCCCCCTTCGTCAATGCGATGCAGAAGAACACGGGAAGTTTTCAGAATCGCCTGCTGCTCTTTGACATCAACACGCTCGACACGAAGATGGCCGACCTGAAGAAATGTGTCGATGCTTTGCTCGCGGCCGGCTATGACTGCGACTACACCAGCGACCGCTACCTGCTGACCACAACCTTCGAGGGCGGTCAGCTCAAGACAGCTTCCGGTGCTTCCTATAAGGCGCTCATCGTGCCTGTCAGCGATGCGATGCCCGACGAGGTGCGCATTCATCTTGATGCGCTGGCTACCCAAGGGGCCATGATCCTCTATCAATACACAGACCTGAGTCAGCTGACGGTGAAGCCAGAGGCCATGCGGCAGTCGGGACTCGGACTGATTCGCCGCCAGAATGACTCCGGTCACCATTATTTCATTGCCAATCTTACGGCCAACGACTTCAGCGACTATGTTGAATTGGCCGTTCCGTTCGCCTCCGTTGCACTGTTCAATCCCCTTACGGGCGACATCCGTCCGGCCAAAGTCAGCGACGGACGGGTCTATATTGACTTGAAATCCGGGCAGTCGATGTTGCTTCAAACCTACGACAGCAACATGATGGCTGATGAGATTGAACGCGCGGAAGAAGCCCATGCAATGGCCATCGGTGGCGAGTGGCGATTGAGCTTCACGGACGACACCTGGCCTGACATGAGCGGGCGGCACTACACCCTCAGAGGACCCCAGACGTGGGAGACGCTCGACGAGCAGACGGCCCAGGTCATGGGCACGGGCGTCTACGAAACGAACTTCACGCTGACGGAATCGCAGATGCAGATGGCTACCGGCGGCTTCCGCCTCGATTTGGGCGATGTGCGCGAGAGTGCCCGTGTATGGCTTAATGGCCAGTATCTCGGGTGTGCCTGGAGTGTGCCCTTTGAGCTTGATGCTTCATCGGCCGTTCGTCAGGGTGAGAACAGCCTTCGGATAGAAGTGACCAATCTGCCGGCCAATCGTATTCATCAGATGGACGCAGCGGGCACGGAGTGGCGCATCTTTGAGGATATAAACATGTCGAACATCAGTTCGGCCAGCTATTCCGCGTGGGCGCTGATGCCCTCCGGACTTGCCTCGGCTGTGAAACTGGTGCCAATGGTCAGTGAGTCGCAGGCCTTGACCGCCCGGCTCATTGACATGCAGATCCAGGACGACGGAACCTACCTGCCGGTCTATCAGCTGCAGACGAACACGGGGGAAATTGTCAGTCTTACAGCAACCGACGCAGACGGACAGCCCTATACGTCCCTCAGCGTTGACCTTCAGCCGGACGGCTCTGCCCTGTTGACACTGGCTTCTCCGATCCTGGGCGACTTGATTATTACTGCCACCGACGTTGAGGGCGAGAAACATTTTACGACGATGCCCGCCTATGGCTCCTACGAACGAACCATGAACATCGACTTCACTGCTGAGGAAGAACCCGGTGGAGGATGGCAGAAACTGACGGCTCAGGGACAATTGAGCGGATTCAGCGGGACAACCATAGACAGCTGGTATCGCAGCAAACTCAACGGCCGTGAGGTGACGGGCCTCTATGAGGGTCTGTCATTCAGCAGCACGGCCTCCAACTACTATTTCTATTATCCGGGCTTTGGCATGAATGCCAACAATGACTTCCGAGTGACGATGGCTGTTGCCGACGGAACCATTGCTCAGCTGAGCTATATGGTGGGCGAGGGGAGCACCACCTATGATGCTGCCGATTCACTTTGCGTCTTCCGCCAGTGTGAATTCGGCGAGGGTGTCATAGAACTCGAGATGCCTGGCAATAAGCGGTACCATGTCTATCGCATGCTGTCGGTTTTTCAACCCGTTTCAATACAGAATCGTATAGAACTGATCGGGACCAGACCGAACGCCGCTGTCTACTATACCCTGCAGGGTGTTCGCAGGACCACACCCCGGAAAGGCATTTACATTCGCGACGGCAGAAAAGTGGTGGTGAAATAAACAAAGTCCGGAATTGCACATGCAATTCCGGACTCGCTGTTTCTTAGCTTTATTTGATTAGGTCGATTGAGCGCTTCAGGAACTTGTCGAGGGCTTCGCCCTTCAGCATGCCGTTCTGAAGCAGAGCCAGGTCGATGAGCTGGTGGATGATGTCGTTCTTGGCGGCAAAACCGCTCAGCACGCTCTCCTTCTTGGCTTTCTGCTCGTCGATGGCCTTCTGCGTGTTGGCCTTGTCGTCCTTCTCCTCCTGAGTGATTTCCTCGGGCTTCTTTTTCTCGGTCATCTGGTTCAGGGCGGCGAGGCGGGCCTCCTGGCCTTTGATTTCGCTTTCGATGGGCTGGAGCTCAGTCGAGAGTTGGGAGTTGAGCGTTTCGAGCACCTCCTTCACCAGCCGGTGGTCGCTGTTGAGCACGAGGTTGAACGAGTCGGGCATCTGGCCGTAGAAGCCCATACCGCTCTGATAGCGGCTCATCTCCTTCATGCGGCGCATCCACTCGTTCTGCGTGATGATGACGGGGCGGGCCTCCTCGCCAAGGGCGTCGACCTCAACCATGAACTCCTGCTTCTCCATCTTAGGCACCTGCGACTGGAACAGGGCTGACAGATTGTCACGCTCCGTGTCAGTCAGCTCCGGCTTGCGGGCATCGTCCTTCGGGATGAGACGGTCGATGATGTCGGCGTCGACACGTGTGAAGCGGCTCTTTTCGAACTTCTGCTCAAAGGTCTGGATGGCGGGCACGTCGAGCTGGCCGTCGAACAGCAGCACCGAGTAGCCCTTGTCCTGGGCAGCGCGGATATAGCTGTACTGCTCCTCCTTGTCCGTAGCGTAGAGGTAGACGAGCGTGCCGTCCTTGTCCTTCTGCGAGACTTCGATGAGTTTCTGGTATTCTTCGAAGGTGAAGTACTTGCCTGATTCGGGAGATTTGCTATCCCCGACCTCCTTGAATAGTGAGAAGTCCTTGGCGCGGTCGTAGAAGTCAGGCTCGGACAGAATGCCGTAGTTGATGAACAGCTTCAGGTCGTCCCACTTCTGCTCGTAGGCCTTGCGGTCCTCGTTGAAGATGGCCTTCAGGCGGTCGCTGACCTTCTTGGTGATATAGGTTGAAATCTTCTTCACCTCGCGGTCACTCTGCAGGTAGGAACGGCTGACGTTCAGCGGGATGTCGGGCGAGTCAATCACGCCGTGAAGCAGTGTGAGGAACTCGGGCACGATGCCCTCCACCTGGTCGGTGACGAAGACCTGGTTGCAATAGAGCTGAATCTTGTTGCGGGTGATGTCGATGTTCGACTTGATGCGTGGGAAGTAGAGGATACCCGTCAGGTTGAAGGGGTAGTCTACGTTCAGGTGAATCCAGAACAGCGGCTCGTCCTGCATGGGGTAGAGGTTGCGATAGAACGTCTTGTAGTCCTCGTCCTTCAGCGTCGACGGCGTCTTCGTCCAAAGCGGCTCCACATTATTTATAATATTGTCCTCCTGGGTGTCGACCATCTTCTTCAGCTCGCTCGACCACTCCTGCTTCTTGCCGAAGGCGATGGACACGGGCAGGAACTTGCAATACTTCTGGAGCAGACCTTCGATTTTCTGTTTGTCGAGGAATTCCTTGCAGTCGTCGTCAAGGTACAGGATGATGTCCGAACCGCGGTCGTCGCGTTCGGCGTCGTCGATCTCGTAGGCAGGTGAGCCGTCGCACGACCATTTCACTGCCTTGGCACCCTCCTTGTAGCTGCGAGTGACAATCTCAACCTTCTTCGACACCATGAACGACGAATAGAAACCGAGACCGAAGTGGCCGATGATGTTGTTGGCGTTGTCCTTGTATTTCTCGAGGAAGTCGCTGACACCCGAGAAGGCAATCTGGTTGATGTACTTGTCGATTTCCTCCTCGGTCATGCCGATGCCGTGGTCACTGATGGTGATGGTGCCCTTGTCTGCATCAAGGGCAATGCGAACGGTCAGGTCGCCCAGTTCGTCTTTGAATTCGCCCTTCTCAGCGAAGCTCTTCATCTTTTGCGTGGCGTCGACGGCGTTGCTGACCATCTCGCGCAGGAATATCTCATGATCGCTGTAGAGAAACTTTTTGATGACGGGGAAGATGTTCTCGGTCGTAACCCCGATGTTTCCTTTTTGCATAGCTTATACCTTTATAATGATTCTGCTCATAGACTTGCAAAATCCGTGCCAAAAAGACATAAAAAAGCCCCCTCCGTTGGGAAGGGGCATTTGGTTGTACTTTTCCTCTCACTTAGGAGAGGGTAGGGAGAGGCTATTAATCCTCGTCCTTCATTTCTTCCTCGTGCTGCTTGATCAGAGCCTGCTGGATGTCGTTCGGCACAAGCTCGTAGCTGGCGAACTTGGTGGAGAACGAAGCGCGGCCGCCGGTCAGCGAACTCAGTGCAATCGAGTAGCTGGAGAGTTCCTTGAGAGGAATCTTGGCTGAGAGCTTCTGATAGCCAGCCTCGCTGTCCATACCCATGATGATGGCGCGACGGCCCTGCAGGTCGCTCATCACGTCGCCCATGTAGTCGGCGGGCACCAGCACCTCAAGGTCGTAAATGGGCTCGAGCACCTTCGGACCAGCCTCGCGGAAGGCAGCCGAGAAGGCATTACGTGCGGCGAGCATGAACGAAAGCTCGTTGGAATCCACGGGGTGCATCTTACCATCGTAGACGATAACGCGCACGTCACGTGCATACGAACCCGTCAGCGGGCCCTGCTCCATGCGCTGCATCACACCCTTCAGGATGGCGGGCATGAAGCGCAGGTCGATGGCACCACCAACCACAGAGTTGATGAAGACCAGCTTACCGCCCCACTCGAGGTCGATTTCTTCCTTGCCCTTGATGTTCATCTTGAACTCCTGGCCGTTGATAGTGAAGCTCACGGGATCCTCCATGCCCTCGGTATAGGGCTCGATGATGAGGTGC
>JAFTGI010000139.1 GCA_017458195.1 Prevotella sp.
GTAGAGGAAAGTATTACCCAAAAACACGGAAATCGCAAGATGGCCGCGTAAAGATGCTCATGTGCCTGATTATCGCCCCCTACGCGGATTTGCTTACTTAGGCGGGGCAATTTGTTTCCCATTTATAGAGGAAAGATACATGATATTCTCGAAATAACAAAGAAAAAAGGCTGAAAAATGTCTATCTGAAGCGAACGACCAGTGGCAGATGGTCGCTGGTGCCCCCAAGATAGCGGAAGCCATTGAAGGTGCGACGCGGCTTCCAACCGCCATAGCGTTCGTCTTCCTCTAACAGGAAAGGACTGTCATTGACATAGACTTCTCCGATGCGTTCGGCCATCGCCGGTGAGGCAAGAACATGATCGATTGAACGCCAGAGGCTCTTGAAGCGGTAGGATGCGCGAGCCTTCCCGAAGCGTCCTGCCGCCCCTTTCGAGACGTTGTCCAAGCCATGGCGGTAAAGGAGCTTCAGGGCAGGACTGTTGTAGTAGTCGTTGAAATCGCCGGCTATAATGATATTCTGATGGCTGCCTAACGAATCAACAGCGTTGGCGAGCACCTGCGCCACCTGCAGACGGAAAGGGCGCGAGGACCGCTCGCCACCATAGCGGCTGGGGGCATGGACGATGAAGATATGGAGCGTGTCGCCTGTCACCACCCGACCTTTGACGTAGAGCACATCGCGCGTAGGGCGCATCCCTTTTACCGGCTTGACGTAAAGGGATTCATAACACAGGGGACGGAAACGGGCCGGGCGATAGAGCATGGCGACATCCACGCCGCGCACGTCGGGCGACTCGGTCATCAGGTAATCATAGCCGGCATTACGAAGGAGCGAACGATGCGAGAGGTCATGCAGGACCGTGTCGTTCTCGACTTCGCAGAGGGCCACCACATCAGGCAAATCGTCAGAACAAGCCAGGATAGCCCGTCCTACGTCGTTCAGCTTCTGCCAATACCTGTAGGTCGTCCAACGACGCGACCCGTCGGGCAGGAACTCCTGATCCTGCTTCGACGGGTCGTGACGCGTGTCGAACAGATTCTCACAGTTCATCTCGACGAACGTGAGAAACGCCGACAAAAGTAAGGTTAGAATCATTTAGCAGACCTTCTCGAGGCGCTTCATGACAGCGAACATAAAGGCGGCCGAAAGCAGGCAGAGCACGATGAACACGCACCAGACAGCCCACAAAGGCAGGTCGCCCCAGAGATAGCCGCCCACACTGACCAGCTTGTTGCCAATGGCCGTAGCTCCGAACCAGCCACCCATCATGAGGCCCTTATACTTCGGAGGAGCAACCTTTGAGACAAACGAAATGCCCATCGGCGAAAGGAGCAACTCGCCAAAGGTCAGGATGAGATAGGTCGAGATGAGCCAGTAGGGTGACACCAGCGGGCCCAGTTCGCCGTTCTCAGCAAGGGCAGCCTGTTCATTAGGCGTCAACAATCCCTGCGAGGCGAACAGCATGATGAAGAAGGCCGATGCAGCTACCAGCATGCCATAGGCAATCTTACGAGGAGCAGAAGGTTCTTTGCCCTTATTGGCCAGATAGGCGAAGATGCCCATCGAGACAGGCGTCAGGGCCACCACATAGAAGGGATTGAACTGCTGGAAGATGGGAGCTGAGATGTCTATCGTGCCCGTAGCCTTCGTGTACTTGTAAATCAGGACTGCAAGAGCTGCCAGCACGATGGCTGCTGAGATGCCCTTACCCTTCGAAGTCTTGCTCTGGAAGAAAGAGAAGCCGGCATAGACGATGAAGATGATCATTACCAGGTTCCAGACATCGAACGGCATCGTGTGAGCGCCGCTGGCGGTCTTGGCAGTAAACTCATCGGCGAAGTAGGTCAGCGACAGACCGTTCTGATGGAAGGCCATCCAGAAGAAGATGACCACGGCGAAGACGAGGCACAGGGCCACGATGCGCTGTTTGGTCTCCTCTTTCGACAACTCAGGTTCAGCCTTCACGGCCTGACCACCCTTGGCGGCATTCTTATTGCCCTCGGTGTGACGGAAGGTGGAACGGAACAAATAGTAAATGGCGATGGAGAGGATCAGTGAAGCGCAGGCCACGGCAAAGGCAAAGTGATAGGCCTCGCCGGGAGCGGTGTAGCCCAGCTGTGTCTTTGCATACTCCGAAATCTGGATGGCTGCCGTAGGGGCAAAGAGTGCACCGATGTTGATGGCCATATAGAAGATGGAGAAGCCGGAGTCGCGCTTGTCAGCATACTGCGGGTCGTCGTAGAGGTTGCCCACCATCACCTGCAGGTTGCCCTTGAACAGACCGGTGCCGAAGCTGATGAGCACCAGCGAGACGAGCATGGCGATGAGTCCGACCGTCTGTCCGCCAAGAGGCACGGCCAGCAACAAATAGCCGAGAAACATAATGATAATACCGATGGTGACCATCTTGCCGAAGCCAAACTTGTCGGCCAGCCAGCCGCCGACGATAGGCAGGAAGTAGACGAGCATGAGGAAATCACCATAGATTTCACCAGCCCAGCCTGCATCCAAGCCGAAGTTGGCTCTTAGAAACAATGCGAAGACGGCTATCATCGTGTAGTAGCCGAATCGCTCACCTGTGTTGGCCAATGCCAACGCGAACAGTCCTTTTGGTTGTCCTTCAAACATAGTTATTTAATTTTAGGGTTAATAGTTTTCCTGATGTCGCGCAGATAGGTCAGCTTGACGACAATGTTGCCCACGTTGGAGCGGGAGAAATAGTCGCGCTTTGAGTTGCCATAGAGGTCGGCCAGGCCATAGTAGTAGCTGCCGTCAAGCAGGAAATGGCCAAGACGGGGATGGGAATATTCGAGACCGATGCCGGCCGTGATGCCATAGTCGAACTTATGCTCGGTGGGCTTGTGATAGATGTCAGAGCCTATCTGGTTGCCGTCGCTGTCGACGTAATTGCTCGATACGACCGACACGCGGCTGCTGAGATTGGGCTGGTCGAGGTCGAAGTTGAAACTGCTTGACTCGCTGAGGAAGATGCCAAACTGAGGTCCTGCCTGAAAGAAGAACTGAAAGCCGCTGCGTTCGCGCCCCCAGCCCAGGCGGGCGAAGACCGGCACCTGAAGATAGTTGATGTTGCGCTGATAGGCTTCGGCCACTCCCGTCAGTTGGTTGATCACGGGCTGATCCTCGCGGTCGAGTATGCTTTCCTTCCAACCAGCCTGCACATAGTTCACCTCGCCGACGACGGCACAGATGCTGCTGAAGTATTTCTCCGACGTATAGCGCATGGTAAGGCCGCCCGTGAGACCGCCGTGCAGGGACTGGGGAATACGCGAGATGAAGCCCACGTTGCTCAGCACGTAGCCGGCACTGGCACCCATGGCAAACTCACTGCGGTGTTCTCCTACCTGCGCCGTGGCGGGCAAGGTCAGGAGCAGCAGGCAGGCAAGTGCAAGGCGGCGCAAGGGCATCATCACTTTAGTAATTGACGGTTTCAATAGTATGATCAGGCTTATAATGGATGAACATGAAGGCACGGTTCTGATGGCCTCCCTCCCCTACCCGGTCGAACTTCAGGGGCGTCTGGACCGGCTGATAGCCAAACCGTCCGGCTGCTCCGTCGAAGTCAATGCCATACTTATGCAGGCCGCGCAGGAAGAAGACGGCGTGGTCGAATCCCGTCAGGGCGAAGCGCGGCAGCGACTGCATCATGTCCTGCCGGAAATTACGACGATATTTCTGTTGCAGGCGCTCCGTCTCGGTCGACTGAAGATTGGTATAGAACGGGGCGGGGATATAGACGTTATAGCGGTAATAGTTCGACAACTGATACTGGTTCAGATACATCATCCACTCAGTATAGCCGAACAGGGCCAGCTGGACTTCCGGCTGGCGGGCTATGAGGGCGCTGAGCTTGCCGAACGTCGCATTGAGTTCTTGCGAGCGGGCCGTATTGAGCACCACCACGTTGGGCTTCTCCTTGACAAAGGCGTTGGCAAACTGGCTGTCGGTTGACTTCAGACTGGTCAGGCTATACTGCACGCCACGCGTCTCATACAGTTTGCGCAAAGCCGAAGTGAAGGGGCCTTTGGTGCTCGTGGTATCACCGCAGTCGACGATCACGGGATGGCAGTCCTTGAACCAGTCGGCCACGCGGCGGGCCGTGGTCTCATGAAGGGTACTCGGGGCCTGGTAGACCTGGAACATATAAGCGTTGTGGGCCATCTGTGGCGCATTGATCGAGAAGGGAATAAGCAGGCGGATGTCATGCTCGCTGATGAAATCGGACAGGGCACCAACGTACTTCGAAAAGAGCGGGCCGAAGATGAGGTCGCACTGGGCGGCAGCAGGGTCGGCCAGCGTCTGGCGGATGTCGCCGTCCTCAGGCAGATTCCAAGCGTGCACATCGACCGAAATGCCTTCTTTCTTAAGTGAGTCGCAAGCCATCAGCACACCGCGATAGTACTCCACCATGCGTCGGCCGTCGTTGTTCTTATTGTGCAGGGGCAACATCACGCCCAGCCGGATGGCACGGTTGCGCACGTCGCTCCGCTTGCTCGCGAGCTGCGGTTCCTGCTGCACGACGACGGGTTCAGCCTGAGCCACCTGCTTGGCTGGAATATTGATGTAGCTGCCTTTCTTCAGCTTATAGTCAGGCGAATCCATACCGGGGTTGGCCTGCATAAGCTCCTCGACAGTGATACCGTGGTCGCGCGCAATACCATAGATGGTCTCTTTTTTCTTCACCTGATAGGGAGTAGCCGTCTGTGCGCCCGACGGAATCGCAGGCAGAAGCATCAGCAACAGCACCAGCCATCGGCATATCGTGTAGGTTCTCGTCATAATTTCATGTTTCTCTTTTCGAGCACAAAAGTACAACAAAAAAATGAAATGCGTATCATTTTTCGGCATTTTTTTGGTTTAGCAAGGCTTTTCGTGTCAGGCCCCGTAAAGAGAAGTACCGCTTTTCCCCCGGAAAAGTACCGCTTTTCTGCCAGAGAAGTACCGCTTTTCTCCCGGAAAAGTACCGCTTTTCTCCAAGTAAAGCGGTGCTTTGCTCAATGGCTTCCATTCGGCCCGTCGCGCTTCACAAACGTTTATTAACCTTTTTTCCGGGCCAAAAGTTGTGTGATTCAGGAAAAATAAGTAACTTTGCATTTTGAATGTAATCTTCAGGACAATGAGACAACTTTTAGGCAAACTATTTATACTGACGGCCTCAGTCTTGCTGGGAGCAATGAGCGCAAGCGGGCAGTCGGTCAACCCTCAGGCTTATTACACTGACAGCGAGGGCACTGACCAGGAAACGCAAAGCATCGGCGACGGAGAGGCCCCCCTCGACGTCACTTTCCAGGCCAACCCAACCGACATGGACGGCTATTCGCCCAGCTACGAATGGCACTTCCGGAAGATGAGCCCCTCGGAGGGATACACGGAGCTGTTCGTGCGCTACGAGGAGGACACTCAGTACACCTTCAACGAATCAGGCACCTACAACGTCGTGCTGAAGACCCGCCTCGAGCAGGACGGCCAGGAACTGGACTCGGTCGTCATCGTCGTCTCCATACTTGAGAGCAAGCTCGAATACCCCAACGCCTTCTCGCCCAACGGCGACGGCCGCAACGACACCTTCAAGGCCAAGGAGGGCTGGCGCAGCATCATCAGCTTCAAGGGCATCATCATCAACCGCTGGGGACAGAAAATCTACGAGTGGAACGACCCCGCCGGCGAATGGGACGGCACGCACAACGGTCATCCCGTGAAGGACGGCGTCTACTACCTGCAGGTCATTGCGAAGGGAGCCGACGGGAGGGACTATCACATCCGCAAGGACATCAATCTGATTCGTGGTTATACGGAAGGAGGGACTACCAGTGGCACAGAATAATGGCGAAGACAAAATCAAAGTCTTTGGCGCGCGCGTACATAATCTTAAAAATATAGACGTTGAGATACCCCGACAGTCGCTCACGGTCATCACGGGCTTGAGCGGAAGCGGTAAGTCGTCGTTGGCCTTCGACACCATCTTTGCCGAAGGACAGCGCCGCTATATCGAGACTTTCTCTGCCTACGCACGCAACTTCCTGGGCGGCATGGAGCGGCCGGACGTCGACAAGATCACCGGACTGAGCCCCGTCATCAGCATCGAGCAGAAGACCACCAACAAGAATCCACGCTCCACCGTCGGCACTACGACAGAAATATACGACTACATGCGCCTGCTCTATGCCCGCGCAGGCAAGGCCTACAGCTACATGACGGGTGAACCGATGGTGAAATACACCGAGGAGCGCGTGATCGAAATGATTCAGAACGACTATGCCGGGCGGAAAATCATGATTCTGGCCCCGCTGGTGCGCAGCCGCAAAGGCCACTATCGCGAGTTGTTCGAGTCGATGCGGCGCAAGGGCTACCTCACCATGCGCGTCGACGGCGAGGTCGTGGAGATTACCCGCGGCATGAAGGTCGACCGCTACAAGAACCACAACATTGAGGTGGTCATCGACAAGATGATTCCCACAGGCGAGGTTTCCGAACGGCTGAAGAAGTCGGTCAGCATCGCCATGAAGCAGGGCGAGGGCCTCATCATGATACTCGATGCCGACACGGGCGAGGCCAAGCATTTCTCGCGCAGGCTGATGTGCCCCACGTCGGGCATTTCATATAGCGACCCGGCCCCCAATAACTTTTCGTTCAACTCACCGCAAGGTGCCTGTCCACGTTGCAAGGGACTCGGCATCATCAACGAGATTGACCTCGACAAAGTCATTCCTGACCGTAGTCAGAGTATCTACGACGGCGGAATCATTCCTTTAGGGAAATACAAAAACCAACTGATATTCTGGCAGATAGAAGCACTTCTCAAGAAGTTTGAATGCACGCTCAAGACGCCCATTGGGGAACTGCCCGAGGAAGCCATGACCGAGATTCTCTACGGCTCGCTTGAGAACGTCCGCATCGACAAGGAGGTGGTGCACACATCGACTGATTATTTCGTCAGTTTCGACGGCATCATCAAATACCTCCGCGACGTGATGGAGGGCGACGAGAGTGCCACCGGACAGAAATGGGCCGACCAGTTCATGGCTGAGTGCGAGTGTCCGGAGTGTCACGGCCAGAGGCTGAACCGCGAGGCGCTGAGCTACAAGATCTGGGACAAGAACATTGCCGAGCTGTCGGCAATGGACATCACTGAACTGCGAGAGTGGCTCGACGAAGCCGAAGGTCACCTCGACCAGCAGCAAGGACAGATAGCCGCAGAGATTCTGAAGGAGATCCGCACACGCCTCGACTTCCTGCTCGAGGTGGGGCTCGACTACCTGTCGCTCAACCGACAGTCGGCATCGCTGTCTGGCGGTGAGAGCCAGCGCATCCGTCTGGCCACCCAGATTGGCTCCCAGCTGGTCAACGTCCTGTATATTCTCGACGAACCGAGCATCGGCCTGCACCAGCGCGACAACGAGCGCCTTATCCATTCACTGAAAGAGCTGCGCGACCTGGGCAATACGGTCATCGTCGTCGAGCACGACCGCGACATGATGCTCGCCGCAGACTATATCATCGACATAGGCCCTCGGGCCGGCCGCAAAGGCGGCGAAGTGGTGTTCCAAGGTTCGCCCAAGGCCCTGCTTGAGGCTGACACGCTGACGGCGCAGTACCTCAACGGTAGTGTGTGTGTCGATTCCGTCGCCAAGCAAAAACCAGGCTCTGGCCACAGTCTCTGCCTGCATGGCTGTCGCGGCAATAACCTGAAGAACGTCACGGTAGAGTTCCCGCTGGGAAAGCTCATCCTGGTGACAGGCGTCTCAGGCAGCGGCAAGTCTACCCTTGTCAATGAAACGCTGCAGCCCATTCTTTCGCAGCATTTCTATCGATCGCTGAAGCGGCCCATGCCCTACGACTCCGTTGAAGGCCTTGAGTACATCGACAAGGTGGTCAACGTCGACCAGTCACCCTTAGGACGGACGCCGCGCTCCAATCCCGCCACCTATACGGGCGTCTTCTCTGACATCCGTTCGCTCTTTGTCAATCTGCCTGAAGCCAAGATCCGCGGCTATAAGCCAGGGCGATTCTCGTTCAACGTCAAGGACGGCCGCTGCGAGACCTGCGGCGGCAACGGCTACAAGACGATTGAGATGAACTTCCTGCCCGACATTCAGGTGCCCTGCGAGGAGTGTCACGGCAAACGCTATAACCGCGAGACGCTGGAGGTGCGCTATAAGGGCAAGTCGATTGCCGACGTGCTCGACATGACCATCAACCAGGCCGTAGAGTTCTTCGAGAACGTGCCCGACATCCTGCGCAAAATCAAGACCATACAGGACGTCGGTCTGGGTTACATCAAGTTAGGGCAACCCTCGACGACGCTCAGCGGCGGTGAGAGCCAGCGCGTGAAACTGGCCACCGAACTA
>JAFTGI010000140.1 GCA_017458195.1 Prevotella sp.
ATCATCTTGATGGCTCCTTGTGCTTCGGGCGAGTAGTCGCTCTCAAGCTGCTGCTTCGGGTCGTCATAGAAGGGGAACTCCTGGGTCTTCATGGCCTCCTGCAGGTCGGCAGGCTTGCAGCCCAGCTCCACCAGGCGCTGCAGCACTTCCTCGGCCTCTTCCCATTCTTCTTCGGCTTCTTCCTTCCACTTGTCGGCCAGTTTGTTCCAGCCCTGCAGACGGCAGTAGGCCGAGAATGCAAACTGTTGCTTACTGTTTCCAAACCAAGCAGCACCGAGTTCGGCAAACTGCTTCAATGCTTCTTCTTTCGTCATAATATTATTTTTATTGAGTTGTTAATGAATCACGGTTGCAAAAGTACGAATTATTCAGCATATATTTACGTGCCAAAGCAAACAAAAATTCTACCGAAACAAACTTTTTTAATTTTTTCTTTTGTTTTTCACATTATTTATTGTATCTTCGCAGCCGATATGTATAAGTTAAGGGAATTTCTGACATCGGTTATCGGAATGTCGTACGACGACGTGGTGTCCGATGAATTGTATTGCTCTGAGAGCAACACCCGCCTGACGTTTCTCACCAACAAGATGCAGGCGACGCTGGACTGCTATTCCTATACGCTGGTGCACGAAGGCTGGATAGAGTTGCTCTACAATGGTCGCATGCTGACGCTGCAGCAGGGCGACCTGATGCTCTATTACCCCGGGGTGCAGGTCAGGATCATCAACGGTTCGAAGAATTATCATTCTGCCTGCCTGATCATCGACGAGCAGGCGGCGCTCGAGATTCCCAGCGTGCGCAACGTGGTTCACACCGCCTATCAGCCCATTGCCGAGCTCGGGCGGCCTGTCATCCATCTTGACGAGCAGCAGGCAGCCCACTTCTGGCAGCACATGCTCGAAATCATCCGTTATCAGCACTCCCGTCACCGCTACCTGAAGGAGGCGCTCCGCACCCTGTTCACCCAGTTCGTCCTCGACCTGATGGATGCCATGGCCCAGAACATCGGCCCCGGACAGGTCAGCGAGCGCACCACGGAACTGTTCGTCGCCTTCATGCGCCTGCTGAACACGCACTTCATCGGCCATCACGACATCGGCTTCTATGCTGACCAGCTTCACATCACCACCATCCACCTTTCGCGCATCGTCCGGCAAGTGACGGGGCGCACCGTGGTGGACTACATCAACCAGATGCTGCTGATGGAAGCCTCGTGGCTGCTGCAGACCACCGACCTCAGCATAGCCGCCATTTCCGAGCGCCTCCACTTCGCCGACCAGTCAAGCTTTGGCCGCTTCTTCACCCGCATGAAAGGCATCTCGCCTAAACAATACAGGATGCTACGGTCATAGCATCCTGTATCTTCTTCGCGTTCGTAATTGCTTATTTCACAAAGACTTTCCTCACGCTTCCGTCGCCGTCGGCGATGATGTTGAGGCCGTGACGGGGCATCCCGAGGGGACGGCCCTGCAGGTCATAGACGGCGCTGCGGGCGACGGACGGTGAACTGCTGACTTCCCCGATGCCGGAATTGTATTCCTGGTTGAGCTCGTCGAGCAGCCGCTGCGACTCCTCGCCGGCATTGGCCACATAGATGTCGGCAACCTTGGCACCGCCGCCGCCGTCGACGTGGGCCACGCGGACGTAGACCTCGTCGGTGCCGTCGTAGCTGTTGGTGTATTTCTTCCACATGCGGCTGTAGCCCGTGGCGAGGATGGGCTCACCGACGGTGGTCCACTTCTCGCCGTCGGCTGAGACCTGGGCCTCGAGCGTGCCGGCCTGCATGTTGGCCAGGGTGACGATGTCGAGCGGGGCCTGATAGCGCCGGATGCTCTGGATGGCACCATTGGGCTGCTCGCTGGCGTAGACGCGATAGAACTGGATGTCGTTGCGGCTGACGGGGAACAGCGGGTCGACGTCCTCGGCCACTGAGGGGTGGTAGCCGCCCTCGTTGTTGCCGATGTCATTGTTGTCGAAACCGTTGTTCTGCCAGATGACGGCTTCGCCGCGCGAGGTGATCATCCATTGCGGGTCGTCGCCGGGCTCATTGACCGTGGTCAGGGGACGCAGGTCCTCGGGGTTGTGGGTGATGACCTCGGTCTCGTCGCCCGTATCGGGGTCGACGACGGTTTCGGTGGTGCCTTCACCTTCCCACATGCTCTCGGCTGTCTGTCCCCAGGCGAACATGCCGCGGCCATTGCTGACGGCCAGTCCTTCCGGGTTGTTGTCGGCAGTCCACTGGGGAGCCGAATAGTGGGCGGCAACGTCGATGACCACGCGGGGATTCCTGACGAGCACGCGCTGGGTGGCAACCTCCGAGAAGACCACCTGGCCGGCTACGGCAAAGGCCGTCACGGTCTGGGGCATCGTGATGATGACGGGCTCGCCGACGTATTTCGACGAGGCCACCGTGTCGGTCGTGTTGGTGAAGTTATAGAAGACGTCGGCATCCTCGGTCTCGCAGGTGATGGTGATGATGGTCCTGCCTTCCTCCTCGACCCACGTGATGACGGGTGTCTTGGGCTGCGACTTGATGTCGGCCGTAATCTCGGCCACGTCGCTGACCGTGTAGCCCTCGGCGATGGCCACGGCCTTGACGACGGTCTCCTCAGTCACGTTGACGGGACCGTCGTAGAGCGTGCTCGCTGTGGTGGGCTGACTGCCGTCGAGCGTGTAGAAGACCTTCGCTTTAGGCAGACTTGGCGGCGTGATGATGATGTTGGTGTTGCGGTCCTTATACTGCAGGGCCATCCTTGGGGCCGTGGCGGGCGTAATCTCGCGCTTCGAGGCGGCCAGCAGGCCGACGGCGTTGTCGATGAGCTTGAGGGCGCTAGCCGAATAGTCGCTGACGTAGGGCAGAAGGATGTAGCCGTTGTGGTTGGGATTGTGGGCATGGATGAGCGTCATTTCGCCTTCGATGTCGACGGCCATGATGTTGTCGCCGTCGAAGTAATCGCCCAACTTGACGCCCGTCGTCTGTCCGCTCCATCCCTGTGCCAGGGGAATGGCCGTGATGTCGTCCTCGACGATGATGTCGTCGTCGGTCAGGCCGGCAAAGATGGCGTGGTTGCGGTTGGTGATCCTGGCAAAGAGCGTCTCGGTCTCAATGGCCTCGCCGTAGCCCCAGACGGGGTAGAGCCCGGCGTTGAGGTTGAGCACGGGCGTCCAGGGCAGTGCATCCTTCAGCAGGGCGGCGGTGGCAGCATCGGTGGGCACGTTGGCGCCGATGACGGTGACGTCGTAGTCCTGCAGGGCTTCGGCCGTGATACTCTCTGAGGTCAGGTTGATGGGGGTGACGGTGGTCTCCTCGCGGCTCTGCAGGGTGCTGAGCACCAGGTCGTCATTGCCGTCGTAGAGGTAGGCAATGCTGGTCGTGACGGGTGCGTCGCCGTCGTCGATCATGAAGAGGGTGAAGTCGATGCCGGCGCTGGGGGCGAGCGTGAACTGCACGTCGACGGGGTCGGTCTCGTTGGTGACCACCTCCCACGTGAAGGAGTAGGTGCCCAGTGAACCTTCCACCTGATTGCCGAGGAAGATGCACTGGTCGTTGGTGGTGGTGCCGTCGGTCAGCTGCAGGTAGCTGTAGGAGGGACGGATGCCGCGGTCGGTGGCCGTGCCGTTGGCCGACCGCCCTACGATGGTGACCTTCTGTCCGTTGCGCAGTTGCGGGAAGGTGATGGTCGTGTTGGCGCGCGTCAGTCGGATGCGGTTTTGGGCAATGTGGATGCTGTTGCCCGCATTGCTCTTGATGTCGATGAGCAGGCCGTCGGTCTCCTTGATGGTTTCGCCGTTGGCCTGCAGGGGGATGGTCGTCGACGGCTTGACGACGTTCTGCCAAACGTTGTTGTTGCCGTTGGCGTCCTGGCTGTTGGCCGTCCAGTTGGCGTCGGCGTCGAGGTTGGCCACAGTCTCAGGACTCAGTCCCTTGGTGAAGTCCCATGTCTTCTTGTCTTGTGCCTGGGCGCAGAGCAGCGTGCCAAGCATCAAGGTTGTAAAAGTCAGTAGTTTTTTCATGTTGGTGTTGGGTGTTAGTAAAAGTTAGTGATATTTCTTGATGAGTTTGTCGATGGCCTTGTCGAGCGTCTCGGTCGGCTCGATGATGTTGTAGTCGCGCCAGAAGTCGGGGTCGCGGAAATAGTCGACCTTGTCGAAGAAGGCGTCGCGCGAATCGAACGAGCTGCGCCCTGAGATGGGGCGTACGTCCTCGCGGGTCTTGTCGGTGACGACCATCTCGCAGAAGGCCGTGAACGACGTGGCCAGCAGCCGCCGTTTCCAGTCGCAGTTGAAGCGGAACGTGCTGCGGATGTAGCTGATGCGCGTGACGCCGTCCTCGTAGCGGTAGTCGATGAGGCAGCTCATCTCCTTCGGCTTGAAGCGCACGCCGGCGGGCTTGCTGACGAGCATGTAGCGCGTGGCCTTCTCGCTGCTGCTCATGTCGAGCGTTAGTTCGGCGCGGGTGAAGGCCAGCGTCTCGCGGTCGATAAACAGCCGGCCGTAGTAGAGGGCCCAGGGCATCGACGCGTTGGGCGTGATGCTGACCACAAACTGCATGCGGCCGTCGATCATGTCGGGCATCTCCATCGCGAACGAGTAGCAGTTCAGGTCCTCGGGGTTGAGCAGGAAGTCGAGGTTCTTTGCGATGTCAAGCTGCACGGGCTGTACGGGGCCGCCCATCACCTTCACGGTCAGCGTGTCGTTCTGCTTGGGACTGAGCAGCCGGCGCCCCTTGCGGATGGCCACGCGGTCGCGCCCGGCGTCGCGGTTGTAGGCCGTCTTGTACATGTCGACGACGCCCTCGGCCACGTAGATAAAGTGCTGGCGCTTCATGGCCGTCTCGCGGTAGAAGCAGTTGTAGAGCTCGGCCTGGCGGCTATAGTTCTCTGGTATTTTCCTGATGGCGATGTTCACCAGCTCGCGCGGGTCGGTGGTCCAGACGACGACCTCCTGCAGTTGCACGCTGCCGGGCTTCAGCCGGATGGTCAGGGGCGATGCCTGAGCCTGTGCAGCACTGAGCCGCTGCGACTGATAGCCGATGTGGGTGACCGTGATGCCGTCGGGCAGGTCGTCGGCCTTCAGCGTGAAGCGCCCGTCGTCGTTGGTGACGACGGCAATGCCCGTCCGGCCCGCGGCCACGTTGGCCTGGGCTATCCGCTCGCCGGTCTTATCGTCGACGACGATGCCGCTCAGCACTATTTTCTGAGCCGACACGCCTGCGGCCAGCAGGGCGAGAAGGAGTATGGCTGCGATTCGCTTCATGTGTTGGAGTCAGGAATGGTTCTCGGTTGCAAAGTTAAGGTTTATAATTGGAACGACCAAGAAGAAAAGGCTGTTTTTTTATCACTTTTTGCCGTTAATTCAGAAAAACTTAGTAACTTTGCCGAAAAACCTGAAGACGATGTAAATAACTCGAATTCATATACATTATTTAATTTATGGCAGAAGGTTATAAGATGAAACAGTATGTCGGGCCCGTGAAGCGCTATGTGCAGACCATGGACCTGAAGAACGACCCGCAGCTGATGGCCCGCTACCGCCAGGTGCACAGCCGCGAGGGCGCCTGGCCGGAAATCCTGGCAGGCATCCG
>JAFTGI010000141.1 GCA_017458195.1 Prevotella sp.
CTCATCCTCGTCGACACGAAGTATGAGTTCGGCAAGCGCGACGGCAAGGTCTACCTCATCGACGAGATTCACACGCCCGACTCCAGCCGCTACTTCTATGCCGACGGCTACGAAGAGAAGCTCCGCAAGGGCGAGCCCCAGCGCCAGCTGTCGAAGGAGTTCGTGCGCCAGTGGCTCATCGAGCACAACTTCATGAACGAACCCGGACAGGTGATGCCCGAGATTACCGACGCCTACGCCGAGAGCGTCTCGGAGCGCTACATTGAGCTCTATGAGCACATCACGGGCCAGACGTTCGACAAGGCTGCCGAGGACGGCGACATCGCACAGCGCATTGAGCGCAACGTCAGCGAATACCTGAGAAAAGTGAGAGGTGAGAAGTGAGAGGTGAGAGGCATTCGTGATGTACGAGCAGGAAGGCATTAACCCCTACCACGAGGGAGACAAGACGCAACAGGTGGAGCAGATGTTCGACAACATCGCTCCGACTTACGACAAGCTGAACCACCGGCTGTCATGGAACATTGACCGCGGCTGGCGACGGAAGGCTATACGACAGCTGGAGCCATACGCCCCGCAACAGATACTCGACATTGCCACCGGAACGGGCGATTTTGCCATCCTTGCCGCTCAGATGCTCAAACCTCAGCGACTCGTCGGCACCGACATCAGCGAAGGCATGATGGCCGTCGGGCGTAGGAAAGCCCTGGAGGCCGGGCTGCAGGAAACTATCGTCTTCGAACATGAAGACTGTATGCACCTGAGCTATGCCGACCAATCGTTTGATGCTGTCACGGCTGCCTTTGGCATACGCAACTTCGCCGACCTCGACCGTGGACTGCATGAGATGTGCCGCGTGCTGCGGCCTGGAGGCCACCTGAGCGTCGTCGAACTGACAACGCCGGTTGCCTTCCCCATGAAGCAGCTCTTCTGGCTCTACTCCCACCTGGTGTTGCCAACCTACGGGCGCCTCATCTCGAAAGACCGTAAGGCCTACTCCTACCTGACACAGACCATCGAGGCCTTCCCGCAAGGCGAGCAGATGGTCACGATACTGCGCCGCGCAGGCTTCTCTGAAGCCACGTTCCGGCGACTCACCTTCGGCATCTGCACTATGTATTTCGCAACAAAATAGCACAATAATATGGACATTTACGGACTTATAGGCTACCCACTGGGACACTCGTTCTCTATCGGCTACCACAACCAAAGGTTTGCCGACGAGGGCATCAACGCCAAATACGTGAACTTCGAGATTCCCTCGATTGACGAGTTTATACAAGTGCTCGGCTCCAATCCCGACCTGAAGGGACTGAACGTCACCATCCCTTATAAAGAAAAGGTGATGCCCTACCTCGACTATATCAGCCCGGAGGCACGCGCCATCGGAGCCGTCAACGTCATCCGCGTGCTGCACGAAGGCAAGAAAATCATCCTGCGCGGCTACAACAGCGATGTCATCGGCTTCACGCAGAGCATCGAGCCCATGCTCGAGGACTATCACAAGAAGGCCCTCATCCTGGGCACCGGCGGCGCCGCAAAGGCCGTGGCATACGGACTGAAGTCGCTCGGGCTGGAGTGCATCAACGTCAGCCGCTACGAGAAAGAAGGCACAATCCAGTACAGCGCCGTCACACCCGAGGTGGTTGAGGAGTATAACGTCATCGTCAACTGTACGCCGCTGGGCATGTTCCCCAAGACGGAGGAATGTCCGCCGCTGCCTTACGAGGCCCTGACGGAGCGCAATATCCTCTACGACCTGATCTACAATCCCGACGAGACGATGTTCATGAGGCTCGGTGCAGAGCATGGAGCCAACGTGAAGAACGGTCTCGAGATGCTCCTGTTGCAGGCCTTCGCCTCATGGGAGTTCTGGCAGGGCAAGGAATAAAGCCGCCCTCCATGATGACTCAAGCATTTCATTAACCACTAAAGAACAACCGCTTCGCCTATGGCAAACAGCAATCCCCCTAAGGGCAAGGTCTTCAACGTCACTTTGGCAATCATCCTTGCCATGGTTGGCTTCGTGCTTTGGATTGGAGCCTTCAACATGGGTGTGGCCAGCGGGAGCGAGGCCTCAGCTTGGAACGCCTTTCTATTGTATGGTGCCATTGCAGCCACAACCGTTACCGCTGGGCTGATAGCCGACCATCGTTATGCCAAGGACGAGCAACTGCAGTTGGCGAATAAGCGCCTGCGACTGCTCGACATTGTCAACCGTTACAATGCCGTGACGAAGTTGCTTGAGCATAGCTATAACGACGAAGTGAAGTCGACGAAGCTTGCGACAAAGAGCCCTTTCTCGTCATTAAGTCGCAACCAGAAAGCTCAACTGCGCCAGCAATACCAGAAGAAATACTATAAGAACAAGGCGGCCTATTCCCAAGAACGCCAGAAGTTTCTCGACGAATGGGCCAAGACGGAGAAGGCGAGCACGACGAGCACGATGTGGAAGTGGCTGTTCGCCATCGGCATTCTGACACAGACCATGGCTTGCAACTATGCCCTCGGCACCTCCGTGGCCAACGAAGCCAGCCAGCCGCAGGGGCGCGTGGTCAGTTCGCCGGGCGAGACACAGGAATGGACGGCCCAGGACATCCCCATGCCCCACCTGACTGACGGGCGTCTTTACGTCTCCAATCCTGACGGCATCATCAGCGACGAAACGGTCGCCCGTCTGAATGCCTGTCTGCGCGAGATGGATGATTCGCTGGGCATTGAATCCGTCGTTGCCGTGGTCAACCATGTAGCCGGCCAAGATATTTTCAGGTTCGCACAGGACATCTTCGACATCTACAAGGTGGGCAAGGATGACCGGGGCCTCGTCATGGTGCTGGCTTATGACGACCATCTGTTCCGCACGCACACCGGACGCTCGCTGGAGGCAGACCTCACTGACGTGGAATGCTTCCGACTTCAGGAACAATATCTCGTGCCTTGCATGAAAGCAGAAATGCCCGACAGCGGCTTGATTTATATGGTTGAAGCCACCTATAACCTCTTGAAGGGCAAGGATCTGCCAGTCATGCAGCTCACAAACGACGACGGCGACGAGGGTCTGATCCTGTTTGGCCTCTACTTCATGCTCTGCTTCGGTTGGCTGGCATTGCTTGCCTATGTAGGCCATCGCCACGGATGGGGCAGCAACAACTACGGCAACAACCTCTTCTATCCCAACCCGTTTGCGCCACAGACCTCTGGTTTCTATACAAGCAGCGGCGGCTACGGCGGCGGGTTCAGCAGCGGCAGTGGCGGTTTCCGAGGCGGCGGCTTCGGAGGCGGCGGTTTCGGAGGTGGCTTCGGAGGCGGCAGTTCCGGTGGCGGAGGTGCCACTTCAAGCTGGTAGCCGGCCGTCGGTTCGTTTATATGGAACAAACAATCATCAATTAACAATAAAAAGTAAAGACGTTATGAAGAAATCACTGATTACAATCATCGTGATCGCAGTCGTTGCCCTGGGTCTGATCAGCTGGGCAACAGGTGCCTACAACTCCATGGTTGAGATGCAGGAAAAAGCCACGACCGCTTTGGCCAACGTTCAGTCGACCTACCAGCGGCGCGCCGACCTCATCCCAAACCTTGTGGAGACAGTGAAGGGCTATGCCGCCCACGAAAAGGAGACGCTCGAGGGAGTCGTCAATGCCCGTGCCAAGGCGACGAGCATCAACCTCGAGGCCGGTGAGCTGACACCCGAAAAGCTACAGGAATTCCAGGCAGCCCAAAGCGAGCTTTCGAGTGCACTGGGAAGACTCATTGCCGTCGGCGAGGCCTATCCCGACCTCAAGGCTAACGAGAACTTCCGCGACCTTCAGGTGCAGCTGGAAGGCACCGAGAACCGTATCAACGAGGCCCGCAACAAGTACAACACTGCCGTACAGGACTACAACGTCACCATCCGGCGTTTCCCCAAGAACATCTTTGCCGGCATCTTCGGTTTCGACAAGATGACGAAGTTTGAGGCAGAGACTGGCGCCGAGAAGGCCCCGGAAGTTAAATTTTAATTGACAATTGACATTTGATTATTGACAATTAAATGAGCAACAACCGCTACATGCAGCGTGGCGTCTCAGCCGCAAAGGAAGATGTCCACGCTGCCATCAAGAACATCGACAAGGGGCTTTATCCGCAGGCCTTCTGCAAGATTATTCCCGACATCCTGGGGGGCGACCCGCAGTATTGCAACATCATGCATGCCGACGGCGCAGGCACAAAGTCGAGCCTGGCCTACATGTACTGGCGTGAGACGGGCGACCTCTCGGTGTGGAAGGGCATTGCCCAGGACGCCATCGTGATGAACACCGACGACCTTCTCTGCGTGGGGGCAACGGACAACATTCTCGTCTCGTCGACCATCGGGCGCAACAAGATGCTCGTGCCGGGAGAAGTCATCTCGGCCATCATCAACGGCACCGACGAGCTGCTGGCCGAACTGCGCGAGATGGGCATCGGCATCTGGCCAACGGGCGGCGAGACTGCCGACGTCGGCGACCTGGTGCGCACCATCATCGTCGACTCGACGGTGACATGCCGCATGAAGCGCAGCGATGTGATAGACAATGCGAACATCCGCCCCGGCGACGTCATCGTCGGTCTCTCCAGCACCGGACAGGCGACTTATGAGAAGCGCTACAACGGAGGCATGGGCTCGAACGGCCTCACCTCCGCGCGCCATGACGTCTTCGCCAAGTACCTGGCCGAGCGCTATCCTGAGAGCTATGACCACGCCGTCCCCGACGAACTAGTTTATTCTGGGAAATACAAGCTAACCGAAAAACTCCCTTCCCTTGGGGAGGGGTTGGGGGTGGGCCCTCTCGTCCTCTCCCCCACCCGCACCTACGCCCCCGTCATCAAGCGGCTGCTGGACGAGCTGCGGCCCGAGGTGCACGGCATGGTGCACTGCACGGGCGGCGCCCAGACGAAGGTCTTGCATTTCGTGGGCGACAACTGCCGTGTCGTCAAGGACAACATGTTCCCCGTGCCGCCGCTGTTCCGCATCATACACAACTGCTCCGGGACTGACTGGCGCGAGATGTATCAGGTCTTCAACATGGGCCATCGCATGGAAATCTACGTGCGTCCCGAGGTGGCCGAGCAGGTGATAGCCATCAGCCGGTCATTCAACATCGACGCTCAGGTGGTGGGACACATTGACGAAGGTCCCAGAAGCCTGACCATTGAATCAGAGTTTGGAGCGTTTAACTATGGACAATAACAGCATACTACAGAAACTTGACGGTCTTGAGGCACGCTTCGAGGAGGTGTCGACGCTCATCACCGCCCCCGGCGTCATCGGCGACCAGCAGCGCTTCGTGCGCCTGACTAAGGAATATAAGGACCTGTCGGACATCATGGATGCCCGCCGCCGCTACATCGCCTGCCTCAACGGCATCCGCGAGGCTAAGGACATCCTGGCCAACGAGGACGACCCCGAGATGAAGGAAATGGCACGCGAGGAACTGGCCATGAACGAGGCGCTGCAACCGAAGCTGGAGGAGGAAATCAAGATTGCGCTCATCCCGAAAGACCCCGAGGACGCCAAGAACGTGCAGATGGAGATCCGCGCCGGCACGGGCGGCGACGAGGCTTGCCTCTTTGCGGGCGACCTGTTCAAGATGTACAAGTCGTTCTGCGACCAGAAGGGCTGGCAGCTCAGCGTCACCGACGTCAGCGAGGGCGCCGTGGGCGGCTACAAGGAGATCGACTTTGCCGTCTCGGGCGCTGACGTCTATGGCACACTGAAATATGAAAGCGGCGTGCATCGCGTGCAGCGCGTGCCCGCCACTGAGACGCAAGGCCGTATGCACACCTCGGCTGCGACGGTGGCCGTGCTGCCCGAAGCTGACAAGTTCGAGGTGCACATCAACGAAGGTGAAATCAAGTGGGACACGTTCCGCTCGAGCGGTGCCGGCGGTCAGAACGTGAACAAGGTGGAGTCCGGCGTCCGTCTGCGCTATATGTGGAAGAACCCTAATACTGGAGAGACTGAGGAAATCCTCATCGAGTGCACCGAGACGCGCGACCAACCGAAGAACAAGGAGCGCGCCCTGAGCCGCCTCTACACCTTTATTTACGATAAGGAGCACCAGAAATACATGGACGACATCGCCTCGCGCCGCAAGACCCTCGTCTCTACCGGCGACCGCTCGGCCAAGATTCGCACCTACAACTTCCCGCAAGGCCGAGTGACCGACCATCGCATCGGCTTCACCACCCACGACCTGCAGGGATTCCTCGGTGGCGACATCCAGCCGATGATCGACGCGCTCACCGTGGCCGAGAATGCCGAGAGAATGAAGGAGAGCGAACTATAGCCCACCCCCTACCCCTCCCCGAGGGAGGGGAGTCTGGATAGTCTTGGGTACTATTAATTCTCTAAATAATAACAACTATAAGCTTGGCCCCGCCCTGAAACTGACCAAGCACCCCTCCCTTGGGGAGGGGCCAGGGGTGGGCTTTACTATGACAAGGCAACAATTGATAGAGCAAATCCGCCAGAAGCAATCGTTCCTCTGCGTGGGACTGGACACCGACCCGAAGAAGCTGCCCGCATGCGTCGTCGACCTCTACGACCCCATCTTCGAGTTCAACAAGGCCATCATCGACGCCACGGCTCCCTACTGCGTGGCCTACAAGCCCAATCTGGCCTTCTACGAGGCCTATGGCATCAAGGGCATGAAGGCGTTCATCAAGACGTGCAACTACCTGAAGCGCCATCATCCCCACCACCTCATCATTGCCGACGCCAAGCGCGGCGACATCGGCAACACCAGCAAGATGTATGCCCGCACGTTCTTCGAGGAGTACGACCTCGACGCCCTGACCGTGGCCCCCTACATGGGCGAGGACTCGGTGACGCCCTTCCTCGAATACGAAGGCAAATGGGTGGTGCTGCTCGCCTTGACGAGCAACAAGGGCTCGGAGGACTTCCAAGTCTACCCCAAGGGAGGGGACCAGGAGAAGCTTTTTGAGCGCGTGCTGAGAGTGAGCCAGCAGTGGGGCACACCTGACAACATGATGTACGTCGTGGGGGCCACCCAGGGCCGCATGTTCGAGAATGTGCGGCGCATCGTGCCCGACCACTTCCTGCTCGTGCCCGGCGTGGGCGCCCAGGGCGGCAGCCTCGAGGAGGTGTGCCGCTATGGCATGAACAACGACTGCGGCCTGCTGGTCAATTCATCGCGCGGCATCATCTACGCCTCCAACGACGACCACTTCGCCGAGGTGGCCGGCAACAAGGCCCGCGAACTGCAGCAACAGATGGCTGAAGAATTGGCCAGGCGCGGTCTCTAACACACAAAAACGACACAACGAATGAAACCGACCGCCATCCTCTTGTTGCACTGCCCCGACCGGCAGGGCATCATCTCGGAAATTACCAAGTTTATCACCGACAATCAGGGTAACATCGTCTATCTCGACCAGTACGTTGACCGGCAGGACGGCATGTTCTTCATGCGCATAGAATGGGAACTCGACGATTTCCGCATACCCCGCGAGAAAATCAACGACTACCTGACGACGCTCTACGCCCAGCGCTACGACATGACGTTCAGTCTCTACTTCAACAACGTCCGTCCCCGCATGGCCATCTTCGTCAGCAAGATGAGCCACTGCCTCTACGACCTGCTGGCGCGCTACAAGTCGGGTGAATGGGCGGTCGACATTCCTTGCATCGTGAGCAACCACGAAGACCTGCGCTACGTGGCTGAGCAGTTCGACATTCCCTACTACGTCTGGTCAATCGCCAAAGACCACTCCAACAAGGCCGAGGTGGAAGAGGCTGAAATGGAGTTGTTGCGCTCGAAGGGCATCACGTTCATCGTGCTGGCCCGCTACATGCAGATCATCAGCCCCCAGATGATTGAGGCCTATCCTCACCATATCATCAACATCCACCACTCGTTCCTGCCAGCCTTCATCGGCGCCCGGCCCTACCATCAGGCCTGGGAGCGCGGCGTGAAGATCGTAGGTGCCACGAGCCACTACGTCACCACCGACCTCGACGCAGGGCCCATCATAGAGCAGGACGTCGTGCGCATCACCCATAAGGACACGCCTGAGAGCCTCGTCCTCAAGGGTCGCGACCTGGAGAAGATCGTCCTTTCGCGCGCCGTCACCAAGCACATCGAGCGCAAGATCCTGCCCTACAAGAACAAGACCATCATCTTCAGCTGACCGTCCACATGAGCGAAAACAAGATTATCAACGACCCCGTCTTCGGGTTTATCAAGGTGCCGCGCGGCCTGCTATACGACATCGTCAGCCACCCCCTGATGCAACGTCTCAACCGCATCAACCAGCTGGGGCTGGCTTCAGTGGTCTATCCCGGGGCACGACACACGCGCTTCCAGCACTCACTGGGAGCCTTCCACCTCATGTCAGAGGCCATTCTCTCGCTTCAGCAGAAAGGCATCTTCATCTTCGACACCGAAGCCGAGGCCGTCCAGGCTGCCATCCTGATGCACGACATCGGCCACGGCCCGTTCTCGCATGTGCTTGAGAACACGCTCATCTCGGGCATCTCGCATGAGGACATCTCGCTCTTGATGATGGAGCAGATCAACCGCGACCTCGGCGGCGGTCAGCTGAACCTTGCCATTTCCATCTTCAAGGACCAATATCCCAAACGCTTCCTTCATCAGCTCATCTCCTCGCAGCTCGACATGGACCGCCTCGACTACCTGCGGCGCGACTCGTTCTTCACGGGCGTCACCGAGGGCAACATCGGCTCGGCCCGCATCATCAAGATGCTCAACGTGGTCGACGACCGCCTCGTCGTGGAGCAGAAGGGCATCTATTCGCTCGAGAACTACCTGACCACACGCCGTCTGATGTACTGGCAAGTCTACCTCCACAAGACGGCCGTCGGCTACGAGAAGGTGCTCGTCAACATGCTGCTGCGCGCCAAGGAGCTCACCCGCCGCGGTCACGACGTCTTCGCCTCGCCCGCCCTGGCCTATTTTCTCCACAACGACATCGACGCCCGCTGGTTCGAGAATCATGCTGAAGCCCTGACAATGTATGAGAATCTGGACGACTCCGACATCTGGAGCGCGATGAAAGCCTGGCGGCATAGCGGGGACAAGATTCTGGCCACGCTGGCCGCCGACATGCTCGACCGCCACATCTTCCGCACCGAGGTGCTCGAGCAGCCCCCCACCGAGGAGCGCCTTGAAGCCATCTGGCAGGAGATTGCCGCGAAGATGGAGATTCCGCTCGAGGACGCCCACTACCTGATGTACGTTGCCCCGATACAGAAGGACATGTACAGCGTCGACGATGACTCTATCGACATACTTCTCAAGGACGGGACGACGCGCCCCATCGCCGAAGTCTCGGAAATCCTCAATGTCGAACTGCTGTCGAAGAAAGTCCGCAAATACTATCTCTGCTGCCAGCGTTTCTGAATCTCTCCCCCCTTACAACAATTTTTGTACACCGCCGGTGTACGTTTTGTACATAGCCGATGTACAATTCGTACACCGGCGGTGTACTAAATTTGAAATGGTTCAGCGGAGAACGCGCCGTGATTGCCTAATCAATGTAGAAAGCTTGTTCTTGGACTTTCAGCCGTAAGGGCTCCATCAGGTCGGGATGGGCACGCAGATAGTCGTCGACAATCCGGCGGGCCTGCCTGGTGTGATGGCTGCCCAGCAGCGCCTGGAGCCAGTTGGCGGGGAAGAAGATGCCGCCCGTGCGCTGGATCTCAGGCAGCAGCTCGAGAGCCGGAGCAATGAAGCGCTCGCTCGCCGAGGCCCGCTCGGGGCTGTTGAGCAGCGACAGTAGCGAACAGGCCCAGGGCTCGACCACGCGGTTACGGACATCGGCCAGCGAACGGAACAGCGAATCCTGCGCTTCGAGCGACGGATTACAGGCCCGCGACACGTAGTCGAACTCCCGCTGTATGTCGGCACCCTTCAGCCGGGCGCGCTGGCGCTCCAGAATGGACTGCCACTCCGCCGGCATCATGATGGCCAGATGGTAAGCCATGTTGATATAGTCGCGCTCCGCGAGCAGCGGATTGTCCTGCGCCTCCCACAGCCGGCGCATGCTTTGCAGCACGCCGGGTGACGCGGCACGGCGGCCCAGATAGCGCAGCAACTGGCGGCGCACGGGCATCAGCGGATGACGGCATGCCATGTCGTAAAGCCGCTGTTCGACGTCCTCTGAAGTTGCCGACGGCCTGCCCAGCAGACTCGACAGATAGGCACAGGCGGTCGAGGCGACCAGCGCATTATCCTCGCGCGAGAGAGCATCGACGAGCAGGGCCACACCATGCTCGACCGACTGACGCCCCGTCAGCACATTCTCGTAGAGTAGCATCATCTGCGCATAGCGGTGGGTGGCGTCGCCCGCAGGCAGACTGTCGATATGGACATCCTCAAACTGCCCGTAGCCACGGCCGTCGTAGTTGGCGACTACGCGCCGGGGCCGCTCGCCGAAGATGACCTC
The DNA here is from genome assembly GCA_017458195.1 of Prevotella sp. Lineage (GTDB taxonomy): Bacteria > Bacteroidota > Bacteroidia > Bacteroidales > Bacteroidaceae > Prevotella. Next base: position 10,453 of record JAFTGI010000141.1, read on the forward strand.
CGCCACGGAGTCTTGCAAGTCCACGTCGACCACGCGCAGCCCCTGCATGGTCATCAGTCCCACTTTCATTTTCTGTTTCCAGAGGAGTCCGCGCCCCAGCGCATCACGCTGACTGACGCGCAGCTTGCCTGCCCGCCATTCGGTCCGGATGAGCGGCAACCCACGCTGCTTGACCCACACCTCGCTGAACTGCCCCACCCCAGCCTGCGGGCTGACGCTGTCGAGGATCTGCATCAGGTCGTCCCACGTCGCGTTGGCATAGCTGTAGCGCCTTAGGTAAGCCTGCAGTCCACGCCGGAAAGCCTCCGGTCCGACGAGTTCCTCAAGCTTGCGCATCATCACCGGGGCCTTGTCGTAGATGATGTTGCCGTAAAGCAGGCCCGCCTGGTTGAGATTGTCGAGGGGCTGCTGGATGGGGTGCGTGCCGGGCGTGCGGTCGGTCGCGAGCGCCGCCACCTGATAGGTCTTGAGGAAGTTGAGGTCGTGGTTCACGTCGGGAAACTGCTCCTCGGCAATCTTGGCTGCCATCAGGTTGGCAAAGACCTCCTTGGTCCAGACGTCGTTGAACCAGCGCATCGTGACGAGGTCACCAAACCACATGTGGGCAGTCTCGTGGGCGATGAGCTTCAGGCGCTTCATCTCCTCGTCGGGTGTCGGTGCAGGTGGCAGGAAGATGGTGTTGGCATTGAGTTGGATGGCGCCTGGATGCTCCATGCCGCCAAACTGATAGCCCGGCAGGACGACGGCGCCGTAGTCGGTGAAGGGATAGCTGATGCCGGTATATTGCCCGAGCCAGCGCAGCGACAGCGCCATCTCGTCGAAGACCTGCGGCAGCTGTGCCACCTTCAGCGAATCGGTCTCGCGATGCAACAACGTGAGGCGGCGGCCGTCGCGCTCAGCCTCGGCTCGCTGGAAGCGCCCGGCGGTAAAGGAAAAGAGATAGGTGGGCAGCGGATGATGCTCGTCGCTGCTGATGGCTGTCCAGCCTTCAGGCAACCGCAAGTCGAGATGGAACAGGGCTTTCAGGTCGGGCTGGTCGAAGCACGGGAAGCACGAGCGTGCATGGTCGGGCACAAAGAGCGTGTAGAGGAAATCTTCATGCCGGTTGAGCGCCTGGTCGCTGCTCTTGAAAAACACGGTGACGACATTCCGCCCCTTGCGCAGGTAGCGGCGGGGCAGGACGATGTGCTCGTCGTTCTGCTGCAACCTGACTGCCCTGCGGTTCACGTCAATCGGGAATTCGTCGAGTTCACCCTGGAAATCGAGCACGACATCCTGGCGCTCCTTCAGCGTGAACAGGATGTTGACCATACCGGCCACGGGGGCGTCGACCTCAGAGGGCACCAGCAACGTCAGGTCGTAGGTGATGTCGCTCAGCTGCTGTGCCCGCCGAACGGCTAGTTCACGCGAGACGCCGGGCGACAAAAAATGCGCCGCCACCTGGCCGTAGCCAAGTAGCAGCGCAATAAACGCTATCGTCAGTCTGCAACGCATGGGTCAACTCATTCGGTGATGCTGTCAGCAGGTTCCTCGCTTCCGATGGCAGCGCGGGTGCCCGACTTGCGCGACCAGTAGTAGCCGTCGTCCCAGAGATAGCCGTCGTAGTAGTCGTAGCGGGTCAGATAGACTTCCAGCGTGCCGTCGAAGGTCTTGCCGTACAGGCGATTGTTGCGGATGTAGTAGCCGTCGATGACCAGTTCCGTCCCGTCGTTGTACCTGATGTAGATGTTGCCATACTCCACGTACCAGCGGAAGTTGTAGGTCTGATATTCGTAGCGGCTGTAGTCCACCTCACGGCCCCGGCCTCCGTAGCGGTCGCCCTGATAGAACTCGAACATGGTGGTGTACTCGTGCTCGCGGACCGTCCAGTCGTAGCGGTTGTAGTAGATCTGGCTGAGCTGCCCCACCCAGCGTCCTGTGATATCGTATGCGATGTAGGCATCGTCGTCGTTCACCCAATCGCAGCTGGTGAATGCCATCGTGGCCATCATGGCCAGGAGCATCATCTTCATGTAAGCGTACATCTTCTTCATAGCCGTAAAGTTTAAATGGTTATTAACTTGCTGCAAAGATAAGCATTATTTTCCTACCGGCCAAGGAGAAATGCCTATTTCGTCGTAGGGAATCTCCTATTTGTCGGTTTTCTTTCCAAATTCGGGGTCAATCTTTAGGAAGGCAGAGACGATATAGGTCAGCGCACAAGAACACATGACGATGATGAAGAACATCCGATAGCCGACGGCCTCCTGCAAGGCACCGGCAAAGAGGCCAGGAATCATCATCGACAAGGCCATGAGGGCCGTGCACAGCGCGTAGTGCGACGTCTTGTGCTCGCCCTGACTATAATAAATAAGGTAGAGCATATAGGCCGAGAAGCCGAAGCCATAGCCGAACTGCTCAAGGAAGACACTGATGTTCACCGGGAGCAACGACGAGGGCTGCCACCACGACAGGACCACATAGACGATGTCGGGCAGCGTGATGGCCATCACCATCGGCCACAGCCAGCGCTTCAGTCCGTCGCGGCTGGCCGCAATGCCGCCCAGGATGCCGCCCAGCGTCAATCCGATGACGCCCACCGTGCCCTGCACCAGGGCGTATTCGCCGTCGGCGAGCCCCAGTCCGCCCTTACCGACGCTGTCGATGAGGAACAGGCTCGACACCTTGACCAGCAGGCCCTCGGGCATGCGATAGAACAGCATGAAGCAGAGGCCGGCCCACACTTGGGGCTTCTGGAAGAACGTCATCACCGTCTCGGCAAACTCATGGCCGATCTGGGCCAGCGTCTTGCGCTCCTGGTCGCCATCCTCCGACGGTTTGGGCAGGGCCCAGCTGTGATAAAGCCAAAGGGCGATGAACAGGGCCGCCATGAAATAGAAGACCAGACTCCACGAATAGGCTATGCTGCGCGTCCAGACCTGCAACACTCCGGCAAGGCCGACAAGCAGGCCTGAAGAAAAGATGGTGGCAATGCGATAGAACGTCGAACGGATGCCGACGAAGAATGCCTGCTGGTGCTGGTCAAGACCGAGCATGTAGAAGCCGTCGGCGGCAATGTCGTGGGTCGCGCTGCAGAAAGCCATGATCCAGAAGAAGAACAGCGACCCCTGCAGCCACCACTGGCCTGGGATGGTGAAGGCCACGCCGCCCAGCGAGGCGGCAATGAGCAGCTGCATGGCGAGAATCCACCAGCGCTTCGTGCGGAGCATGTCGACGAAGGGGCTCCAGATGGGCTTGATGACCCACGGCAGATAGAGCCACGAGGTGTAGAGCGTGATGTCGGTGTTCGACAGGCCGAGCCGCTTGTACATGATGAGCGAAATGGTCATCACGGCCACGTAGGGCACGCCTTCGGCAAAATAGAGCGAGGGTACCCACGCCCAGGGATTACGCGTTTTCATTTCTTAATAGATTTTCTTTATCTCGGCTCCACGATAGTAATAGAGCAGAATATCATCATAACTATAGCCTTGTTCACCCATCACGGCGGCCCCGATCTGACAGAGGCCGACGCCGTGGCCCCAACCGCGTCCGTTCAGGATGAAGCGGTCGCCCTGACGCTCTACGTCGAAACAGGAACTGTAGAGATGGGTCTCGCTCAGGGCGCGCCGGATCTCGAGTTCCTTGCCAATGACAAACGAGCGCTCAGAGCCCACGATGCGCAGGCGCCAGATGCGTCCGCTCTTGCCGCGCGACAAGGGCTCAAGGGCCTCGATGGTGCCGAGATTGAGCTTAAGTTTGCGGCTGATCAAGTCGGTCAGCTCCGCCTGGGTGTACTCCACCCGCCAGTTGAAGAAGTCGGGCGTCTCCTGGTCGTAGTCGTTGAGCACCTGCGACAGCACGCGGCGGTCGCCGGTGTTGCAGAAGGGACAGTCGACGGAGACGAGATAGGGCTTCGGCGCGTCGTCCCAGCAATACTGGAACTCCTCGGTGTGTCCGCCACAGCATTTCGAGAAGCGGGCATCGCAGAGCTCACCGCCGTAGGTGAGCACCTGTCCGCGAGTGGCCTTCACGGCCTCCTCGGGCGCAGCCCATTTCTCATTTCCCATTTCTCCTTTCTCATTCCGAATGATGCCCTGATAGCGCTGACAATGGTCGTCAGCGCAGACATCAAAGAGCGTATGGTCCTCATGGTCATACCAGCGGAGCAGTTCGTCGTCCTTCTTGACGAACGAGAAGAAGCCGTCCTTGCGCTCCTTGCGCATCTGATAGAGCAGCCACGAGCGCGAAATGACGGCATGGGCCTTGAGCAGTTCAACCGACGAGGTGGCCTTCATTTCGCTGGCAATGACACTTTCGAGATATTGCTCGACAGGCAACTCATTGATGGCCACAATCTTGTCGGCATCGACCACGAAGCGGAGCGCCCCGCGGAACGTCTGCGCCTCATGACGCTCCCAGTGGAAACCGACGCCGATGGTGACGTCGAGCAGCGAGAAGGAAGCCTCGTCCTTAAGAGGCGTGAAGCGCAGTTCGCGATAGTGCTGGCCGCGCCAGAGCAGTCCGCCTTCTGCCAGACTGACGGTCTCACGGCCGCTGACGGTCGCGCCCTTGGCCTGATGCTCCCCATTAAGCACAAAGTCAATCTGCTGACCACTGACGATGCCAACGGTGACGGTCGGTTCGTCGCCCTCGGCAAGCTGGGCCTGAGGCATAGCCGACTGATTCCGCAAACGCTCGGCCAGCGCGCTCAGGGCGTCGTCCGAAAGCGCACACTCGCGCAGCACTGCCAGGGCACTGTCAGCGTCGATGCGCTCATAGTCCTCGCGCCGCGGCGTGATGATGAGCCCGGCCATGTCGAGGGCACCGGGACTGACGAGCAACTGCTCCTCGCCCGATTTATAATAGCAGTCAGGGCGATGCTTCCCGCGGGGAAAGACGACCGACACGAGATCGTCGTCCTGCCGCCAGCTGACGATGTTCATCATCGGCTCATCGTCGCCTTGCGGTGTGCTCATGGCCTCGTAAAGACGGGTGAACAGCTGAATGCTTGTGCGGGCCTCATGAGCACGGATGACCAGCGCGGCGACGGGATAGTCGTCGACGATGGCCAGCAGTCCACTGCCGTCTGGCGTCTGGATCAGGGGCGTCAGGTTGCGCGACAGGCGTGCCCAGCTGCGCTGCAGGGGCAGGAGCCCGGTGGAGCCCGCCTGCAGATGGGCATGGTCAGGCGCCGAGGCCCCGCAGCGCGGACCGTTATAGAAGACCGTGAGTTGCGGATAGCGGGCCAGCAGCCGCAGCATCTCGCCGTACATCGGCCGTATGCGCTGTGGCTGATGGCGCAGCATCGGGATGGTGAAGTGCATCAGCAAGATGGGGAACGGATTGACCAGCAGTTCGTAGTCGTTGTCAATCTGCTTGAAAATCTGCGATGCGGGACGATGGTCGCGACAGAGGAAACAAGGCCGCTGGGCCACGGCCTCACGCGTCATGGTAGCGCCGGTCGAGACGATGCGGGCGGGATTGAACTGCACGCGGCAGGTGTCCGACCCGATGTTGAGCTCACGCGTAAGTACCTGATTGAGTTGACGATAGCGTGTGCGGGCGTCGGGCCACTGGCGCAGCTGGCGGTCGAAGAACCGACTCAGGGCATCGTTGCCCTGCGCTGATCCTGCGCTGTCGGCCAGCATCTGCTGACGGGCACGTATTTCGAGTGTGCGCAGCCGGTCTTTATAGAGATTATTGGCATTGACGCGCTCCACACTGAGGTTCGAGTCGCTGTTGCCGCCCCATCGCCGGCAGAGATAGAGCTCATCATAGATGCGGCCGATGCGATAGCGCCGCGAGAACCAGAGTCCCATGGCATAGTCCTCGCCATAGCTGGTGTTAGGCAACTGCACCTCGCGCAGCAGCGGAGTGAAGAATGCGCGCGGAGCCCCTAAACCATTGATTCGCAAAGCATTATTAGGTCCGTTCTCGTCAGTCCATTCACGATGGGCTATAAGTCCGGGGGGCAGGGTGTTAAGTTCGAAATCGCACATGCGGTAAGAGCCTACGACCATGGCACACTTGCGGCGATAGAACTCGTCGACGATACGCTGCAGCGTGCGCGGCGAGGAATAGAGGTCGTCGCTGTCGAGCTGCACGGCGAACCGGCCGCAGCGCGGGTCGTTGACGGCCATGTTCCAGCAGCCGCCGATGCCCAGGTCGGTGCGGTCGGGCGTCAGCACGATCAGCCCCGGCCGGCTCATTTGGGCAAGAATCTCGCCGGTGCCGTCAGTCGAATGGTTGTCGACAACGATAACGTTGTAATCAAAAGAAGCTTCCTGCGAGAGGGCGCTCTCGACAGCGTCGCGGATGGTGCGGGCACGGTTGTAGACGGGTATGACGACCGAGGCCTCGACGTCGAAGTCCTGCTCACCGAAGTCGACGCTGAGCATGCCCGTCGTATCAAGCCGGGCGCCGATGAGGTCGAGGTGGCGTGTGCACACCTGCTCCATCTCGACCTGCACCTCGCGGTTGGCCGGATTCACATAGTCGAACTGTTTCTCGCCCGAGGCACGCAGGTCGGTCGGTTGCTCACTGTAGAGGCGCTCGCAGAGATGCAGCAGCTCGCCCTGCCGGCTCAAGTAGAGGCGCAGGTCGTAGAGCCCGGCGTAGCGCCAATCGCGGTCGGCCTGCTGTGCCCAGTCGCGCATCAGCTGTGCACGGACGAGCCAGAGGCTGCCGAAGTCGAAGTCATCGCGCACGGCCCCCAGCTGATAATCGATGGCGGGGTGGCCTTCACGGTCGGCATAGACCATGGCAGCCCCGCTGTCGACGGCCACGCGCAACATGCGCTCCAAGGCGCCCTCGCCCAGCCGGATGTCAACGGGTCGTGTCAGCAGCACCACATAGTCAGACTGGACGCAGTTGGTCAGTCGCCGCAGCGTCGCCGTCGACGCCATCGGCCCGGCCTCCATCGCCATGACGTCGGCCGGCAGCGCCGCGTCGGCCTCAGCGGCGAGGACGAAGATATTTGCCACGGCCGGACTCTGCCGGAGGCTTTCAATCAGTTCTGCCACATGGCTGACGCTCACGCATGGCAGGAAAATATCTGCACGTTCGTTCATAGAGATTGTAAAATTTCTGCAAAGGTACGAAAAAACGCGTGAAACACAAAACGAAAAACCACTTTTTCTTTCTTCCGTCCGGCGTTCTCCCGTAATATACACTTTTTAAGGCAAAAGGTTTTGCCATCTCGGATTTTCTTCGTACCTTTGCACCTTGTATATAAATAGAACAATAAAAGCAAACACATGAGAGATCTATTCCAAGCTTACCGCACATTCTTCGGCAAGGGCGATGCGCTCTATCAGCTCTTTGCCCCTTACCGTATATGCCCCCTGGGCGCCCACGTCGACCACCAGCACGGCCTCGTCACGGGCTTTGCATTCGACAGCGGCATCGAGTTTCTGTTCTCCGCCACCGAGACGGGCAAGGTCGAGATGGCCTCGCTTTCGTTCGAAGGCCTGATGACGTTCAATGTGCAGCGTCCCGTCGACGAGAAGCAGCTGAACTGGGGCGACAATCTTCACTGAGCCGTCTGGGCACAGCAGCAGGACTA
>JAFTGI010000013.1 GCA_017458195.1 Prevotella sp.
ACCATTCTGCATTGACCATTGAACATTTACCATTGACCATTGACCATTCTGCATTGACCATTGAACATTTACCATTGACCATTGACCATTCTGCATTGACCATTGAACATTTACCATTGACCATTGACCATTCTGCATTGGCCATTGATAAGCCTGATGCGCAGCCAATGTTCAATGTTCAATGGTCAATGGTCAATGGTCAAAGTTCAATGTTCAATAGTCAAAGTTCAATGTTCAATGTTTTACTTTCCGACCACGGCAACTGGCGCCACCTGCACTGGCAGGCCCTGCAGTCGGCCTATGGCGACTCGCCCTTCTTTGAATATTATGAGGACGACCTGCGGCCCTTCTTCACCGAGCGCCGATGGGAACGGCTCATCGACTTCAATACCGACATCTGCCAGACGATCTGCCGTCTGCTCGACATTCATCCGAACATCGGATTTACAGAAAAATATTCAAAAAACGGCGATTTCATCGATTTTCGTGAAGTCATCCGTCCCAAGCATCCGCTGCCCGATCCCGACTTCCGGCCACGCCGCTACTGGCAGGTGTTCGAGCAGAAGCATGGCTTCCTGCCCAACCTCTCCATCCTCGACCTTCTTTTCAACATGGGCCCCGAGAGTATCTTCTTCCTATAGACGTTTCCCGACCCAAGATGCAACACTCCAAAAAGCAAGAAACGGGGCTTTTTGAAAGTAATATACCCCTATATTACTGTCGAGAAGCGCCACTTTTGCAAAATTAAGCCGCGAAATTCGTTGTAGTGTTTTGCTGTAGCATGTAGCCTGCCGGTGCTAAAAAAAGTAAATATTTCGTATATTCCAAGTTTTCTGTGTACCTTTGCAGTCTATTTGCATTAGGAAGTAACTGAAAAAGATGAGTCTTACAAGTATAGCAAGAAACCTCTTTGCCCCACGCTGGCGACAGCTGGAACGCTACGGGCATGAGGCCGCCGACCTGCAGCGCGACGTGCTGCGGCGGCTGCTCAGCGAGGCGGCTGACACCGAGGTGGGCCGCCAGCATCTCTTTGGCCAGACCAACGACTATGAGGCCTTTGCACAGCGCACGCCGCTGATGGGCTACGACGACGTGAAGGAGCGCATCGACCGCATGCGCCAGGGCGAGGCCGACGTGCTGTGGCCCGGCCGCGTGAAGTGGTATGCCAAGTCGAGCGGCACGACCAACGACAAGTCGAAGTTCATCCCTGTCTCGCCCGACGGACTGCGCCGCCTCCACTATCGCGGCGGCACCGACACGGTGGCCATCTACCTGCGCAACCATCCCGAGAGCCGCATGCTCGACGGCAAGGGGCTCATCCTGGGCGGCAGCCATGCCTCGAACTACAACCTGCCGGGCTCGCTCGTCGGCGACCTGAGCGCCATCCTGATTGAGAACATCAACCCGCTGGTCAACCTCATCCGTATGCCCAAGAAGGAGACGGCCCTGCTGAGCGACTTCGAGGTGAAGCGCGACCGCATCGCCCGCGAGACGCTGACGAAGAACGTCACCAACCTCTCGGGCGTGCCCTCGTGGATGCTCTCCGTGCTCCACCGCGTGATGGAGCTTTCGGGCAAGGAGCACCTGGAGGAGGTATGGCCCAACCTGGAGGTCTTCTTCCACGGCGGCGTGGCCTTCACGCCCTATCGCGAGCAGTATGAGCGGCTGATAACGAAGCCCGGCATGCACTACATGGAGACCTACAACGCCTCGGAGGGCTTCTTCGGCATCCAGGACGACCCGACGGACGAGGCCATGTCGCTCATGGTCGACTACGACGTGTTCTATGAGTTCCAGGACTTGTCAACGCAGGAGGTAGTGCCGCTCTGGGGTGTCAAGACGGGCCGCAACTACGCGATGATTATCTCGACGTCGTGCGGACTGTGGCGCTACATGATCGGCGACACCGTGCGCTTCACGTCGACCAATCCCTATAAGTTTGTCATCTCCGGCCGCACCAAGAGCTATATCAATGCCTTTGGCGAGGAGCTCGTCGTCGACAATGCCGACCACGGGCTGGCCTACGCCTGTCAGGTGACGGGCGCTGAAGTGCTCGACTACACGGCCGCCCCGGTGTTCATGGACGCTGCGGGCAAGTGTCGCCACCAGTGGCTCATCGAGTTTGCCCAGCCGCCGCGCGACCTCGTGCAGTTTGCCGACGTGCTCGACCGCAAGCTGCAGGAGCTGAACAGCGACTACGAGGCGAAGCGCTACAAGAACATCACGCTGCAGCCCCTGGAGCTCGTCGTCGCCCGTCCGGGCCTGTTCAACGACTGGCTGAAGGCCCACGGCAAGCTCGGCGGCCAGCACAAGGTGCCCCGGCTGAGCAACAGCAGGGACCTGCTGGAGCAGCTGCTGACGTTAAATGAGAAGTGAGAAATGAGAAATGTAAATGGAGAAATGAATAATGGGCTGCGCATGGCTGTGCGCAAGGATGGCCATCGTGATCGCGGTGCATGCAGCAACTTGTCATGGCACCGGGTGAGGAAATCATTTCTCATTTCTTCATTTACATTTCTCATTCTTCACTTCTCATTTCTCATTTCGGGTTGTGCCCGCATGGGCAACCCCGACGGCGGGTGGTACGACGACACGCCGCCACGCGTTGTCGGAGCTTCGCCTGAGGACAGGGCCACGGGCGTGAAGGCACAGAAGGTGGTCATCAACTTCAATGAGTTCATCAAGATCGAGGATGCACAGAACAAGGTCATCGTCTCGCCGCCACAGCTCGAGATGGCCGAGATCAAGGCCGCGGGCAAGCGCATCATCGTCGAGCTGAAGGACTCGCTCAAGGAGAACACGACCTACACCGTCGACTTCAGCGACGCCATCACCGACAACAACGAGGGCAACCCCATGGGCAACTATACCTACAGCTTCTCAACAGGCGACCATATCGACACGCTCGAGGTGGGCGGCTACTGCCTCAACGCCGAGAACCTGGAGCCGCTGAAGGGCATGCTCGTCGGCCTCTATGAGGCTAACGACACGACCGACAGCCTCTTTTATAAAAAGCCTTTTATGCGCGTGTCACGCACCAACGGCAGCGGCCGATTCACCATCAAGGGCGTCGCTCCAGGCAACTATGTGGTCTATGCCCTGCAGGACGCCGACGGCGACTTCCTGTTCTCGCAGAAAAGCGAGACAATCGGCTACCTGACCACCGACACCATACGGCCCACGTGGAAGCCCGACGTGCGTCAGGACACCGTCTGGGCCGACTCGCTGCATATTGCCGACATCAAGCGCGTGCACTACACCCACTTCCTGCCCGACGAGCTGACGCTGCTCTGCTATCAGCACCCGCTGACCGACCGCTCGCTGCTGAAGCAGGAGCGCACGGAACCGCAGAAGATGACCTTCTACTTCACCTACGGCAGCGACTCGCTGCCCCGCATCGAGGGCCTGAACTTCCGGAGCGACTCGGCCTTCGTCGTCGAGGCCTCGGAGCGGCTCGACACCGTCACCTACTGGCTGCGCGACACGACGCTCGTCAATCAGGACACGCTGCAATATGTGCTGACCTACATGATGACCGACACGCTGGGGCAGCTCGTCATGCAGAGCGACACGCTGGAGTCGCTGGCCAAGGTGAGCTACGAGAAGCGCATGAAGGAGCTGCAGAAGGAGCGCGAGAAATGGGAAAAGGAGCAGGAACGGCACCGCAAGCGCGGCGAGCCCTACGACTCGGTGATGCGCGAGAAACCGCTGCAGCCGAAGCTGAGCGTCAGCGGACAGATGGACCCCCTGCAGCGGCTCTACATCACGATGCCCGAGCCGCTCGTCGACTGCGACACGTCGGCCGTCCACCTCTACGTGATGGTCGACTCGACGTGGTATCGGGCGCCTCACGAGATGCGCCAGACGGCCACCCTGCAGTACCTGCTCGACGCCGAGTGGCAGGTCGGCACGGAGTATAGCCTGGAGATCGACTCGGCCGCTTTCCGCGGGCTCTACGGTCAGGTGAACAATGCCATGAAGCAGGGCATCAAGGTCAGGACCGAGGACGAATACAGCAAGCTCATCGTCGAGATATCGCCCAACCCCGTCGGTGCGGCTGACTCCGTGGCCCGCATCGTCGTCGAGCTGATGGACACGAGTGACAAGCCCGTGCGGCGCGCGGTGGCCGACGAGCGCGGCATCGCCCGGTTCCCCTTCCTGAAGCCGGCGACCTACTATCTCCGAGCTTACATCGATCAGAACGGCAACGGCCAGTGGGACACGGGCGACTACGACCTCGACCGCCAGCCCGAGCCCGTCTACTACTTCCCCGAGGAGGTGGAGTGCAAGGCTAAGTGGGACGTCAGCCGCCAGTGGAACTTCAACGCGACGCCCCGCTTCCGCCAGAAGCCCGCGAAGATCACCAAGCAGAAGCCCGACAAGGAGAAGCAGCTGAAGAACCGCAACCTGGAGCGCGCCCGACAGCTCGGCATCCAGTACATGAAAGATTTGGGAGTAAAGAATTAGAATATGATGAAGAAGCTATTGACATTGTTAATAATAATGGCATGGGGCAGCCTGGCCACCATTGCCCAGACATCGCAGTGCGGCATTGAGAACAAGGCTTTCCAGGCCGGCGAGGTGCTCAACTATAACCTCTACTTCAACTGGAAGTTCGTGTGGGTGAAGGTGGGCTCGGCCACGATGCAGACCACCATGTCGAAGTTCGGCGGCAAGGACGCCTACCGCACCAGCCTGACCACCCGCGGCAACAACAAGCTCGACGGCGTCTTCGTCATGCGCGACACGCTGCTCAGCTTCTGCAGTGCCGCCGACCTGGCCCCCCTCTATCATCGCAAGGGGGCCCTCGAGGGCAAGCGTTACTACGTCGATGAGCTCTGGTACACCTATCCCAACAACCGCTGCCACCTGAAGATGCACCGCATCGACGCCGACGGCGAGGTGCACTGGCAGGAAAAGGAATACACTGAATGCATCTACGACATGATGAGCATCTTCCTCCGCGCCCGCAACTTCGACGCCTCGACGATGCAGAAGGGCGACGTCATCCCCATGCCCATCAGCGACGCCCGCCGGCTGTCGAACTCATGGCTGAAATTCCGCGGCAAGGAGACCTTCAAGGTCAGCGACACGAAGGAGAAGTTCCGTTGCCTGGTCTTCTCGTTCATTGAGCATGAGAAGGGAAAGAACCACGAGCTCGTGCGCTTCTACGTCACCGACGACCAGAACCACATTCCCGTGCGCCTCGACCTCAACCTCTCGTTCGGCTCCGCCAAGGTCTTCCTGCGCAACTATCAGGGCATCCTCAACCCGATGACCTCGAAAATCAACTGATTTCTTCCTTGGGGTTATTGGGATATGGATGCCATTCAACATATAATCATTGACCACACCCTGACGCGTATCGGAGATAGTGCGTTTGCTGACTATCTCTGCCATGCCTACTGTTATGGCGGCTATTGTACATTTGAGCGTAACGGGCAGTCGTTCCGTTTCGAGGCGGGCGACTGCATGATTATCCCGCGCAGAGGCGACCTGGTGAAGGATCTTCATGAGAGCGAAGATTTCAGGGTGGATGTGATTTATGTGACGCAGCAGTTCATCGAGCTCTCCACGCCACAGAGCAATTACGGCATGCGCGGTCAGCTCTCGCTGTTCCAGAATCCCATCATGAAGCTCACTCCTGAACAGCAGGAGGTTTGCCGTCAGAACTTCGATGCCGTGAAACGGCGAGTGGCCCAGACTGACCACTGCTTCCGTCATGATGCCCTAATGAATGCCGTGGAGTGCATGATCATCGACTTCTTCGACTTCCACGCCAAGCTCTATGGTGCCGACAAGATCAGCTCACAACAATACCAGCTGATGGAGCAGTTTATTGATATGCTGGAACGGGGCGACTTCCGACGCAACCGTGAAATCAGCTACTATGCCGACCATCTCTGTGTCACGTCGAAGTATCTCTCCGAGGTGTCAAAGAAGGTCAGCGGGCTGCCTGCCGCCTTCTGGATTACCCGCTATGCCTCGCTCGACATCAGCCGTCTGCTGCGCGACCGCAGCCTCTCTTTCACCGACATCAGCGACATGTTCGGATTCTCCTCCCTCTCACATTTCAGCCGCTACGTGCAGACCAACCTGGGCGCCAAGCCGAGCGAGCTAAGAGAGTGATTATCCGAATTTGGTAAATTTTTCCGCAATATGTGGGGAGTAAATTGTTAAATGAAAAAATAAATCGTAGAATCCGCGAAACCGCAACAAGTTTCGCGGATTTCTTTTCTATTTCGTTACATTTTCTCCCTGATTACGCTATAATTCAAAAACTTTTCGTACCTTTGCCGAAGTAATCATAAAACGACGCGAATATGGCAAAGTACTTAGACCCGAAAGCCGACCTGACTTTCAAGAAGATATTCGGCGAGCATCCCAATTTGGTGATGAGTTTGCTTAATGCTCTTTTGCCTCTTCCTAAAGGACAAGAGATAAAAGCCATCGAATATCTGTCGCCCGAGCGCGTGCCTCGCACGTCGATTGGCAAGAACAGTATTGTTGACGTGTTCTGCAAGACGAAGGACGGCCGACAATTCATAGTCGAGATGCAGATGTACTGGTCGACGAACTTCAAAGACCGCGTGTTGTTCAATTCGGCCAAGGTCTATGTCGACCAGTTGGAACACGCCGAGGATTTTACAGATTTGCGCCCTGTCTATTCACTTAATCTCGTCAACGAAAACTTTGAGAAAGACATACCTGAGTTCATCCATTACTATCGGATGGTTCATGAGAAATATACAGAGAAAGTCATCGACGGTTTTCACCTTGTTTTCGTAGAACTGAAGAAATTCTTTGCAGAGCAAAGCGGCAAAGCCGAGCGCCAGCCCCAGAGCATTGCCGAGCGCAAGATGGCGGTGCTGTGGCTCCGTTTCCTTACCGAGATTAACAAGAACACGGAGGAAGTGCCGCAGGAGTTGCTCGAAAACGATGAAATCCGTCAGGCCGTTGAACTTGTGCAGGAGTCGGCTTACACCCGTGAGCAGTTGATGGGCTATGACCTGTTCTGGGACCAAGTTCGCCTTGACAGGGCAAAGGCCACCGAAGCCGAGCGCCGCTACAAAGCTGGGCTGAAAGAAGGGGCTGAAGAAAACAAACGAGACACTGCCCGAAAGTTGAAAGCCATGAACGTAATGACCATCAAGCAGATTGCAGAGGCCACCGGTCTGACGGCTGAGGAAATCGAGGCCCTATAATTATATAATCCTGAAATCCGCAGATAGTAGCCATTAAGAAGAAAGCAAGTGCCTAAGTATAAAATACTTATAGAACACTTGCCCATGTCAGAAAAATCACTTACCTTTGTGAGTGCGAACAAAACAAAGATGTGAAACTGACATTATGGCTACAAAAGTACCAATAAAATCTGAGATATTCACTCACTTTGGAGGAATTTATTTTGTGATAAATATGTTTCAGCGTTTGGTGATGCGTCATGTGGACTCCTATCTTGGCCTAAGATGCACGCTCTTCGGCTATCAGTATGGGGAGGCACTTCTTGCAATGATGTGCAACTTCGTCAGCGGCGGTGACCGCACCGAGGATATCAACGTGCTGAAGGGAAAGCTCCCTCAGCGTCCCGGCTTCCGTATCTGCAGCCCTGACACCGTGCTGCGCATCCTCTCCGAACTGTCCGTGGAGGATGTCGTCTACACCTCCGAGAAGGGCAAGGACTACCGCTTCAACACGGCAGAGAGGCTTAA
>JAFTGI010000142.1 GCA_017458195.1 Prevotella sp.
GCCACGTTGATGTAGTCCTGCACGATGAGGAAGTAGCCGGGGAAGCCCATCGTCTTCATGATGTGGAGCTCGAAGCGGATGCGCTCTTCTACCTGCTGGGGCAGTTTCGGGGGGGCGGGGGTGCGGTGGTCAGCCTCTTGTGAGGCCGTAGGTGCGAGATTAGTTTCTGCGGTTGAACTATCCTCGCCCCCCCGTACCTCCGTACCTCCGTACCTCCGATATGCTCCCTCATACGCCAGCTTCGCCAGATAGTCGGCCTCGAACTTAATCCTGTATATCTTGTCGTAGCCGCCGAGCTTCTTGATCTTCTTCTCGCCCTCCTCCGGCGGCAAGGGGTTCTGGCCGTTCTCGTCGGTGGTAAACTCGCGATAGAGATCCTCCTCGGTGAACTTCTGGCGCCACTGTTCCTCGGTGCCGAAACTCTCGGGGATGGGGAAGAAAGGCATGATAGGGTCGTGGTCGAGACTGTAGAATTCCACCTTGTCGAGAATCTCGAGCGTGTTCGACAGCGCCTCGGGCACGTCCGAGAAGATGGCGTTCATCTCGGCCTTCGTCTTAAACCACTCCTGCTTGGAATAGAGCATGCGCGAGGGGTCGTCGAGGTCCTTGCCCGTCGAGAGACAGAGCAGGTGGTCGTGAGCCTCGGCGTTCTCCTCGTCGACAAAGTGGACGTCGTTGGTGCAGATGAGCTTGATGCCGTATTCGCGGGCCAGCTCGATGAGCACCTTGTTGGCCTGCTGCTGCATGGGGAAGGTCTCGCGGTTGGCGCGCTGCGTGGGGTCCTTCACCTCGTGGCGCTGCAGCTCCAGATAGTAGTCGTCGCCGAAAAGGTTGTGATACCACTCCACGGCCTCGCGGGCCCCGGCGATGTCACCGTTCAGGATCTTCTTGGGCACCTCGCCGGCGATGCAGGCCGAGCAGACGATGAGGCCCTCGTGATAGCGCTCCAGGTCGGCGCGGTCGGTGCGCGGCCGCATGTAGTAGCCGTCGACCCACGAGTTCGAGACCAGCTTGATCAGGTTCTTGTAGCCCTGGTAGTTCTTCGCCAGCACGATCAGGTGGTAGCCACTCTGGTCCTGCTTGCCGTTCTTCTGCTCCTTGGGCCCGTACTTGGCCACATACATCTCGCAGCCGAAGATGGGCTTGAAGGGCTCCAGGCCCTCCTTCTTGCGCTTCTTGTTGACGTCGTTGCAGATGTCGTGAAACTCCTTGATGCCGAACATGTCGCCATGGTCGGTGATGGCCATGCCGCGCATGCCGTCGCCGATGGCCTTGTTGACAAGGTTCTTAATCTTCGACTGTCCGTCGAGTATCGAGTAGTAAGTATGTACGTGCAGGTGTATGAAGTCTTCCATTGTTTTCCGGTTTCTTGCGCTTGCAAAGTTACAAAACTTTTTCCACTCTGCAAGCAGCGGGCAACGAAATATATGTTAAAAGAGCATTTCCTGCATGCCGCTAAAAAAAGTGTATAGCCCGGAAAAACACAGTGTATAGCCCGGGTATACACAGTGTTTTCCCAGGCTATACACTATTTATCGGTCAGCCGTTGTCACGGTCTTACGGCCGGAGTGGATGTAAGCACGAACTGGCGCACGGCACCCGAGGTCTCGTTCAGGCTGAAAAAAAGTTGGCAGAATTGTGGGGCGTTTCAAAAATAATTCGTATTTTTGCCACGTCATTGGTGATTTTGCTTGTCTATAAAGACTTAATCTAAAGTGCTGCTGAATTTATGATTATGAACAAAGTTTACTTTTTGGTTTGTTGCCTTCTGATACTAACATCGGGCATTGTGCTGACTGGTTGCAGTAGCGATGATGATGCTTCATCCAGCGAACAGCAAATGACAACTGTGATTGAGACTGTTTCAAGCAACGAAGACACAGATTCCTTTTTTAAGGAAATGAAAGAGCGTTACCTGAAAGATTTTGACATAAAAAAAGACACCTGCTATAGAATTGATTCAAAAGAAGCGCTCAAGGCAATATATCGGGGTACCGACGAACTGCCAGAAATTGATTTCAGGAACTACACTTTATTGCTTGGCAACAAATTCTATAATGGTCCTGTACCCGATTATGAAACTTGCAGGCAGGTTTTGAGTGAGTATCCGGGAGGCTACATTTTTAATATATATTGCTCTCCCATTAAGTTAGAAGGAGACTTGGCTATAATATGCGCATATAATTCCTATTTACTATTATGGCATTTATCCAAAATTGGAAGACAAGAATATTACGGTTAATCTGATTTACGAGTGATAGGATAATTAGGAGAAGATTATCTGCGTCAACCAACCGTACATTTGTAAGGTTTTTGAAAGAAATGTAGCAAAAAGTTTGTCATTTGGTAAAAAAGTGTTACCTTTGCACCCGCTTAGGCTAATAACATTATCCATGGGAGAAAGAATCAAGAAACTGAAGAAAATCAGAATCCATCGCGAAGGCACCGACGAACTGCTCTACAGCATGTTCGCCATCATAGCCGTCGCCGTGGTGCTCTGGCGCAGTTTCGACTCAACAATACCTTTTATTATCTTCACGGCCCTGACGGGCTTGGTGTGGCTGCTGATGCTCAACTTCTACCGCTGTCCGATCCGCTACTTCAACGGCGATACGGAAAAAAAGGTGGTGGCCCCGGCCGACGGGCGCGTGGTGGTCATCGAGGAGACGCAGGAGGACGACTACTTCCACGACCGGCGCCAGCTCGTGTCGATCTTCATGAGCCCGCTGAACGTGCATGCCAACTGGTTCCCGGTCGACGGTCGCGTGGAGTTCGTGAAGCATTTCGACGGCAACTTCCACAAGGCTTGGCTGCCGAAGGCCAGCGAGGAGAACGAGCATGCCGACACAATGATTGAGACGCCCGACGGCCAGCGCGTGCTGGTGCGCCAGATTGCCGGTGCCATGGCCCGCCGCATCGTCACCTACGCCAAGGACCAGGAGGACTGTTACATCGACGAGCACCTGGGCTTCATCAAGCTGGGCTCGCGCGTCGACGTCTACCTGCCGCTCGGCACGAAGGTCTGTGTCAAGATGGGCCAGTCGACCACCGGCGACCAGACGGTGATTGCGCAGTTGAGTTAAAAGTGAATAGTGAAAAGTGAATAATTTGCTACCGCACCAGGCATGAAGAAGCACATCCCAAATATGATTACGTGCTGCAACCTGATTTCGGGCTGCATCGCCACATATTTTGCATTCCAGGGCAACTATCCGGCTGCGCTGGTGGCCATCATCGCCGGTGCCGTGTTCGACTTCTTCGACGGCATGACCGCCCGCCTGCTCGGCGTCTCCTCGCCCATCGGCAAGGAGCTCGACTCGTTGGCCGACGTCATCACCTTCGGCTTCGCTCCCTCCGCCATGCTGTTCAGCTTCCTTAATGAACAATGTTCAATGTTCAATGTTCAATGTTCAATGGTCAATGGTCAATGGTCAATGTTCAATGGTCAATGTTCAATGTTCAATGTTCAATGGATTGCATTTCTCATGGCTGCCTTCTCAGCACTGCGACTGGCTAAGTTCAACCTCGACGAGCGGCAGGCCATGGGCTTCATCGGACTGCCCACGCCGGCAAATGCCCTGTTCTGGGCCTCACTCATCGTGGGCGGCGGCGAGTGGCTGGCTGGTTCACCTTATTATATATATGGTGTGGTGGCGATGATGCTGCTGAGCTGCTGGCTGCTCATCGCAGAGGTGCCTATGTTTGCACTGAAGTTCAAGACGTGGGACTGGCACTCGAACGAGGTGAAGTACGTCTTCCTGATCATCGCGCTGGCCATCATCGTCAGCATCCACAGCACTGTCAGCATCGCCGTCGTCATTGCCTGGTACGTTCTGCTGAGCCTCATCACTAACCGCAAGAAATGCTAAGTTTCCTCTCGTTCCTGCTCATCGGCCTGCTGGTCATCATCTTCCTGGTGGTCATCTTCGGTCTGATACTGCTCGGCAAGGGCATCGACCTCGTCCGCCGGCTGTTCGGGCTAGAGCCCAGGAGCCGTTTCCGCTGGAACGTCAACATCAAGACGGGCGACGGTCAGGGCCGCCAGCAGACGACGACCCGCACCAGCGACGGCGTCACCATCATCGACCGCCGCCCGCCCGAGGAGACGGAGAAAAAAATATTCGCCCCCGACGAGGGCGAATATGTGGAATACACGGAAAGTTGAAAAGTGAACCCTTAGTTGTGCACCAGCGTGCCGATCTCCTCGCCGTCGATGACCTTGCGGAGATTGCCGACCACATCCATATTGAAGACGTAGATGGGCAGGTTGTTGTCCTGACACATGCAGATGGCCGAGAGGTCCATCACCTTCAGGCCGCGGGCGAGCACCTCGCTGTAGGTGATGTCGTGGAACTTCGTGGCCGTGGGATCCTTCTCGGGGTCGGCGGTGTAGATGCCATCGACGCGGGTGCCCTTCAGCATGACGTCGGCCTCAATCTCGACGCCGCGCAGCGATGAGCCCGTGTCGGTGGTGAAGTAAGGCGAACCGGTGCCGGCGGAGAAGATGCACACCATGCCCTGCTGCATGGCCTCGATGGCGCGCCACTTGGTGTAGAACTCGCCGATAGGCTCCATGCGGATGGCCGTCAGCACTTTGTTCTTGACGCCCACGCTGTCGAGCGCCGACGAGAGGGCGAGCGAGTTGATGACCGTGGCGCACATGCCCATCTGGTCGCCCTTCACGCGGTCGAAGCCTTTCTGCGAACCGCTGAGTCCGCGGAAGATGTTGCCGCCGCCGATGACGATGCCGATCTCGACGCCCATGTCGTGGATTTCCTTAATCTGGCGGGCATAGTCGCCCAGCCGTTCAGGGTCGATGCCGTGGCCCTGCTTGCCCATCAGGCTCTCGCCGGAGAGCTTGAGGAGAATTCTCTTGAATCTTGCCATTGTTCTTTTTTCTTTTTTTATTTCTTCGTTATACCGGGATTTCGGAATTCCGGGATGCCGCCTCGGAATCTCGGGATTTCGGGATTTCAAAGGAGACTTCCTTGAAGGCGTAGCGGCGCTGGCGGCCGTTGACGTCGATGAGGATGAGATGGCCGTCGGGCTCGACGGTGACGAGGCGGGCCTCGAAGGGACCGTCGGCATCGCGATAGGGATGAAGGCCTTCGCGACGATAGAGCAGCGAACGGTAGCGGGCGGCGTCGACTTCGTCGGGCGTGAAGGCATCGAGGATGCGCTTCAACAAAGCTTCGCGATCGAGCTCATGAGCGAGAATCTGACGGAGCGAAACAGGATTGGGTGCGTCGCTGAGGAAGCACTCCTGGTTGACATTGAGACCGACGCCGATGATGCAGTCGCGAATGTGCTGCCCACTGAGGCTGCACTCGATGAGGATGCCACAGAGCTTGCGGTCACGCCAATAGATGTCGTTGGGCCACTTGATGCTCAGCCCCTCGGCGACGAATGTCGACAAGGCGTCGACGATGGCCAGCGAGATGGCCATCGAGATGCTGAACTGCTCGGAGGCCTTCACCGCCGCAGGATGGATGAGCAGCGAGAAGAGCAGGTTGCGGCCTCGCTCCGACTCCCACGTGTTGGTGCCACAGCCGCGGCCCGCCGACTGATAGTCGGTCCAGACGGCCACGTTGCCCTCCGCCGGATGCTCGCGCAGCCAGCGGTTGGTGGAGTCGGTCTCCGCCAGATGAATCAGCTCAGTTTCCTTCATAGGCTTGCAAAGTTAACAATAAATATTGAAACAAAGGCAAAGAAAGGCATAAAATACGAAAAACACCCCTTTTGTTACGAAAAAGGCCCCTCTGTCTTAACCTTTTTTATTGTAAATTTGCATCCGAAAAGCTAACTAATTACAGTAACCTAACCTTTTATTAAAAAACAATGCAGATGATAAACAAAAACAAACTATCAACAAAGCGCTTCATTGTGCTTTCGTCGTTAGTAGCTTCTGCCATGCTCACAGTGTGCCCGCTCCAGGCGTCGGCCAGCATGGCAGGCGTCGAGTCTGTCCAGCAGCAAGGCAACGTGCGCGGCACGGTGGTCGACCAGAACGGCGACCCCGTCATCGGCGCCACGGTGAAGGTGCTCGGCACGAACAAGACGGCCGTGACCAACATCGACGGCCAGTTCACGATCGAGGGTGTCTCAAGCGGCACGCTCGTGGTCAGCTACATGGGCTATGTGGAACAGCAGACCGCCTTCCGTGCCGGTCAGCCGGTGCGCGTCAGCATGCGCGAGGACCAGCAGGCCCTCGACGAGGTGGTCGTCGTGGGCTATGGCACACAGAAGAAGGCCAACCTGACCGGTTCGGTGGCCTCAGTGAAATTTGACGACGTGGCCAACATCCCTGTGGCCAACACGGCCACGATGCTGCAGGGCCGACTGCCCGGCGTGGTGCTGCAGACCAACGGTGCCCAGGCCGGTCATGACGACCCGGAGATCCGCGTCCGCGGTATCGGCACGCTGGGCGACGCCTCGAAGAACAACCCCATGGTGCTCATCGACGGCATCGAGAGCAGCATCTCGCAGATGGCCGAGCTCTCAGCCGAGGACATCGAAAGCGTCTCGGTGCTGAAGGATGCCGCCTCAGCCGCCATCTACGGTGTGCGCGCCGCTAACGGCGTGATCCTCGTCACCACGAAGCGCGGTGCCGAGCAGAAGCCCACCATCACCTACAGCGGAAGCATCGCCCTGCAGCAGGCCACGGTGCTGCCCGACTTCGTCAACTCCTACGAGTGGGCCAGGATGTACAACGAGTGCCAGCCCGCCAAGGCCTACACCGCCGAGATGCTGCAGAAGCTGCAGAACGGTTCCGACCCCGACCATTTCGCCAACACGCAGTGGGCCGAGGAGATGTTCCGCACGGCCGCCATGCACCAGCACCACCTGTCGGTCAGCGGTGGCTCGAAGACCACCCACTACATGCTGTCAGCCCAGTACACCGACCAGGACGGCATCATGCGCAACACGGCCAACCGCCGCTATAACTTCCGCTCGAACCTCGACACCCAGCTGGGCATCGTCAAGATCGGCATGAACCTGAGCGGAAGCCTGCAGAACATCAAGGAGCCCGTCAACGGCGTCACCGGCGAGGGCCTGATGCGCGCCCTGACGTGGTTCACGCGTCCCTCGGTGCCCGTCATGTTCAGCAATGGCCACTACGGCTACACCGACGGCAACCCCGCCATCGGCGCCTCGGTGTTCAAGAACCCCATCAACGACATCTACTATGGCCGCAAGACCAACGACCACTACCGCTTCGACGGTCAGATCTTCGGCGAGATCGACCTCTACAAGGGCCTGAAGTTCCGCACCTCGCTGGCCTATAAGTTCTACGACAACGAGACGTCGACCTACAGCCCGCGCTCCGAGGCCAAGTACAGCCCCGAGGGTGCCATCCTGAACCCTGCCGGCACGCAGAACACGCTCAGCGACTACCGCTGGCTTGAGACGGGCTACACCAACGAGAACATCCTGACCTACAACCAGAAGTTCGGCGACCACACGCTCGGTGTGCTCCTGGGCCACAGCATCCAGCACAACCGCTGGGACATGAACAGCGCCTCGCGTCAGGGATTCCCCACCGACGCCATCTACGAGCTCGACGGCGGTTCGCAGAACGACAAGGTCAGCGGCTCCGCTGAGGAGACCCGTCTGCAGTCGTTCTTCGGTCGCGTGAACTACAACTACGCCGACCGCTACCTGGCTGAGTTCAACATCCGTCGTGACGGTTCGTCGCGCCTGCCCAGCACCAACCGCTACGCCACGTTCCCCTCGTTCTCGGCCGCATGGATCCTGAGCAATGAGGCCTTCATGCAGGACATCTCGTGGCTGACGTCGCTGAAGCTGCGCGGCAGCTGGGGTAAGCTCGGTAATCAGGAGATCGGCAACTACGCCTACTCCGAGACCCTCTCTGCCGAGGGCAGCTACTACTTCGGCAACAATAAATATATAGGTATGCGCGCGTCGAAGATCGCCAACGAGAACATCAAGTGGGAGACCACGACCATCACCGACTTCGGCTTCGACGCCTCGTTCTGGGGCGGTCGCATCTCGATGGTGTTCGACTGGTATAACAAGGTGACCTCCGACATCCTCCTGCAGCTCCCCATGCCCGGCATCTTCCTCGGCTCGCTCAGAGCCCCCTACCAGAACTCGGGCAAGGTGCGCAACCGCGGTTGGGAACTGGCCGCCAACTATCAGGACCGCGCAGGCGACTGGCAGTGGCAGGCAGGCTTCCAGCTGGCCGGTGTCCGAAACAAGATTGTCGACATGAACGGACAGGAGAGCATCTCGAACAACACCATCAACCGCGAGGGTGAGGCCATCGGGTCCTACTACGGACTGAAGGCTATCGGCCTCTATCGCACGGCCGAAGACCTGCAGCGCAAGAACTCCGCCGGCGTGGTCATCAAGCAGAACGGCCAGGATCCCGTCCTCGGCGACATCATGTATGAGGACTTCAACGACGACGGCAACATCACCGACGACGACCGTCAGATCCTGGGCAATCCCTTCCCCAAGCTGCAGTATTCGTTCACGCTCGGTGCCAGCTACAAGAACTGGGACCTGACCACCTTCTGGCAGGGCATCGCCGGGCTCGACCGCTTCAACTGGGACGAGACCACCATCTCCAACGGCGGCAACAAGACGTCGCGCTGGCTCGACCGCTACTCGGCTGAGAACCCCGGCGGTTCGATGCCCCGCATGGGCGGCGAATACAACAATGCCTACTCGTCGTTCTGGCTCACCAGCGGCGACTACCTGCGCCTGAAGAGCCTCGAGCTGGGCTACACCTTCCGCCACGATCCCCTGCTCATGCAGGCAGGCATCCAGAGCCTGCGCGTCTACGTGGCCGGCTCCAACCTGCTGACGTTCACCTCGCTCAACGACTACGACCCCGAGAAGCTGAGCAGCGACATGCGCAACGACGTTCACCCCAACGTCAGAGCCTATTCATTCGGTGTTATTGTTAAATTCTAAAACCTTCAGAACATTATGAAACTCAACAGATTATATATCGGTATGACCCTGCTGGCCACCTCGATGGCCACCGTCAGCTGCTCCGACAGCTGGCTGCAGGAGGACTCGCTCACCGAATCGTCGTCGGCCACGTTCTGGCAGACTGAGGACGACGCGCTCATGGGCCTCGTGGCCTGCTACGACGCACTGCAGAGCAATCAGCTCTACGGCGGCGGCCCCTGGGACTTCGGTTGCCTGAACATGGAGTGCCTGACCGACAACGGCGGCCACTTCAACTGGAGCGGATGGATGGAGGGCTTCGACATCGCCAACGGCACGCAGAGCCCCTCGTCGTGGGCCGTCGGCAGCTACTGGTCGGCCTGCTATGAGGTCATCAAGCGCTGCAACTCGCTGATTGCCAACATCGACCGCGTGAACGTGCCGGAGGCCGACCGCGCCCGCTACAAGGCCGAGGCACTGACCATCCGCGCACTGATCTACACCAACCTGACCATGACCTACAACGACGTGCCCTACCTGACGGAGCCCCTGACGCTCGACAATGCCGAGGCCTCGAGCACGAAGCGCGCCGACATCGTCAGCGGCGAGATGGCAGCCCTGAAGGCTTGCGTCGCTGACCTGCCCGTGACGGCCGACCTGGGCCGCGTCACCCGCGGTGCCTGCTATGCCGTGATTGGCCGACTGGCCCTGTACAACGAGAAGTGGGACGATGCCGTCCAGGCTTATAAGGCCATGCAGTCGCTTGGTTATTCGCTCGACCCAGACTACACCAAGCTGTTCACCAAGGCCGGCCAGACCTCGCCCGAGATCGTGATGAGCGTGCGCTTCGAGGGTCCCGGTCTGAACGAGGGCGCCCAGTTCAATGCCCACTGGAACACGCCACTGGAGGCCATGAACGGCACGCTCAACCTGGCCGACGACTATTACATGCTCGACGGCAAGCGTGTGGCCGACGACAACTACGGTGCCATCGCCGACGGCAAGGTCGACGTCTGGCAGCCCAATGCCGCCCACTGGGATGGCCGCGACCCGCGCCTGAAGGCTACCCTCTTCGTGCCCGGCATGTCGTGGAACGGCACGGGCGGTGAAGGCGCCTGGTATGGCGGTGCCGCTGCCTCGCTGTCGATGGTCTACGTGATGAAATACTTCGACCCCACCGACACGGGCAACTCATGGGACAACGGTCAGGACTTCTACGTCATCCGCTATGCTGAGGTGCTGCTGTCGCTGGCCGAGGCCCTCGTCCAGAAGGGCGGCTACAACGAGAGCGAGGTGCTCGCACTCGTCAACCAGGTGCGCCAGCGCGCCGGCATGCCCACCGTCGAGAGCGTCGAGGGCACAGGTCTGACGAAGGACGCCCTGCTGCAGGTCATCAAGCACGAGCGCCGCGTGGAGCTGGCCTTCGAGGGTCTGCGCCTGTTCGACCTCTACCGCTGGCATGAACTCGAGAACGCCGTAAAGGCCGTCGAATACGAGCGCACGCACTACGGCATGGCCTACGAGCAGCGCATCTACAACGGCGAGCGCGACTACGTGTGGCCCATCCCGACAAGCGAGCTCGACAGCAACACGAAACTCGAGCAGAACCCGCTCTGGAAGTAAATCTTTCAAATGAGAAATGAAAAATGAGAAATGAGAAATGTAAATGAAGGAATGTTTAAATGGGCTGCGCATAATGTCCGCGTAGGCATTTCTTCATTTTTCATTTTCATTTCTCATTTCTCATTCCTCATTTAATATAATAAAAGCATGACACAAAGACTCATCCTTCTGGCAACACTCGCGGCACTGACAGCCTGCAGCAAGGCGGAGTCATCCTCCGCCGAACACCCATTGCCTGACACCCGACGCCCTGAGCCCACCACTTACTACGTCGACGCCCTGCGCGGCAGTGACGAGGGCACGGGCACATCGGTCGACGGGGCATGGCAGTCGCTCGCGCGGGCCAGCCAGGTGAAGCTGCAGCCCGGCGACCAGCTGCTGCTGCGGCGCGGCGCCACGTTCGAGGGCGAGCTCGAGATCAGCGGCACCGGCACGTCCGACCGGCCCATCCTGGTGGGGGCCTACGGCGAGGGCGCTGCCCCCGTCGTCAGGGGCTACGACCAGTCGATGTATGCCGTGCGGGTGCTCAATTCGAGCTATCTGACCCTGACCGGCCTCCACATCATCAACACCGGGCGCGAACGGCTGGCCGGCCGCACGGGCCTCAAGATTGAGTGCTCCGACTTCGGCTTGTCGCGCTCGCTGACCATCGACCATGTACTGGTCAGCGACGTCAACGGCTCGCTCGTCAAGGCTGAAGGCGGCGGTTCGGGCATCCTCATCGTCAACGGCGGTCGCACCATCGCCTCGCGCTTCGACAGTCTGACCATTCAGAACTGCCACATCCGCGACTGCGCCCGCAATGCCATGATCTGGAGCGGCTACTACGACCGCAGGCAGTGGCTGCCGAGCACAAACACGGTGGTGCGCGGCTGTCTCATCGAGGGCGTGCCGGGCGACGGCATCGTGCCCATCGGCTGCGAGCACACGCTCATCGAGGGTAACCTGATGCGCCTCTGCCCGGAGCTGCTGCCCATGACGGAGGCCGCCGCGGGCATCTGGCCCTGGAGCTGCGACGACACGGTGATTCAGTTCAATGAGGTCTCGGGCCATAAGGCCCCCTGGGATGCCCAGGCTTACGACTGCGACTTCAACTGCCGCGGCACGGTCATCCAGTATAACTACAGCCACGACAACTACGGCGGACTGGTGCTCGTCTGCGACAATGGCGCCGAGCGCAACTACAGCCTGGGCAACGAGGCGCCGGTGGTGCGCTATAACGTCAGCATCGGCGACGGCGTCCGGCCGCGCGAGACGCGCCAGGGCATGTTCTCGCCCTCGGTCCACATCGCCGGTCGCGTGACGAAGGCGCTCCTTGAGCATAACATCATCGTGGCCACGCCCAAGCCGGCCGACAACATCGACCGCACGATAGTCTGCAGCGACTCGTGGGACGGTTGTGCCGACGAGACGACGCTCCGCCGCAACATCTTCTGTGCGCAGGAGCCCTCGCGATTTGAGATGACGCAGTCGACGCGCAACACGTTCGACGGCAACGTCTACCTCGGCTCTTACGACGCCCTGCCGGCCGACGCGCGGGCCGCCACGACGTGCCAGCCGTTCGCCGACATGCTCCACGCCGACCCGCAGCTCAGCCCCTTGATGCAGCGCCGCGAGGCCTGTGGCGAGGTGCTCGTCACCGTCAGCCGCGAGGCCATCGAGCGACTGTTCAGCGACTGCGGTCTCGACTAATATGAAACACGTTTTTAGTTTTGTACATCGGCCATGTACAATTAGTACACTGCCGATGTACAATTCGTACATGGCCGATGTACGAAATCAGAAAAACACGTCGGCAGACTATAAAAAAACGGAATCGCAGTGACCGCCATGTCGCAGAAAATTAGTAACTTTGCAGCCAAGTCTATGGAGCGCGGGGGCAGCGCTATTTCCGCTCGTTCAACAAGACGCAGGGGC